>JBBREZ010000495.1:0-5236 GCA_038225095.1 Caldilineales bacterium
TAATCACACGGTCAAGAAACTTGACCAACTCGCTGAGCAGTTTGAAGACCATTTGAAGGCGACCACCTTCCCGTGTTCTTTACTTGACCGCCATGCCTATTCGGCCATTTGTGCCTTGTTTATTTGAGTTGTCTATGAGAAACAATTGACAATGATATTGCTCGACAGTGGAATCGACGCCAAGCAACTATTGAAAAGTTCGATCAGGCAATCGATGTGTTATGTCGAGTCGGATTCAGAGTAGGTAGCCAGGATATGAATGCCTTTGTCATTTTCGGCATTCCAGATGAAGATTTACAAGCTGCAGTAAACACTGCGGTCTATGCTTCAACACGTGTTGGATCTGTTGTACCCATGCTATTTACGCCTGTCCCAGGATCTATTCTATTTCGAACGCATGAACGCATCAGAGTTACTTAGAGTCCCAATACCATCCAGATGGAAAAAAATGGGACCTAAACGATTACAATGGAAAATTACTTCCTTTTTTAGAGTATAATCAACAGAAATATCCAAGTCTCGAAGCATCAGATTACCTGGAAATCGAGTCGCTCATGATGCACCTAAACAATTCTAAAGTGCTTAGTAACAACGGCCAAATATGGTCTGTTTTAATAATTTTTGCCCTATTTTAGGCCAAATTTCTTGGCAATGTGGGTCAGAATATTTATCGAATTCGTGTTTTTGACTGTTCGTAAGGTTTTGGCGAAGGTATTGTAGTAAGAGATTTGATATAAATAGCGAGAGTCATGCAGGTAAAGCTTTTAGAAGAGTACTAAGCGAGATGCCTTAATATGCTAGCATTGTACCTCTTGCTTTATTATACTTGAAGTATTATGGCTTTAAGTATGAATTGACTACGTTCCGCTAACGTATTAAGTGGCTGGCTCCTCGTTTTCTTCCGCGAACTCAGTGGTGATCAGCGTATGTAGGGCCGCTAATTGTTCGAGGAGTACACGGCGCTCTTCGTTACGCAAGGCGTGGTGCTTTTGCTCCAACTGCTGCAAGAGCCGCATTGCCTTGACGGCTACGGCCAATTCTTCAGGAATGGCGGTTTTACTCTGACGCAACAAGTTGTAGGCCCGTTCCATGTCACCAGCCTCGCGCGCGTAGTCCGCAGCCATCGTGATTTCGCCCAACTGTTCCCAGGCCAGTGAGGCACCCTGGGCATCGTCATTGTAGGCCATCAGCAAGGCCCTGAATTTTGCCAGATTCGCATCATCTAGTTTACGTTTACCCTGTTCAAGCAACAAATTCATACGATTTTCCAAATCCCATAGATGTTCGTCCATTTCCGAATAGGCGGCCAGCGCAGCAAAGGCTTGGGCGATCAGGGCCCAGCGATAATACAATGCCGTCTGCTGGTGCAAACTGGCAAAGGCTTCTTCTAGCCAGTGGTGGAGGTAGACATAGGCCGTTTGCGCCATGTCTAACGGTTCAACAATTTCCAGATAGCGGCGGGCCAGATTTAACAGCGTTTCGATCTGGGCGGCCGATAAATTGGCATGCTGCGGCAGGGCTTGATAGCGTTCGATCAGCACATGCAACGCCTGCGCGCCTACCCCATCGGTCTGGCGCTGCATCGCTACGGCGGCTTCACTGAGCAACTTTGCGGCGTGGCGGGCGTCGTCCTCCGCATAATCGCCACCAATACCTCATCCACGGACGCGGTAAGCGATGCCTGTTGCGTTGCGCTTGCGGACATTGTTGTGGTGTTCTGGATCAGGTTTGCCATTGCAATGGCGGCGTGAATGGTTTGGTAGGCCGTTTTGAATTGTTTCTGGCCGAGTTGCGTCTGCGCTTGGCTAATTTGCTCGTGCGCTTGTTGGGTAAGTACTGTGCAAATTTCAGCATACTGATCTTCGACTTGTTCCTCGATCATTGGATCGCCAAATTGCACCGCTAGCGCCTGCGCCTGCCGATTACGCGCATGGGCCTCCAGCCATTCGTTGCGTTGCAGCCAATTCGTCGCCTCTTGCAGATAGCCGCCAATATATTGCTCCTGTGCTTCGCGTTGCAGTGCTGAATCACCGAGCTGCGTGGCCAAAGCATAGGCGCGCCGGTTACGCCGATAGCCTTGCTCCCAGGAATTGCGCTCAAAAAGGTCGTCAACTTCGTCAAGGTAGCCTTCAATCATCTCGATGGCCGACATGTCATCCAATTGCAAGATTTCGAGCAGATCCTGCCAAGTAATGACCAACGCGCCTGGTACTTGGGCCACTTCAAGTTCGACCAAGACTGGCGCGTTGGCTGGTTCGAGTAAGATCAGTTTGTCGGTGGAACGGCTCAGGGCCACGCGAATTTCGTCAAAGAGGCGTCGCGCTTCAAATTTGGGAATATTACCGCCGTCTTGTTCATTGCACAAGCGCATCGCTCGCATATAAACCGCGTTTAACCCATGCACAACGACTGTGGCCCGTTCCAGGCCCTTGATCTCGCGCGCCAGAAGAATCACTTCGTCGGCATCTGATGTTGGTTGCTCACTGAGCGTGGCGCGCAAAGTATCGGTCAAGTCGATTAGGATGCGCCCTGGCTTGTCGGCTAGCTCTTGCAGCAAGGCCAGCCACGCCGGACTGGGCGATTTTTCCGACCCGCTCACGGCCGGTGGCAGCGCACAAATAAAAATCTGCCCATTTTCGTCGCCGCTGTCGGTAGTGCCGTGGCTTGCGCTGCTGCTGGCGGCCCGCTCGCGCATCAATTGTTCATCTTCGTAAATGAACAATTGGCGGCTGGCACTGGGGCGTTGGGCCTTGGGCAGGTGTGCGTAGAGTGCCCAAGTGTTATCAATTAATTGCGCCAGGTTGCGCGGCGAGCGGCGCTGATGTTGAAATTGAAATTCGTCCGGCCAGAGACCAAGCTGTTCGCCGAGCAGATCTTTGGAGACACCCCAGTCAAAGCCGCTGGGCTGCACAATTTGCGATTCGTCACCCGCCACCACAAAGACAAACGGCGCATCCTGACGGCGGCGAATGCGCTCGCGCACTAATTCGCCCAGCAACGCAATTTGCAATAGCGTCAGGTCTTGCACTTCGTCGATAATTACGGCGTCTAATTGGGCTAACCAGGACGGGCTTTTGCCTTTGCGTAAGCGCTCAACGGCCAAATAAGCGGCTTTCTGATCCTGGAAGAAACGCCCATCGCGCAGCCGTTCGGCCAAGCGCCAGGCCAATTCAGCGTCTGGCAGCGCCAGTTCGCGCTGCGCAGCATAGGTCGTTGCGCTGACGCCATCTGGCCGGAAGAGCAGTTGATTAAGTTTACCAGCGGGCAGCGAATAGCCAGGGGGAAATGTCCGGCCTAGGAGGTGGGCGCGCAACTCGGTGTAGAGTGTTTGCGGATACTTTTTCCACGGGCCGAGCGTCGCCGCATTTTGCAGATCGAGAAAGGTCGTAAAGTCGCGTAAATCCGTAAATGGTTCGCCGAAGGTAGGCAGACTGGTGATTTCGTGCTCGATCTCATTGAGGGTGCAGACCTTGACGATCCGTTTGATATGCGACCCTTGCGCCTCGAGAAATTCCCCGGCCGCCCGCTTTAGGCGATTCGTATACGTGACATACAAAATCTCGCGCATATCTGTGCGTTGGGCCAGATCTTTGACCAGATACAGTAATGAAACAGTTTTGCCACTGCCGGGCAAGCCTTTGATCGTAGCCAGCGCCACATATTCGCTGTTCACTTTGGCGCTAACCTGACGTTGTTCGGCGTAGCGCGGGTCGAGCGCATCCACCGCCACTTCTTCATAATCATCCAGCGAGCCCAGTTCAATCGGGTCATTGGTTTCGTCGTGGTGACGAATCGAGTGGATGAGGATCGTGTTGTTCGCCCGGTTTGTTGGGTCGTCTTCTTGTTGCGTGACCGGTACACTGCTTTCGCTGCGCGGAATCCACCACATGTAGTAATGGTTGCCTTGCACCGGTGTGCGCCGCCAATGCGCATTGAGGCCGGTTGTCCCTTTAACACTCGGCGTACGCCCGCGCATCCCCAACAGCAATTGCGCCCAAAGCGCCTTACGCTGAATGGTCTCCGGCAAATTTTCTGCCGAACGGTCGTAGTCTTTGTGTTTCAGTAGCCGGTAAGAAGACATAGATGAAATCGATTTTGGATTTTAGATTGACGAGGATTTCTGTCAACGAAGCTACTTCGTCAATCGTCAATCTAAAATCGTAAATTTAATGTGCTGGCGCCATCTTGACGCAACCAACCACAAAGCAGCCAGGAATGGACAACTATAATACCACATCTATGCTAATTTCAGTGGATATCTAAACGCTTCCAAGCGCGGCTATGAAATTCCGTTCGATGGCTATTTCTATTCCTCTAGGCTACAGGGCCTGCTGGCGGCGATTGACACTGATCTCAAGCAGTTGTGCCAGGCGATGATGAAACTATTGGCTGAGATGGTATAATTAGATGAAAAGGCTTGGTTAAAATGAACAGAAGAAAAACATGACCTACTTTCGCCAAATTATTGATGCATTGCCGGAAATTATTATCGCGCCACCAGCGTTGCGCCATCGCCGGGTGGAAATTATCTTTTTACCGTTGGACGAAGTGGTGGTCAATGACAAGCCTACAGCCGTTGATGCCAATGGCTGGCCGGTGGGCTTTTTTGAAGAAACTTTCGGTTCAATTCCCGATTTTCCCGAACGTGAACCGCAAGGTGAGTACGAAATCCGTGAGGAACTTCTATGACGTACCTGCTCGATACCAATGCCTGCATTCGTTATATGAGCGGGCGTTCCGTATCCTTGATGCAGAAACTTCGTTCTATGCCGCTAGATTTAATCTTTACAAGTACACTTTGAGATCGCCTCATGGTCAAATGAATGAAATTGCAAAAGGTAACTTAAAATGAAAATTAGCGAACTGCTTGATAGTATAGAAACGCGCTCGGTTGTACTCCCAGAGTTTCAACGTGAATATGTGTGGAACAAGGATCAAGCGAAACAATTGCTGGACTCCTTGATGAAGGAATACCCTGTTGGTGGCTTACTGTTTTGGAAAACGGATCAACCACCTGAACTCAAGAACATAAACTCTCTACCGGAAAAGCTGGGCACGGTGACTGTCATTCTTGATGGCCAGCAACGACTTACGACCCTCCACATGCTTATGCGTGGCAAAATACCGCATTATTACCGTGAGACTGATATCATCCATGATCCGCGTGACTTGTATTTTAACCTCGATTCCGGTGAGTTTCAATACTATCTACAGCTACGGATGAAAGATAACCCAC
>JBBREZ010000496.1:0-5224 GCA_038225095.1 Caldilineales bacterium
GCATGAATTGACCGGCCAGCAACGGATTGGCTACCCAGCGACCACTGGCCGCGCCATGCTCATAGCGCAAAACGCGATGCGTGCCGCGCCCATCGCTGATTTCTTCGGTATATTGGCGGCCAAAGAGCGGCTGGTCATAACCAAGCATCTGGTGAATTTGCTCGCTGCTGTGCGGCAGGATCGGACTCCACAGCAATTTGAGCCAATCAATCGCTTGTAGCGCCACATAGACCGAAGTCGTCGCGCCCGCCGGATCATCGTTGATTGCCTTCCACGGCGCTTTATCATTCAGGTATTGATTGACGCGTTGGCTCAACCTGCGCACTTCTGTCAAGGCCGCCTTGAACTTAGTGGCGTTGTATAAGTCGCCTACCGTGGTAAAGCCAGCCTGAATCTCGTCCAACAACGCTTGGCTCGCTGCATCCAATGCCCCTGGTGTGGGCACCGCGCCGTTGAAGCGTTTGTACGTAAAACTCAACATACGATTGACCAAATTGCCCCAGTTCGCCACCAATTCATTGTTGATGCGGTCCATAAAATCTTGCCAGGTGAATTCCACGTCGGCCGTTTCGGGGGCTTGCGCAGTCAACACATAGCGCCAGGCATCGGCCTGAAATTGCTCTAGCACGGTGTTCCAGCCGATCACATTGCCGCGGCTGGTGCTAAACTGGCGGCCACCCAGGTTCAGATATTCGTTGGCGGGTACATCGTAGGGCAGATTTAAATGCGGCTCTGGCCCCGCGTTATACCCGATCAACATGCCAGGCCAGATGATAGAGTGGAAGGGAATGTTATCCTTGCCAATGAAATTATAAATCAGCGAATCCGGGTTGACACTGTGATCCCACCAGACGCGCCAGGCGTCGGCTTCACCGGTCAGGTTGGCCCATTCGACGGCGGCGCTGAGATAGCCGATCACGGCGTCATACCAGACGTAAATTCGCTTGGTGTCCGGCACCCCTTCGACCGGGATCCGGATGCCCCAGTCAATGTCGCGGGTGATGGCGCGGCCGCGCAATTCGCGCAGTTCCAATTGACCACGCGCAAAGTTGAGTACATTCGGCCGCCAATCTTCCTTGTCGGTGTAAATCCAATCCAGCAAGGGTTGATTCATCTTGCCCATGTCCAGGAAGAAATGTTCGGTCGCGCGAATTTCTAATTGTGTGTTGCCCGTAATTTTAGAGCGCGGGTTTTTCAGTTCCAATGCGTCATACAAGCGGCCACAATTATCACATTGATCGCCGCGCGCGTCCTCGTAACCGCAGAACGGGCAAGTACCTTCGACATAGCGATCGGCAAGAAAGCGCTTGGCCTCTGGATCGTAGAGCTGGTTTTGCGTGTCGCGATAAATATAACCAGTTTCCATGTGCCGCTTGAACATCATCTGGGTCACGTCCCAGTGATTTTGCGTCTCGGTGTGCGTGTACAGATCAAAGGTGAGCCCCATCTGCAAACAGCCATCGATAAACAGTTTGTGATATTTCTCCACCACCGCTTCTGGCGTAATGCCTTCGGCGTCGGCTTTGAGCACAATCGGGGTGCCGTGTGTGTCAGAACCGCTCACCATCAGCACAGCATTGCCCACCATCCGCTGATAGCGCGCAAAGATGTCTGGCGGCAAATAAGCGCCCGCAATCTGCCCAATATGTTTTTCGCCGTTGCAATAGGGCCAGGCCACGCCCACAAGAAATTTTTTAGCTGAAGTCGTCATATCACCTCTATCGATTTACGATTAGGTCGCTCAGTAGAGCGTTGATTGACGATTGACGAGGCGGCTTCGTCTACGAACTAATTTCGTAAATCAAAAATCGTCAATCGTCAATTCTTTCACTCTCCCGCCCACCAGCCGATCAACCAGACGATGGCATAGAGCAGTAGAAAAAAGAAAAGCCCGCCAGTCATGCAAATGATACCGAGCAGCGCCGCCGTTTTGCCATAAAAAAGCCAGATCAGGCCGCCGCCGACCAGGTAAAGCACCAGAAAAAATCCGATGACCAGTTGCCCTTCCAAGCTGCGGGCGAAGCGAAAAGGATCAAAGCCGCTACGTTTTCGGCGCATAGTAGGGTAATTATAGCGGGTGTAAAGGGCAAAAGCAAGGAATCAAGGGTAAGTGCGGCGCAGCTACCTAAGAAACTGTTTGAAAAGGTCAGGTACGGGCTAAACGGCGCGCCATCAGACGAATCATAGCAATGTAGATCATCGTCTCGCTCGTGGCTGGCAGCACGTCATAGTCTTTACTAAGCCGGTGATGATGAGTAAGCCAGGCAAAGGTCCGTTCAACGACCCACCGCCGTGGAAGTACCACAAAACCTTTTTGGTCATCCGAACGCAAGACGACGTGTAAGCAGAAACGACAATGCTGGGTCACCCATTCTTTCAGGACAAGACCACGATAACCACCATCGACCCAGAGGCGACGCAGCTTTTTGCAAGCACCAGTCAGCCGTTGAAAGAGTAATTTGGCACCGTCGCGTTCCTGCACACAAGCGGCCGTGACCACGACCACCAGGAGTAAACTCAAGGTATCAACCAGGATGTGACGCTTCGGGTGCCCCTTGGGCGCCATGAACATGAATATTCCGAACTGGCCGGCTGCGGCGCTTCAGTCAATCAAGGCGCCAACGCTGACGATCATTGGCGACTCGGATATTGTGCGTCCCGAGCAGGCCGTGGAGATGTTCCGCCTCTTTGGCGGTGGCGTCATGGGCGATACACCGGCTGGCCTGCCGAATGCCCAGCTTGCCATCCTCCCCGGCACCTCACATGTAACAGTAGTGGCGCGCACCGATCTGCTGCTTGCAATTGTCCCACCCTTCCTTGATGCACCGATCAAGACGGCGGAGTGATCGACGGTCGTTCTGCTTGACCCCTCATTAGGTCTCCGGCAGTAGTGCACAAATTGTGCGCTATTGCCGCTTTTGCACTACTCCCCCAATCTATTTTTTGATATAATAGATTCAAGTTCAACGTTACACCGTTTCTCGCTGCAGTCATACCCGTAGGCAGCTAGTTTTGACAGGATCAGAAGGAGCAGCAAGGTGGGCTTTATTTATGAGCAGAGATTGTCGGATTCGCCTTATGTGGAAACGATTACCAACGGACACACCGCAGGTAATGGCACCGTGATCCGCCCTGCCGAGACCCATTGGCACATGGTCTTTGTGCGCGAGCAGGGCAATGCGCGGGCAGTGGTGGCCGGCCCGTTGAGCACGGCTGGCGTTGTCACTTTCCAGAAAGGTGCGGAGATCCTTTGGATCAAGTTTAAGCTTGGGACCTGGTTGCCCCACCTGCCGATCCAGGAATTCCTCGATGTCGAGCAGATCCTGCCAGATGCAACGCGGCAATCGTTCTGGCTGAAGGGCTCCGTATGGCAATTTCCTACCTTCGACAATGCCGAAGTGTTTACCGATAGACTCGTGCGCAATGATTTGCTGGCCTGCGATCCGGTCGTCGATGCAGTCTTGCAAGGGCAACCGCCAGATCTATCAGCGCGCACAGTGCGTCATCGCTTTTTGCAGGCCACTGGGTTGACGCAAAACCATATTTACCAATTCGAGCGCGCCCAACGCGCGGCGGATCTCTTGCGACAGGGGGTTGCCATCCTCGACACCGTCTTCGAAGTTGGCTATTATGATCAACCCCATCTCACCCGGTCATTAAAACAATTTATCGGGCATACGCCCGCCCAGATCATTCGTATGCATCAACCCGAATAGCTTGCCATTTTATACAAGACAGACAGCTTTGGATGGTTTATAATACATATGTTCTATGAGGAAGCATGGCTCAAGTTCAAAGATAAACGTCTGTTTTGCGCAAAGCAAGGAGAACCGATATGCCAAGAATCACGACATTCTTAACATTTAACAATCAGGCCGAGGAGGCAGTAAATTTGTATGTCTCCATTTTTCCCAATTCCAAGATCGTGAGCATGAACCGGTATGGCGAAGGTGCGCCTGTGCCAGCCGGAACGCTTATGTCCGCCTCGTTCATCCTAGAGGGACAGGAATTCATGGCGCTCAACGGCGGTCCCCATTTTACTTTTGCGGATGGTATCTCGCTTTTCGTTAGTTGCAAAACCCAGGCAGAGGTGGACGAACTATGGGAGAAGCTATCCGAAGGCGGCGAAAAAGGTCCCTGCGGCTGGCTGAAGGACAAATTTGGCGTTTCCTGGCAGATTATCCCCACCGCCCTCGGTGAGATGTTGGGCGACAAAGATCCCAAGAAAGCGCAGAACGTGATGCAGGCGATGTTGAAAATGACCAAAATCGACATTGGCGTTTTGCAACAAGCCTACAACCAAGCATAGTGCATTAGCGCGATCACTATTCTCTGAAGTGCGCAGACAGGGATGTCTGCGCACTTCAGAAGCTAGCTGAAAGGTCTCATTTATGATTTGCGCTGGTTCGCCCTCGCTCTGGGGCGTCTATGCCGACGCGTCCCCAAGTTACGATTGGCTGCGACCAGGGCAATCGCCATGGGCACTGCTGTTGTGGCGCCGCCAAGCCCCACAGAAGCGCCGTTGCACGGCCAGCTATTTGCACATCTATATCGGTCAGCGCCAGGGCGGTTGCATTCGGCGCAATTAAGCCCAGACTGGCAGCCATTACAAAGACCGCGGCCAGAACGCCCCAAAGACCGACTCCGCTGAGCGCGGCCGCAAGCAAGACGATGGTTGCCGCGGCTAGCGCGATTACCCCGCAAGCAACCTTTGGGGCGAAACCTGCTTAACAAGGAACGCGCTCAACTGTGATACGATGGTAAGGCCCAAGGTGTTGACTGCAAAGACCAGGCTGAATCGTTGTGGTGAGAGTCCCTAGATATTTTGCAGCACGAATGGCGATGCAGAAATATAGACAATTGCGGCGACAAAAACAAAGCTGCCGGTGAGCGCATAGCCGAGAAAACGCCTATCCGCCAGCAACTAGCCATAAGTGCGCCGCGGCGGGATCACAACGCAGCGGGTAATGCGGGCAAGTAGAGATCAGTAGAAAGCGACCAAATGCAGTCAGGCCGCCTAAGAGAGGGTCTGAAAAGGTCAAGCAGGCACAAGCCGCCGGAGCATAATCCGGGTCATAGCGATATAGATGAAGGCCTCGCTGGAAGCGGTGAGCGCTTCATAATCTTTGCTTAGGCCAACGTAAAAAATAAAATCCGCCAATAGATAAGGTAAACTACTCTCCCAATGGTCTTGAAAAATATTTCATGCTCCTTGCTAGATGGC
>JBBREZ010000497.1:0-5217 GCA_038225095.1 Caldilineales bacterium
CACTAGTGCGGGCTGCCTGTGATGAAACTATAAACGATGACGTACGTTCAATACAGGCCGAAAGCCATTCCACCGCCCAGGCGATATAAGCCCTGGGCGATGCTGTCTTCGGCTTTAGAAGGTGCAACGTGTTGGAACCGACGAAGCATGACCCTATTCGAATTCTCATTATCGATGGCGATCCCCAGGTTGGCCGCGCCCTTGTTCGCTTGCTCAAGCCGGCTGACGACATTGCAGTCATCGCTACGGCGACGGATGAGAAAGCGGCTATCGAGCTCGCCGTTCGACTCCGACCAGCCGTGGCCTTGGTCGATGTGGGGGCCGCACAGATGGACGGCATAGCGGACACCCGTGCCCTATGCCAACAGGCACCAACGACTCGGGTTATCGTGTTGAGCGTCTACGCCACGTTCCGCAGCCATGCGTTTGCCGCCGGGGCGTGTCGGTTTCTGCTCAAGGATTGCGGCCGCGACGAGTTGATAGCGGCGATCCGGCTGGCGGCGCGCGGGCAATGCCAGACGGATGGGGCGGAAGCTTCCACTCAAGTAGGATTGAAAGACGAATAACCCAGGAATTTTGTGATGTCCACTCCACTACCTGCCCCACGCCTTTATTTTCTCACGGCTAAAGAAGCCCCGATTCTGGTGGTTTTGCGGCGCGGGCCATCGAAGCGCTACCACATCATCAAAATTAACACGCAAACCACAGAGATGGAATGGGGTTCCTGGTTTACTGGTAGATTGTATGGCGACGATTGTGACGTTTCGTTTGATGGTGAATGGCTGGTCTATAAAGCCCTGGGCGCCAATGGTGCGGTCTGGACTGGTCTATGCCGAAGCCCTTGGCTAAAGACCTACCGGGAATGGGAAAATCTCGGTACATGGAATGGTGGCGGTTTCTTTGCGAGCCGCACGTTGTTACAGATTAATGTGTGGTCGACGATGAAGGTGACCCAAACTGCTCCACTGCCCTTTGTGTGCCGCGAGGATGGCATGGAACACAACCCCGAAGGACAAATTGTCCGCCATGACTATCGAACAGCACGGTTGATGCGCGAGGGCTGGCGCCAGCTAGAGACAAGTCAAGGAAGTGGGAGGCCGCTACAGAAAAACGGTAGTTCCTTCAATGACCCGCGCGAATGGGTGTGTCAACCATCGAAAAGTCATCCTACGTTGAGCATAGTCAGGCGTCCGAGTCGGGAAGGAAATCGCGCCCGCTTTGCGCTTGATCACCCCAGCGATTTAGTAGACAATGCCGTGGAATGGGCGAACTGGGATGCCCTCGGCAACTTAATCGTGGCCCGCCAGGGTCTGCTCCAAAAGTATACCCTCGCCGATCTGACCACAGGCCAGCCTTCGATGAGTTGGGATCTGCGCACAATCACACCGGATCAGGTGAACGAAGAAAAACCATCATCTGGGGTCTAATCCTCAACGATGATAACCAACCAACCTTCCCTCATTACACAAAGAGGCAGTAGCAACTTTGCCGGATTGCACATTGCGCAGACGCAATTTTCGGACGCTATGCCAACCACGAGTATGATGTATGAGCGAAGACGTCATATCATTTTGAGAGGTTTGTCATGCAAGAAACAAGTGACTATAGCTATCTTTTAGAACTACTGAAGGATGGGAGCATAGGACTATTAGAGGAAGCTGCTGCTGTGCTTGATGACTTCCCCGAAGGCGAAGATGACTATTTTCAGCGACGTTGGATTATCAATGCGCTTCATTGTGGTGCATCGCAATCAATCAAATGGATCTTATCCAAAAATGTTCAACTGGATTTTCGTGACGACGAAGGCGGGACAGTGCTCATCAGTGCCCTTGAACGCGAGCTCGCTGACCGTTATGAAGTATTCGAACTGTTACTGCAACACGGTGCGCCTATTAATCTGCAAGGTTGGAATGATTGGACACCTGCACACATGGCCGCCGCGCGCAATGATGTTACTGCGCTCAAATTGCTTGTCCACCACGGTGCTGATCTAACCGTGAGAACACGGATTGACAATTACGCGACGCCGCTTGAAGAAGCCCGCTCGCTCAAGCGGCATGAAGCCGTACGCTATCTCGAAAGTCTGGAAGTGAATAAAACTTGAGAATCGTCCATTGTGTAATAAAAAGGAAAAGGAGAAAAAATGTCAAGCCGCTGGTCATTGATGAGTCGGTGCTGGCTAGTGGCATTGGCGTCAATGCCATGAATAACTTGACGGGAGCAGATAACGTCAATCCGTCTAGCGGCGCGGGCAATGCCAAGCGAACGGGGAGAAACGCCGCGGTCGAGACAAAGATAGGTGAGGATGACAATGGTATCTTTCCAAAGATTTGCTGAAAGCACTATTGTCTTTTGGATGACAGCCCAGTTCTTACTGGATATGCTCGGATTTGGCTAGCTGATGTCGCGCTTGATTCGGCATGTGCGTCCGGCGAATCGTCTGGAGATAAGCAATGGCACTACAAATCAATCGTAAAGATTTACTCAGAAGCTGTTTAAAAAGGTACGGTTGACGGTGAATGAATTTACCGCCTGTTACACAAAACGTATTAAAACACGTTAAGTACCCGTGGGCACCCGCCACTGGGCGCAGCGGGCTTTTCAAACAGTTTATAAGAATTTTCAAATCGCAAAGATCCCACGACAGGCGAGAAGCCGGGGTGGGTTCATGATCACAACGCCGAGTTTGTGGCGGAACACCACGCCATCAAAATGACCCAGGGCAAAGTCTTTTTACGTTGGGACGGCAAACGGCGATTCCGCAAGAACCGTAAAACCTATTGGTTAGACCTGGCGACTGGTCACTGGTTGTGTGGCCGGGAGAAAGATAGCCAACATAAGCAACTACGTAAATGTTCAGCCAGACGTACAACAACGAATGCAGAAAATAATGAATTAGGGGTCGTGCTTTATTGGTTATTTTCTGCATTCGTTGTTGTACCACCCTGAAACACCAGAAGGGCTGAACAGTTAAGCAACTACTATCTTCAACAGGCAGGCCGATGTTTTGTGTGTTTGATAGCGATGTAATCGCGAAAACCTAATTTTGTAAGTTTGTCATTTTGAAAGGATCATCCCTATGCACGCTATCGATTCCACCTTCACTATCGGTTGCAGGGGATAAGCGAGTCAAATATGTCCGACTTTCTGACCGGGTTTAACAGCCACCATATGATTCATAATGTACATTTGATAATGTTCAATACCTTGCTAGCCGCCATCAATAAGGCCGAGCTACAAACAGGCGGATCGGGAAGTGACTAATCTCTAAGCTGGGGCAAAAACTTAGATTGACCAATCACGGTGTCAATGGGCTGCAAGTGTTGCGACAGAAGTACCCGGTCGGGAATGGCAATCGAGTGCAGTTTATCGACCAACTGCTGCCGGTCAAGTAAGAGGTTGTCACTAGGCGAGTGTGTAACATCATTGATTAATCGAAAATGAACAATTGTAATTTTGCGCACATATCCGTTTGACAAGTTAAAGTAGTCTGTGCTACAGTTGCAAACATATGACGCCAGCCGTAGTTTGTGTCATAAATTTTTGAGAGGAGACGCGCCGAATGAAACTTTATACAGATCGTATCGCAATGGTCAGCCTGATCGGAATTCTTGTTGGGCCGAGCTTTGCTATGGGTCAAGGTAGGGAGAGGTGCGTCTGCTAGCGGGTAATTCCGTGATGGCTTGAAATTCTAAGCCGCAGCGCATCACTCTGATGCCTGCGGCTATTTGTTTATGTGCCATCCAGCGCTTTTTGGTGCGCTGGCTAGCATACAAACATGAAGACGTAGGTATTGGAGTTAACTCCACTGCTTTACGTCTTTTTTTTGTCTCTGTTTTACTGTCTTTTGGATTCTATCCAGCGTACATCCGTAATCCCTCATCGGATGTGCGCTAAAATTCTAAAGAGGGCCACCATTTTAGCGTTGCCTGTTCCCAAGGAGGAACCATGATTTCTACAGAGCGCAAGGCCCGCCTCGTCTGTTTATTGTTATTACTGTCGTTGCTGACAACCCAATGTGGTGCGGAAGAACAACCAGCCAAGCCGGCCACGGTGCAAGCGGCCACGGTGCGCTGGATCACCTGGGATTTAAACAGCCAGGTGGAAGCATTGCTGGCCAAACAATTTCGGGGAACTTATCCGCAGGTCGAGTTCAAGCGTGAGGAAGCCAGTGCTGGCTTAGCTTCGTATCTAAGTAGTCCACCGCCACCGGACATCCTGAACATGGATACAGGCTATCAACTAAACATGGCGATCCACAAAAATCAGGTGGCCGACTTGACGGAAATCTGGACGCAGGCCGGTTTACTCAAGGCTGTGCCAGCGAGCATCCAGAAGTTGAGCGTGCGCGATGGCAAACAATATTACTTACCGATTGGGTTCGGCTGGGAGGCGATCTATTACAACAAGCAAATTTTTGCCCAATATAACTTGCAACCACCCAAGACCTGGCAGGAATTTCTGACCATCTGCGACACCTTGCGCAGCCACAATGAAACGCCATTGGCGATCAGTGGCAGCGAATCTACCGGAAATTACTGGTTTGAATATCTAAACTTGCGGTTGAACGGGCCGGACTTCTATCGCGCTCTGATGTCTGGCAAGGAACATTACACGGATGCCAAGGTGCGCCGTGTGTTGGAAACGTGGCAGGGACTTTTTGATCGGGGTTATTTCATAGAAGGCCGCATAAACTTCGGCGATCTGACCACGTTGACCGCGCTGGTGCGCGGGGACAAGGGCATGTTGCATCAAGCGAAGGCGGTGATGGCGCTCAGCGATACCTATTCGTTTGGGCAACTGCCGACGCCCTTCCAGGCTGAACTGGGTTTCTTTCGCTTTCCGGTGATGGATGCGAATATACCGACGGCAGAGGTGATTGATCCGTTTGGTTACATCGTGCCGGTCGGTGCGGAACATATTCCCGCGGCGATGGCCTTTCTGACGCAGATCAGTTCAGTTGAAGCGCAGGGGCTGATGGTGCAAAACGAATTGTTTCAGTCAACCAAATTTGCACCGGCGCGGTCCGATCTGGCCGCCGACCATCTGACGCCGGATCAAAAGCAAGCGGGGGCGATGATCAAAGACGCTGCTGATGCCGTGATGCCGTTTTACTCGGCGGTGCCACGCGAAATGTCGGGCATGGTTGAGTATGAATCCCAACATTTTATCAACGAGCCAAAGGACATCGACGGATTTCTGCAAAAGTTCGAAGAC
>JBBREZ010000498.1:0-5208 GCA_038225095.1 Caldilineales bacterium
CATGGTTTGCCTTTGTCGTCCCACCCAAATTGTGAGTTTCGCTCAAAACTTAATTTGGCGAAGGTATTGATGTACACCAATCCTTATAAATCGTAAATCGTAAATCAAAAATGGCTAGCCGTTCTGTTTGCTCCACCGAAAAGAGCTAATCCACTCGATGGGGTTGACGACTTTATCGGGGACGCCTTCTAAGCGGCGGTTGAAGGGCTCCATCCACAGATCAAATTGCAGGTAGAGCACCGGCACTTCCTCAACAAAGATCTCTTGGATGCGGTCGTAGATCGGTTTGCGGTCTTTTAGATCAACCTTCTGCAAGCCTTCGGCCAGGAGTTTGTCCATTTCGTCATTTTTAAAGTGCGAAAAGTTATCGCCCCCCTTAGAACTGAGCACCGCCGAAGCATCAGGTTCCAGGGCGCTGAAGCAATAGCCCCAGTTAAAGATCGCACAATCAATCGTCGCTTTGTGCAGGCCGTCTAAAATGGCGACAATGGGCGCTTCGGTGAGCTGCATATCGACACCCACATCTTTGAATAATTGTTGCGCCAGTTCGGCAATCGGCTTGCGCGCCTGGTCACCAGCCTTGACGGTACAGGTGAAAGAGAATTTCTGGCCATCTTTTTCGCGAATGCCATCCGCACCCACCTTCCAGCCCGCTTCATCCAACAACGCTTTGGCTTTATCTGGACTAAATTCGTATTTCTTCAAATCTGCCTTGTAATAGATGCTAGATGATGGCAGCGTGGAGTGGGCGACTTCAGCTGTGCCATTCCAGAGGTCATCGATAATGCGCTGACGGTCTAGCGCATACATCAACGCCTGGCGGCAACGCTTATCTTGGAAATAGGGGAGGGTGTCGTTGATCGGGAAGAATTTGAAGCCCGAAGTAGGTGAACTCAGGACCATAAATTTCGGATCCTTCGCCAGGGTCAAACTGTCTTGCACCAGCAACGGCCACACCGATGCATCGGCGTCACCGGTAACTAGCGCTTGCTTGCGAACGGCATCTTCTGGCACGATTTCCATGCGTAAAATGTCGATTTTAGGACGACCAGCGTAATAGTCATCAAAGGCTTCTAACTCTGTAAATTCTGCAGCCTTCCACTCTTTCAACTTATACGGCCCCGTGCCCATCGGTGCGCCTTTATACTTGGCTTCGCCAATGCTTGCATGATATTTCGCTGAAACAATATTAAAACCGCCCCACGTCACCAACGAAGCAGCGTTGACTGTCTTCATATTGACAACTACAGTCAAATCATCTGGCGTTTCGATCATATCGATACCGGTGAAGTCACTGATGCGGACAGCGCCGTTTTTCGGATCGCGATAAAAATCAAAGGTATATTTCACATCTTTGGAGGTAAAATCGGTGCCATCGTGAAATTTAACGCCTTTGCGCAAATGGAAGGTATATTTTTTGCCGTCTGGGGCGACATCCTGGGATTCGGCTAAATCTTGCACGAGCTTAAAATCGTAGTCATAATAGACTAATTGGCTGTGAATATTGTAAATCATCACCGCTTGAATGGTCGGTCCCGTGTCATCTGGGCCAAGCGCAGCAACTTCCTGATGACCCATCCAGATTTGCGTCGTTTTACCCCCAGTTGACGTGGTCGAGCTCATCGTTGTCGTATTCGAGATCGTTGCGGTGCTGCCGGCGCTTGAACCAGTGGCCGGTTGTTCTACACCAGGTGGGACACAGGCAGCAAGCACAGCAGTCGTGGGCAAACCGATGGCCGTCCATTGCATGAACTGGCGCCGACTGATCGAGCGTTGGCCCAAGGCGGGCTTCACCTGCTTGATCGATTCTTGCATGAGGCTACTTCCTTTCGCATGAGGCTTCAGTAATTTATCAGTAATTTAGTTGTCATTCACTTCAGACCAACAAGAGTACATGAGATTAGGTAAAGCAGGAGTAGATCAGTTCGGACTACGCCGTCCAGAGGTGATCGAGCATGGATTGGTAGGGTCAATTTGGGCTACACCGTCCAGAGGTAATCGGGAGTCTAACATAGGCGCGATGGGTTGTCAACCGCTGAAATTTCAATTGGGTGCCTCTCCATTGGGGGGCAGGGCAGGAATAGAATAGCAGGAATAGAATTCCGCCACTAATAGGAGCAAGTCGCCGCAGCGACTATAGAGTAAGTGCCTGAGGGCACTTGCTCCTGTCAGCTGCCGGTTTTAACCGTGCCCGCAATGGAGAGGCACCCATTTCAATTTGATATACATCATAGCTTGATGTACACTCTTGATGTATACTAGTGATTGATTCTATTGGCAAGGGAGACAGCATGAAAACAAAAACAACCAAAGCCGCTGCGGCCCGCATCAACCTGGCTTTGCCAGAAGCGCTCTTACAGGAGTTTCGGGCACTAATTCCGGCACGCCAGCGCAATCAGTTTATTGTGGATCTAGTCCAGCACGAATTGCAGAAGCGCCGATTGCACAAAGCCTGGGAAGAGGCAGCCGGCGCGTGGTCAGATGCAGATCATCCTGACTTAATGACCGCAGAAGACATTGATCGTTTTGTGCGCAAGCTCAGAGAAACTTCGCTACCGCGTTCGTGGGATGAAATTTTAGAAGAGTCAGACAAAAATCTAGTGGAAGAAGATGACAAATTACCTGCTTGATACGAACATTCTGGTGCAACAGTTGCGTAAACGACCAGCCATTGTCAATCTTGCTACCCTATTGCCTGACCAAGATTTGATTTACATATCAGCCATTACCCATGCAGAAATTATGGCAGGTATGCATGCTCACGAGGAAGTCCGCACCCGCCAGACGTTGGATGCGTGCATTTGTTTGCCCGTTGATCATCTCATCGCTGAACAGGCTGGGCGCTGGATCTATCAATACGCCCGCCACGGCCTGCAACTTACGTTGGCAGATGCGCTGATTGCAGCCACGGCGCAGTTGGAAAACTTAACCCTTGTCACCACGAATACCCGTCACTTCCTCATGCCGGAACTAAAAATCCGTGCGCTTTGATTAACGCACCGCAGGCCAACTACCGCTGGCGGATGCGCAGGGATGGTCAAGTGCGATGCACGGGCGCACGCAATTTGGAACGTCCATCAGGCAGGTCGCCCGTGCGTTGCACTCAGTTATGTCGCAGGAGTAACGAGTGCGATGCACGGGCGACCCCATGAACGGATGACTCTACCGCCAGCGCCCGTGCATCGCACTCAGGATTATTCACCAGCGGTAGCTTACTTGGGCCATGCCTTTGAATGAAAAATATTACAGCCACTCGCCAGCGGCCAATCCGCAAGGTCCAGAACGCGGCTACACTCGGACATTGCGCGGGGGTGCGTTCTACTTCGCTGAGAACGTCGTGCGCTGCGCCAACCGGAGCACCGACTATCCATATCACGCGGGCAACGATGTCGGGTTCAGGGTTGTGTCCCCCGGCTTTTGATCTCGGTGCGATGCACTCGCCACGGCCACATGCTGCGTCCCTTCACAAACTGGCGAGTGCGTTGCACCCTGGCAGGTCGGTAGGACCGAGTGCAACGCACGGCGGATAGCGTCGATTCATAGACGAAATTGGTCGCCGCCATGCAGCGCACTCGCCACCATGACGGTTTTATTCCTGCGCTGTCCTGCCCTTTTTCATCGATCGTTGGCGCACGTCATGATTCAAAATCTTCTTACGAATGCGCATCGCCACTGGCGTCACTTCGAGCAGATCGCCAGCGCCCAGAAATTGAATGGCGTCGTCCAGCGACAAAACCCGCGGCGGGTTCATCATATCGGTCGTCGCCGATGGTTTCTCGCGGAAGTTCGTCAGGTGCTTGGCCAGGGTCAAGTTGATCACCATGTCGTCGGGGCGCGTGTTCTCACCGACAATTTGGCCGGCGTAGACTTCATCGCCGGGCTTGACAATGAACTCACCACGCTGTTGTAATTTCGCCATCGCATAGGCCGTGATGCTGCCGGTTTCCAGCGTGATCAGCGAGCCACGATCCTGCATGTCAATTTCTCCAACCAGTGGTTCGTAGCCTTGAAACAGGGTGTGAAAGATGCCTGTGCCGCGCGTGGCAGTCAAGAACGGTTGGCGCAGACCTAACAAACCGCGGGTCGGCGCAATATATTCCGCATAGACGGTGCCGTCTTCGCCGTAGTTAATACTCTGCATCACTGCGCGGCGGCGGCCAAACATTTCACTGACCGCCCCTAAGAAATCATTATTGACTTCAATATAGACGCGCTCAATCGGCTCTAAGAGCTTGCCATTCGCATCTTCTTTGAAAATAACTTCTGGGCGGCTGACCGAAAACTCGTAGCCTTCGCGCCGCATAGTTTCGATCAAGATCGCCAAGTGCAATTCGCCGCGCCCGGCCACCACCCATTCGCTGGCCGAATCAGTTTCGCTCACGCGCATGGCGACGTTGCTTTCCAGTTCGCGCTGCAAACGGGAATAGACCTGACGGCTGGTCAGGAATTGCCCTTCACGCCCGGCAAATGGGCTATCGTTGACCGCAAAGGTCATGCGCACGGTCGGCTCTTCCACGCGGATCGGCGGCAGCGCAATTGGATTAGCAGGATCGGCCAACGTGTCACCAATGCCCGCATCGGGAATGCCAGCGACGGCCACAATGTTGCCGGCCTGCACTTCATCAACTGGCACACGTTGCAAATCGCGGAACATGAAAGTTTGCGCGATTTTGCCGGGTTTCATCGAGCCATCGGGCATAATTTGCATGATCTGTTGGCCGGCGCGCAACTTGCCGCTGCTCAGGCGACCGATCGCAATCTTGCCGACATAGTTGCTGTATTCCAGTGTGGTCACCAACATTTGGGTTGGGCCATCGACATCGACCATTGGCGGCGGGATATGGCTCAAAATTGTCTCGAAGAGCGGACGCAAGTCATCTTCCATCGTCTCCGGGGTAAACCCAGCGCGACCTTCCAACGCCCGCGTATAAATCACCGGGAAATCGGCCTGCTCGTCGGTTGCGCCCAGATCGATGAACAGATCGAAAGTGGCATCCACCACATAATTCGGGCGAGCGGACGGGCGGTCAATTTTGTTGACAACCACAATCGCCTTCAAACCCTTATTCAGAGCCTGACGGAGCACAAAGCGCGTCTGTGGCATGGGCCCTTCGACGGCATCGACCAGCAAAAGCACACCATCGACCATATTCACAACACGCTCGACCTCACCGCCAAAGTCAGCATGGCCCGGTGTATCAACCAGAT
>JBBREZ010000499.1:0-5194 GCA_038225095.1 Caldilineales bacterium
TATCATATGTCGAATGGTCATATTCGCCCAAATATAGCGAGACATCCAGCTACCAACACTAGGGCAAAAAAACAGGCTCACCTAATAGTGAGCCTGTTTTTACACGTAAGACTTAGATAATGACGGTTGTACAACTATGAATTGGTGATTCTACTAAATAGTTCGTAGTGACGACTTCAGTCGTTGTGCAACCAAGAACGACTGAAGTCGTCACTACGAGCTATTACTCATTTGATGCTTAACATGACACCAGTCACAAAATTCATTGCTGTCAACTGTTTACTGGAAGATCGCTTCTAGCGCATCGACCGTCTCTGGCTCTTTGCCTTCCTCGATGTCACGGTGGGCGATGACATCAAAGGCAAAATCTTGGCGTTTCTTGCCATCTTCTTCGACTTCACGGTAATCGACTTCCACCGTGTCACCTGGTACAAAAGTGTTGCCGAGCAGCATCTCACTCAACGGATCTTGAATGCGATTTTGGATCACCCGGCGGAGTGGGCGAGCGCCATAATCTGGGTCGAAACCCGCTTCCGCAATCGCAGCTCGTGCGGCATTCGTGATCTGCAACTTCATATCATGTTCTGCCAATTGGAGGCGCAATGGCTTCAATTGGATTTCGACAATCTGGGAAATCTCATCGCGAGACAAACTGCGATAGACCATGATCCCATCCAAGCGATTGATGAATTCAGGGCGGAAGGTCTTCTTCAGCGCATCAATTACTTTGGCCTTCATCGAGTCGTAATCGTTGTCACGGCTTTCTTGGTCATCGCGATTAATCACAAAGCCCAAGCGATTGCCACCTTGAATCAACTTGGCGCCAATATTGCTTGTCATCAGAATCAGCGCATTGCGGAAGTCCACTCGGCGGCCCTTGGCATCGGATAAGTGACCATCTTCCATAATTTGCAGTAACATATTGAACACTTCGGGATGTGCCTTTTCAATTTCGTCCAACAAAATCACACAATAGGGGCGGCGGCGGACAGCCTCGGTTAACTGACCACCCTCTTCATACCCAATATAGCCGGGAGGTGCACCCACCAGCCGGCTCACATTGTGACGCTCCATGAATTCGCTCATGTCCAGCTTGATCAGCGCTTCTTCGCTGCCAAACATAAATTCTGCCAACGCTTTCGCCGTTTCCGATTTGCCAACGCCTGTGGGTCCTAAGAACATAAAGGTGCCAATCGGGCGCTTGGGATCTTTCAAACCAGCGCGCGCACGACGCACGGCCTTGCTGATCGCTTTGATCGGTTCGTCTTGGCCGATAATGCGCAGACGCATGACCTTTTCCATCTCTAGCAAGCGTTCGCGTTCTTCACCGGCGATACGGTTGACCGGGACACCGGTCCACATGGCAACGACTTCGGCAATATCTTCCGGCATCACCTTGGGCTGGTTAGATTCTTCATTCCAGCCTTCACGCAGTTCTGCCAACTTGGCCTCTAATTCAACTTCGCGATAGCGCAGATCGATGGCATCATCAAACCGCTGTGTGTCTAACGCTTCTTCCTTCTGTTTCTGCAATTTTTTCAGATTCATAAAGGTTTCGCGCAGATTGGCGGCATACGGCGCTTTGTACATGCGCACGCGGCTGCCAGCTTCGTCGATCAGATCAATTGCCTTGTCGGGCATGAAGCGATCGGGCACATAGCGGGCGGCCAGGTTGGCTGCGGCGTCCAGTGCCTCATCGGTAATTAACAATTTGTGATGATCCTCATAGCGTGATTTGACGCCTTTGAGGATTTCAATCGTTTCCTCAATCGAGGGTTCGCCGACTAGAATTGGCTGAAAGCGTCGTTCTAGGGCTGCGTCGCTCTCGATGTATTTACGGTATTCGTCTAACGTCGTGGCGCCAATCACTTGCAACTCGCCACGACTGAGCGACGGCTTTAAGATATTGGCTGCATCGACGCTGCTGCCCGCGGCGCCAGCGCCTACTAACATATGGACTTCATCGATAAATAGAATGGCCTGCGATGTGATAATTTCTTCGATGACTTTCTTCAGGCGCTCTTCAAACTGGCCGCGATACATCGTGCCAGCCACCAAACTGCCCACATCCAGCATCAAAACCCGCTTGTTTAGCAATGGTTCGGGCACATTACCCTCAACAATGCGTTGCGCCAACCCTTCAACAATCGCCGTTTTACCAACACCTGGTTCGCCGATCAAGGCCGGATTGTTCTTTGTACGCCGGCTCAAGATTTGAATCATGCGTTCGATTTCATTCTGCCGGCCAACGACCGGATCTAATTTACCTTCTTCGGCGGCAGCCGTTAGATCAAAGCCCAGCTGGTCAACCAGCGGCGTCTTGGATTCTTTTTTCTTTTGTTCTTTGGATTGGGTTTGATTTTGCAGGATGTTACGCGCTGTCTGCGTGCGAACCCGGTCTAGATTAATGCCTAGACCACGTAAGACATTGACGGCAATCCCTTCCCCTTCGCGCACTAAACCGAGCAATAGATGCTCGGTGCCAATATAATGGTGACCCATCAAACGGGCTTCATCCACCGCTAGTTCGATGACACGTTTGGTGCGCGGCGCTAACGTTGGTTTGCCAAAAGGTGCACGTTCACCGCGGCCAACGGTGCGCTCAACCGCTCGAATCACCTGACCCGGTTCCACCCCCAGCTCGCGCAGCACTTTCACCGCCACACCGTTTTCTTCACGTACTAGACCCAGTAACAAATGTTCAGTGCCAATATAGTTATGATTTAAACGGAGAGCTTCTTCTTGCGCCAACGTTAATACACGCCGCGCCCGTTTTGTAAAACGATCAAGTTTTGAATCAGACATATATTTACCTCAAAAAATAAAGTGGAGCAGTTCTGTGATTAGCTACAATTGTAGCAGAATGGGGGAGCTAATTGCCGTAACTTGGGTTCCTCTTTTGCCGATTAGAGAGTATGATAAGGTGTAATTTCGCTTAGGCGAAATCCTATATTGTCACACTCGCTTTTGATAGGTATGGATTGTGACAACTGCATCTTGTGGGGAATGTCCAGCCATGCTGCCTTGTCGATTACCCGCCTATCATTTACTCGGTATTCAATTGCATGCTATTTAATGGTTAAGACTGAAGTTATTGTTAACACAATGTTTGTACGCCGTATTGTGTATAACTCTATTGTAACGATTATATGTAATCTTTGTCAATACGCCGAAATGCGTAGTTGAGATAGACAAGAAAACCTATGATTAACAACATAAATTATGCTCATGAAATTTCGGAGCTAAGCTGTTGAAGCCAAGCGACCTGAATTTCACAGCTAGCACCGATTTTAGTGCCCTTAAACGCGGCCTGTCCTATCTAGTTAGATCAACGATGGGTGTAAATCTTTTGTTCCTGGTCGTAAAACGATAGATAATAAAAAAGCGAGAACGCAATGATTACGTTCTCGCTCCATGTAGTTATAAATAAATCGTTAATTAAGCCGACATGCCAACAGGCTCGGCCATTTCCGAAACCGTATCATTCACTGTGGCCTGCTCTGGGCTTGTGCCATTGACCGACACCTCATCCTCTTCGGTGCCGTCGGATGGGGCAATTTGCCAATCGATCTCATCCTTTGGCAACGCTTGTTTCAAGCTCAGGCCCATGCGCCGTTTGTCCGTGTCAATGCGAATAATGCGCAGATCGTACTCTTCGCCTTCACTAACCACTTCTTTAGGATGATTCACGCGCCGGTCAGCCAATTCACTAATATGGATCAGCCCTTCAACGCCATCATCATTCAAGCGCGCAAAAGCGCCAAAATTGACGAGCTTCGTAATGCGACCGCGCACGACCTGGCCAACCTCATAGGTCTGGCTAATCACTTCCCACGGTTGTGGCTGCAAGCGGCGCATGCTTAAGCCAATACGCCGACGATCCAAGTCTACGCTCAGAATTTGCACCTTGACTTTATCGCCGACCTGGATGACTTCACCCGGATGGGTGACGCGGTTCCAGCTTAGTTCACTCAGGTGAATCAAGCCATCAGCCCCGCCCAAATCAACAAAGGCCCCAAAGGCCGCGATGCTGCTAATCACACCGTCGTAAATATCGCCTTCTTTTAATGACTCCAACAATTGCTCTTTTTGCTTGCGGCGCCATTCGCGCATAGCCAAACGCTCAGACAAAATCAGGCGATTGCGTTTGCGATCAATGTCAATTACTTTGAGCTTTAAGGTCCCACCCATTAAGGGCGCCCAGCGCTCATCGCCATCACCGTCACCATTGGTGTTGACGCTGCTCGCATTATCTGTGCTAATCCCAGCTGCATTAAGTTGGCTGGCCGGCACAAAGCCGCGCACTTGACCCAAACGGACAATGACGCCACCGCGGTTGTAGGCTTCGACAATGCCATCAAAGATATCTTGCGATTGCATTAATCCTTCGGCGCGTTCCCAGTCTTGTTCGGCGAGGGCACGGCTTATGCTTAGCAAAACGTTGCCGTCTTTGTCCTCGCGCATAACGTAGACCGGAATTTCATCGCCAACCTTGAAGGCGGCAAATTCGTCAGTGATGCGCTCTAGTTCACGGCCGTTCACGATCCCTTCGGATTTGAAGCCAATATCAATCAGGATCTCGTGCGGGCGCTTATCGACAATAATGCCAGTGCGAACTTCGCCAGACCGCGGCTCGTGCATAGTCAGATCAAAATCCGCCAACAATTGTGCCATCGGATGCGATGCATCGACGCTTCCTAACCAAGATTTTTGTGATTTGATCTTTCGACCCAGGGCTATTTGACCATTGCTCATTTAAAAAAACATCCTCCAAATAGAAAAAAATGCCAATCTGCCAATATAAAAATGGCAAAATAAACGCTACGTGAGGGGAATAGGATTCCCTACCAGCTTTTTATGCGAGATAAAATTTCATTTATGCTGTTAATGCAATCACTTCAATTTCTACCCAGCCACCCAATGGTAAAGCCGCTACTTGCACTGTACTGCGCGCCGGTGGCTCAACCTTAAATATTTCACCGTAAATCGCATTGACTTTGGCGAAATCTGCCATGTTGGCTAAAAAAATGGTTGTTTTAACAACTTTTTCTACATCACTGCCCGCCGCAGCAAGCACGGCTGTCAGATTCGCTAATACCTGGCGTGTTTGTGCTTCAATGCCCTCTTGTAATTTACCAGTTTGGGGATCTAGGCCAAGTTGACCAGAGGCAAAAACGAAATTGCCTGCGTGGAT
>JBBREZ010000500.1:0-5181 GCA_038225095.1 Caldilineales bacterium
AGTTTCCTGGGCGTGAAAGACAACCTCGCCCAGTGTGCGTAAAGCTTGATCGCTTTGTGGGCTAAATAATTCTGTGTACAGGCTAGGGCGCAGCAGAACAAAGATTTTGGACTGGGTAGTCATAATTAAACCTTCTCATAAGCAAGTGGTGAAAATCAGTTATGGCGTAAGATGCGTTCGCCAGCGACAAGTGACTTGTGTGGTTCTTCTGCAAAGCCTAATTCATCGACGGCATGATAGCCTAATGTCATGGACATCCGCGTGGCCTGGGTGCGATTGGCGCCCGCGCCATGCAGCAGCAGGCCATTGAAGAGCAGAACGTCGCCCGCCTTGGCGAGCACCGGCAGCGCTTGCTGGCCCAAGCGCGCCAGCGAATCCATCCGGCCATGCCCTTCGAGCTGGGCGTGATAGGCCAGCATATGCTGGCTCCCTGGTAAAACCCAGGTGCAGCCATTTTCTAGGATAGAATCCTCCAAATAAAATACAGCCGAGAGGATCGGGCGGCTCCAGTTGGCCGCATCCCGATGCCATTCAAGCTGGGCCGCGCCCGGTGGCCGTAGGGTGACGTGGTTATGCCGGTTTAGCACAACGTCCACATGTGGCCCCAACAGATCTTGAAGCACAGCCATTAGTGGTGGCGCACTGGCTGCCTGCTGAAAGATCGGCGCGCGCGCGAGCACTTTAGACAGACGAATGACGCGCGCCCCTAGCACATCGCCTGGCTTGCCATAACCAGGGCGCGCTGGATCTTCACAGACCAAAGGCGGGATGCGCTGTGCTGCCTGTTGCGAAATTGTTGTAATCAATAACTGGCACATTGCTGGCGTCAAGGTCTGGCTGACCAGTAAATAGCCATTATGGTCAAATAAGAAAAATTCTTCAGCGGTTAAAGTCATGGCGCCTCCCAGCCTAAGTTCATGCCGGTTGACTAACAGCCAGCAAATCATGGCGCGCCGCAACTTGGGCACGGGCCGCCCGCGCATGATAGTCGCGAAAATTTTCCAGACCATAGGTGGCCTTGACCCGCGCCAGTGGCCAGGCCGGATCGTTGGATTCCAGGGTAAAAATATTTTCTTGCGAAAACCCTTCCGCATGCACGCGATCACCTAGTTCCGTTTGAACGCACAACAGCTTTTCGATCTGGTCATCAATGTGGAAAACCTCCTTCTCCAAGTCAATTTCCGCACTGATCAAACGGCTCCAATGGCTGGTGGCGGCTAGGACACGGCCCGAGATGTCGATCACTTTGCTGTGATCGCCTGACACGGCTGAGACCACATAGTAAAAATGGGTCCAGGCATAGACTTGGATCGGGAAACCGCCGTCATAAGCGGAAGGCCAGACGACAATTTCTGCGCCTTGGTCGGCTAGCGCGGCCCAGTGTTGCGGCCAGCCAATGTCGTAGCAGATCGCCAGCCCTAGCCGACCAAAATCGGTTTCGATCACAGTGGCTTGCGTGCCGGGCTTTACCCCACTTTGGATTTCAGGGATGGTGGGGTGAACCTTGTCATATTGGCCAACCACTGTGCCTTTGCGATCAATGACGAGCGCTTTATTACCAAAACATCCGTCCGCTTCGGTGTACAAACTGCCCACAATGTAAGTTCCATGCGCCCGTGCTCTTGCGGCCAGTTCATCAATAAAAGCGCCCGGCACAGTTTGCACTCCTGTGGGCCAGTCCGCGCGGCGTGTGCCAATATGTAACATTGATTCGGGTAGACAGACCAAATCGGGATGCTGTGCGCAGGCTGCGTCCAGCAAGGCGAGGGCGCGTGGCCAATTATCCGCCACCGTATTTTGTTTGGGTGGCATAGAAACGGTGACAACTTTAATCTTACGTGGCATAGATTCTTATTCCTTTACTCTCTTCCGGCAACTTTAGCGGCCAGCGAGCCCACTAAAACTGATCCCTTGCAGGAAATAGCGCTGAAAAAGAAAAAACATCACAAGCACAGGAATCGTCATCAAGGTGGCGCCGGCCATCATCAATGACCATTCCGTCCGGTAATAACCGCGGAACTTGACCAGCCCCAAAGCCAAGGTCAATCTTTCATCGGATTGCAGATAGATCAACGGCGCTAAAAAATCATTCCAGCTATCGCGAAAGGCTAAAATGGCAATGCTCGCCAACAAAGGTTTGGACATTGGCAGGATAATCCTATACCAAATCCACCAACTGTTAGCGCCGTCAATGCGCGCCGCCTCATCATATTCCATCGGCAAACCCCGAAAGAATTGGCGGCTGAAAAAGATATAGACGGCGACGCCAAACCATTCGGGGACAATCAGCGGCAAAAAAGTATCGATCCAGCCTAAATTGCGAAACAAAATATAACGCGGGATCATCATCACCACAAAAGGTAACATCATTGTGCTCAGACAGGCGATGAAGAGCGTTTCGCGCCCAGGGAAACGCAGGCGAGCAAACGCATAACCGACCAAACTCGAACCGAGCACGCTACCCAAAACCGTCATCAGGGTGATGATCGTTGTGTTGGTGAAATAGGTGAGAAATGGCACAATCGACCATACCTCGATATAGTTTTGCCAATGAAACGTATCGGGGATAAAGGTCGGCGGCCAACTCAAGGCCGAACCGGGCAACTTGAGCGAAGTCGAAACTGTCCATAGAAAAGGAAATAACATCAGCAGCGCGCCCATCCCAATCAGGAGGTGGATGCCTAACCGGGTGCCATATTTCATCCAAAGTGGATTCGTTTGGCCTTTTTCACTGCTTGTCGCTTGCGATTTCGCCGTTGCATAGGCTTTGGCCATCGATTTAAACCTCGTAATATACCCAGCGGCGGGCCAGGCGAAATTGAATGATCGTAAAGATTAATACGAGCAGAAAGAGTAACCATGCCATCGCGGATGCATAGCCCATCTTGAAGTATTGAAAAGCGTTGCGATAGAGGAGCAAGACATAGAAGAGCGTTGCATTGCCTGGTCCACCATCCGTGGCGATATAGGCATTGGTAAAAATCTGGAAGGAGCCGATGATGCCAGTAATCACGCTAAAAAAGATCACTGGCGTCATCAGCGGTAATGTTACATTGAAAAAACTATTCCAATGATTACTCCCGTCGATCTCGGCTGCTTCATACAACTCGCGCGGCACCGCCTGCAAACCGGCCAGAAAGATCGGCATACCACCACCAATCCCCCAGAGTGCAATCAAAATCAACACCGGTTTTGCCATACTTGGGTCCATCAGCCAGAGTTGTTTATGCAGGCCAATTCTTTGGAGAAAATAATTGGCGACGCCAAATTCCGGCTGAAAGATCATCAGCCACAGCAAGGTTGTTGCCACCGCCGGCGTGATCGATGGCAGATAATAAAGCGTCCGATAAAGCCGCATGCCGCGCAGCTTCATATTCATGGCAAGCGCCAATAATAAGGCGCCCACGGTGCTCAAGGGTACGAGCACTGCCGTAAAATAGAGTGTATTCCAGAGCGAAACGCGCACAAGGTCATCTTTGATCAGCGTGCCATAGTTGGTGAACCCAGACCAGTGGGCGTCTGAAAGCAGATCCCAGGTGGTAAAGGACAACCCCAGCGAGGCCACGATTGGGCCAGCCGTAAAGATCAGAAAGCCAATCAGCCAAAAACCGACCATCAGATAACCATCGCGCATTTCCTCACGGGCCAGACCGGAGCGCGGTCGCTGCTTACGCCGCGCGTGCGCGTCTTGGGAAGCCTTTAGGCTAGATGGGAGGCTTGTCATGGGCATTGCTTACCTTGTTTTATGCGATCCGTGTTTATGTTGAGCGGTTGCTGGGCAGCAGCGGCCTCATGAAGTGGGTCGCGGTCGTTTTGTCACCATCTCGCTTACCTTCGGGTAGAAGGCTTTCATCGCCTGCTCTACTGTGATTTCGCCCCGCCATGCCGGCTCGAGAGCCGTCGTGATCTCACGGCTCCATTCTGGATAGCCCGGCAGATACCAGTAGAACGAGAAGCCACAACACGAAATTGGATCGATCATGCCTTCCATAAAACGCGAAGGAATCCCATCTGTTGGTTGACCATATTTCGCCATAGAAATCCGCGCCGGCGTCCAAGCCCCGACCGTTCCCAACATTTTCATATGCTTTTCTTCAAGGAAAGAACTGAGTATGCTCCAGGCTTGATTTGGCACTTTGCTGCCCTTCAACACGGCAAAGTGCTGGCCACTAGAGGTTGCAAACGTGCCTTTACCTTGGGGCAACGGTGCGACATCCCAGTTTTTGATCGTGACCCCCTTTTGCTTCAGAGCCGAGATCATGCCGATCCACGTAATTTCCATCGCGTACTTGCCCAACCCGAATGGGAAAATTCCGCCGGCTGCATCCGAAAACCCTTGGGTTTGTTGCGGCGTCGGCGCGCAGTGGTCAACCGTGCGCAAGTTAATGTACCATTGCCAGGCCTCGACCATCGCCGGTTTATCCATCGTCACTTTGGTGACGTCGTCGTCATACCATTTTGGATCGCCGGACAAACTCGAAATAACGCTGTGGCCCCGGTGCAGATCAGAAACGCCTTGCAACCCGAAACGCTCAATATTTTCTGGATCAAAACCCGCATCCTTCGGGGTGCGGCCTTTGTTATCAAGGGTCAACTGGATTGCAACCTCGCGCAGTTTATCCCACGTCCAATTTTTATTAGGATATTCGATGCCAGCCTTATCAAAGATGTCTTTGTTGTAATACATGCCCGTGGAGCCTTGGTCGACGGGCACGCTATAGCTGACGCCATTATACGAGCCATCTTGCAAGCGTGAAGGCATAAAGTCCGTCGTTGGGAACGGCAATAGGGAGAGCCGATCTTGCAAAGACAAGAAAATTCCGCGGCCAGAGGCGTCTTTCACCCAATCACTCGCGGCTGAAGTGAGGTCGGGTGGCGTCCCGCCCGCCGTCATCGTCAGCAGTTTGGTTAACATCTCGCCATAGGGCGTAGTAAGACTCCGAATCTTTGTATTGGTATCTTTTTCAATACTAGCAAAAATCGGATCAAAAGTTGCCTTTAACTCTGGTGAGTCAAAGAAATGTTGGAATGAGACTTCCACCGGTCCTGTGGTGGCCTTTTGACCGACCTGTCCACCCGCTGCCGGTGCACTAGCTGTGCCCGGCGTACAAGCAGCTACTGCCAATCCGCCCATGGCCAGGGTTGACAGGCGTAGAAAATGACGGCGGCTATAACCTTTGG
>JBBREZ010000501.1:0-5180 GCA_038225095.1 Caldilineales bacterium
AACAGTATCAAACTTCGGTCAATCTCGACGCGCGCATTCAACTGCATGATCGCTTTAGCACCAACAAAGTTGATTGGATGTTGTGGGTCTTTGACCAGTTCGATCTCCACGCCACGGCCCACATTTTGGAAATTGGCTGTGGCACGGGTAAATTGTGGCAAACGAACTTGCACCGTATCCCTGCGAGTTGGACAATCACACTGTCCGACCAATCGGCGGGCATGTTGGAACAGTCACGCGTCAATTTGGGCGACCAGGCAGCGCGTTTTCGCTTTGAACAGTTCAACACGGAATCTATCCCGTTGGCCGACGCCAGTTTGGATGTGGTGATCGCCAATCATATGCTTTATCATGTGGCGGACTTACCCAAAGCACTCGGCGAAATTCAGCGGGTCTTAAAGCCGGGCGGTCATCTATATGCTGCCACCAACGGTGAAAATCACATGCAGGAGTTGCGCGATCTGGTGCGCGCCTTTGCACCGGAGGCCTATGCTTGGCGAGAACACTTGCATTTTAGTCTGGAAGACGGCGCGCAATGGCTGGCCCCGTACTTTACGCAGGTAAAGTTGCGCCGTTTTGAATCTGATCTGCTCGTCACGGAAGCCGCGCCACTGGTGGCGTATGCTTCGTCCATGAACGAAATCTCAGCGGCGCGTCAGACGGAATTTACCCATTTTGTGGAACAACAATTGCAAGCGCATCAGGGTACGCTGCGCATTCAAAAAGCGGGTGGAATCTTCTGCGCCATTAAATAATTGTAACGGTTGAGCCCTTGTGTAGATAGGTAGATAGGGATACAGGTAATACGCCCTGTATCCCTATCTACCTGTGCAGTGTTACGCCCGAATAGTTACAAATAATCAAGAGGAACAAAAATGACCGAGAAAGCACGCATTGCCGTTGTCGGCGCTGGCTGGTGGGCTACTTTTACCCATATCCCTGGGTTACAAATGCATCCTGACGTCGGGTCGATTGTCTTGTGTGATGCCGATGCTGGCAAGCTTGATGCCGCCGCCGAAGCCTATCACATCGAGAAGACGTATACTGATCTCAACACCATGCTGCAAAACGAGGCGCTGGATGGCGCGATTATCGCGACGCCACATGCCACGCATTACAAGCTGGCCAAAGCCTGTCTGGAACGTGGTTTGCCAGTAATGATCGAAAAACCGCTGACGCTCCATGCGCGCGACGCACGCGATCTGATCGAGACGGCGCAGGCGCACAACACTGAGATTGTCATGGGTTATCCCTATCATTTTGCCGATTTTGTGAAGCGCGCCCGCCAGGTGATTGAATCGGGTACACTCGGCGCGATTCAACTCGTGAACTGTTTCATGGCCTCGCACATTCTGGACTTGTTGCGCGGCGATGATGGGTCCGGTAGCGGCGCGCGTTATGTCGTCCACGGCCCTGGCAACGTCTACAGCCAGCCGCATCTTTCTGGCGGTGGGCAAGGTCATTTGCAGATCACGCACTCGGCTGGGCTGATGTTTTTTGTTACTAATTTGCGCGCGCAACGGGTGAATGCTTTGATGCACAAACATAATCTGCCGCTTGATTTGGTCGATGCCATGCTCGTTGAATTTGAAGGCGGCGCGCTGGGTGTGGTCAGCGGCACGGGCAACCAGGGTAGCGCCAGTGGCGGCAAGGTTGATCTCGAAGTTCATTGCGAAAACGGTTCAATTTATCTGAATGCCAATGCCGGTCTCCTAGAAATCCACCGGCGTGACCAGGAGCCGGAAATTATTTCTGTACCCGCAGATGAGCGTTATCCGCGCTTTGCCACGTCGCATAACTTGGTTGATCTTGTGCTGGGCAAAGCTTCAAACGGTTCACCAGCAGAAGTGGGTTTGCGCACGGTCGAATTGTTGGACGCGGCTTATCGTTCGGCGGCGCAGGATGGGCAGAAGGTGCTGGTTGAAGAACTGTATCAACCAACGGATGGACAGTAATTTATGATATAATCTTCGTCAGGAGGTATTTAATCATGACAACACAAACTTTGGCACCTGAAAAGACCGTGCAATTGGAAGAGGTGCAGGCATTGGCGTCATATCTAGCGCCAATTGATAAGCTCAAATTATTAGAGCGCCTTGCCAAGATGCTTGAACAAGAATTCACATTGTTGGCACCTTTAGATACCCTTGATGGTCTTTGCGCCGATTTGGGTCCTGGTCCGTCTGAAGAGGATATCGCTGAAGTGCGGAAAGAAATGTGGGCAAACTTTCCACGCGAGAATTTTTATTTATGATAGTGGGCGTTGCCGACACCCATACGATTATCTGGCAGATTTTTGGAAATCCTCAACTTTCGAATGTTGCGCGCCTGTTTAGGCCATTCCAAATAAATAAGTATACGGGCTGAGTTTATCAACGGACCTGAGCTCTGCCGAAGGTCTCGATCCCTATATCGTTATTTATTTTTCTGGATTGGCCTTATTGCCAATGCAGCGGCCCTTGGTAACAAGATCGGTGTATCGTCAATCACATTGGTCGAAATGGTCTATTTGATTGAAAGAAGCAAAATTCCGATGGAAAGTTTCACACGCTTTGCACAGATCCTGCGTAATTCGCGCAGCGTTTTCATCGAAATTCCGCTCGATTTAAAGGTGTCTAGAGCGTTGATGCTTGTCGATGCAACAAAAATACCGGATATGCCTGATCGAATTATCACGGCTACAGCACTATCGATAAACGTTCCCATTATCAGCAAAGACAGCAAAATTCAACTTTCCGGCATCACAACCATCTGGTAAAACGCAGACGATTGGAGTTCAAGCATGAAAATCACCGAAATCCGCGCGATGCGGCTCAACGTGGCCCCGAATGACAGCACAACCAAGCCGCGGCGCGCCTCGTGGTGGCAAGAGGCCGAAGTGGCGAACCCGATGTCGCGCTATCCTAAAGTAAAACGCCATCGTGATCTGTGGCTGCCGAAATGGGAAACTGTCTGGTGCAAGGTAACGGCCGAGGATGGCACCTGGGGCATCGGCTCAACCAGCCACGGCCGCCCAGTCGCCGCAGTGATCGATGATCATTTGGGGCCGCAATTGATCGGAGAAGATTGTTTTGCCACAGAAAAGCTGGCGGATATGCTGTTTCGCTTGACCAAACCGTATGGTTCGACTGGCCTGGCTTCGTATGCCGTCAGCGCGATCGATCTAGCCTTGTGGGATTTGCGCGGCAAGTTGCTCAAACAGCCGGTCTATCAATTGCTGGGCGGCGCGCAAAAGGAGCGGATTTTTTGTTATGCCACGGGCAACGATGTGGACTGGTATCAAGAATTAGGGTTTCGCGCGTTCAAGTTGGCTTGTCCTTATGGGCCAGCGGATGGACTGGACGGTCTGCGCAAAAACGAGGAATTTGTCGCCAAAACGCGTGAACAGATCGGCGACAGTTGCGAACTAATGCTCGATTGTTGGATGGCCTTTGATGTAGAGTATACTGTACGTCTAGCCGAAATTCTGCGCCCGTACAAACTAAAGTGGATGGAAGAATATCTGATTCCAGAGGATTTTGACGCGCATGTGGCCTTGCGCCAACGCCTCCCCTGGCAGACACTGGCGACCGGCGAACATTGGTATACGCACGTGCCGTTCCAATGGGCAGCCAACCACAAAGTGGCCGACATTCTCCAACCGGATATTAACTGGTGTGGCGGCGTGACCACCTGCCAAAAGATCGCCGCCGCCGCCGATGCTGCGGGCATCAGCGTGATGCTGCACGGGGGCGGCAACAGTGTCTTTGGCCAACATTTTAGCATGGCTACGCCCGCTGTGCCCTGGCTAGAATGTTTTGTCGGCACTGCGCCGGGCGTGCCGCTGGAAGAAGGATGGCGCTTGCCCGGCCAGGCGATCCCGAAAGATGGTTGGTTGACGCCAACCGATGCGCCGGGGTTTGGGTTGGAGATTGCGGCTGATTGGCTAGCGCCTTTCTTTGGATGAACAAGATGAAGCATCTGTACATCTGTTTATTTTTGTGCGGTATCACTGGTTTGCTACTGGCTTGTCAACGCACAAGTCAGGCAACCGATATTCAATCTAAAACGGCCAAAATTGTGCCCGTGACTGTCACCAGCACGAATTTGGCACCGGTCAATGCGTGTGAGCATCATTTTGGGCAAACGACAGCGGGTGCACCGCTTATGGCTGTGCCAAGTCGCGATCTGTCGACAATGGGGCGCATCGTCAACATTGGCAAATATGCCCTGCTTTTTCTTTTAGCCTTTACCTGGCTCTTTCCATTGTACTGGATGTTTATCACCGCCGTAAAGAATGATTCGCAAATCCGCACAGTACCGCCGGTTCTGTTTCCGCACCCGATGTTTTGGAATAATTTTGCGGGTGGCTGGGCGCGTTACAACTTTAATTTAGCAGCCTTTAACTCAGTCTTCCGTTATGCTTTGCCAGTGGTCATTTTCACCTTGATCTCCTCGTTGATCGTGGCCTATGGCTTTGCCAAGATCAAGTGGCGGGGACGAAGCTTCCTGTTCAGCGTCTGCATCGCCACGTTGATGCTGCCCTGGCAGGTGACGATGGTGCCGGTCTTTATTATTTTCAAAAATCTGGGCTGGCTCAACAGCTATCTGCCGTTGGTTGTGCCGTCGATTTTTGGCTCCCCTTACTTTATCTTCATGTTGCGCCAATTCTTCTTAACCATTCCCGAAGAACTATCCGAGGCGGCGCGCATGGAAGGGGCCAGCGAATGGGGCATCCTCTGGCGCATTATCCTACCGCTGGCCAAGCCCGCGATTGCCGTGGTAGTGCTCTTTCGCTTTTTGGGGACTTGGAATGAGTTTCTGGGCCCGTTGATCTATCTAAAAGATGAGTCACAATATCCGCTGGCGCTCATGATCTATCGATTACAACAGACGGCCACCAACACCGGTAACAATGCGATGGCCTATCCCCATTTGATGGCTGTGAGCACGATTGTGGCGCTGCCCGTGATCATCATTTTTATCTTCGCCCAGCGCACCTTTATTGAAGGCATTTCGGTGACGGGTATAAAAGGGTAGCATCGCGTCCACGCCATTGAAATCGGTTCGTTTTTCACAATAGACATGATTCGGAATAAATAACCACAGGGGAAACAGGCTTCGACGCTTCGAGGTGAGCCTCAGCCGAACCGTGAGCGACGCGACTGAGCGTTCGACTGAGCGCTCACGCCGAAGTCGCG
>JBBREZ010000502.1:0-5097 GCA_038225095.1 Caldilineales bacterium
TACAAGAACCTTCGTTCTTGGCTCTGAAAATTTTACGCTGGCAAAGACCACTGCCAGCAACCTGATATTTTCACTTGTTAACGTGCGCTGTACGAAACCGTTTCTCGCGGGAGAGATTTCACGAGTGCCTATGTACAGGTACTACAGGTGTATTTTAACATAAAGCGGGCAGATTATCCAGTCCGTAGACTGACAATATCCTGACTCAGTAGCGTGCGCTTCAGTAGAAGCGTCGCTTTCTTACCTCCCCATACCTAAAGGTAGGGGTACCCGAAAGGAGCATGATGGTTAAATATGAAATTATTCTTTGCTGGAGTAATGAGGATGAAGCATTTGTGACCGAGATGCCAGAGTTACCCGGTTGCATGGCCCATGGCAGTACACAAGAAACAGCGCTAGCCAATGCCAAATTAGCCATCCACCCGTGGATCGACACGGCCAAAGAATTCGGCGATCCAATCCCTGAACCAAAGGGACGCAAGTTAATCTTTGCGTAGCTTGCAGCACGGCAAATCGAGCATAAACTGATACCTGTACCTCTCTTTCAGCATGAAATTTCAAGTGAACCTGTGAAGATTCAAGCCCCGCCAGCTATGTCTACTGCCCTTGATCAAGCGTATGTGGAACAGCCGCGGCGCTGGTTGGTGGTCATTTTGTTGATCTATGCGTTGATTGCCACCCGTTTTGCGTTGCTGACGCCCGCTTGGCAAGCGCCCGATGAACCGGCGCATTATAACTATATTGCTTACATTGCCACCAACTACGCGTTACCCGTGCTGAAAATGGGTGATTACGATCAAGCACTGATGGCGGCATTGGTCAACAGCAAGTTCGACCCGAGCTTGTCAATTGCAGCAGCGCGCTACGAATCGTACCAGCCGCCGCTCTACTACCTAACCGCCACGCCCATCTACTGGCTTGGCGCTGGCAATTTGTTCTGGCTGCGTCTGTACAATGTACTGCTGGGCAGCGGCGTTATTCTCGTGCTCTACCATTGTCTGGAAATCATCTTCCCCAACAAACCCTTGATCAATTTAGGCGCAGCCGCCTTTACGGCTGCGCTGCCCATGCACATTGCCGTTACAGCCGCCGTTAACAACGATGTGCTGGCAGAATTGCTCGTGCTGGCGACGCTGCTAGCCCTTTTGCAGTGGATGCGGCGTCAGTTTTATAATGACCAATCCCCGCATCCAGAGGCACAGGCGCAATCCACCAAGCATTGGTCATTGATCGGGCTGGGTCTGCTGCTTGGCCTGGGCTTGCTCACCAAAATATACGCTTATATTCTGGTGCCGATCAGCCTGCTTGCGATTACCGCCGTCATCTGGCGGAACCAACGCACCGTGCGCGGCGTTGTGCGTGGCATGGGCACTGCCCTATGGGCGCTCATCCCCGCGCTGCTGCTTGGGTTGCCAATGTGGCTGCGCAATGCTAGTTTGTATGGCATTACGGATTGGCTGGGATTGGCCTGGCACGACCAAGTGGTGGTAGGCCAACCGCGTACGCTGGATTGGATCGCCGAGCACGGTTTGGCCCTCTATAGCGAACGCGCTTTTGGCCTCACTTTTCGGAGCTTTTGGGGTGTCTTTGGCTGGTTGAGTGTACTGATGGACGAGCGCATCTACACGGCGCTGTTGCTCTTTACGGGTGTGCTTTTTCTGGGTTTGCTCTGGTCGTTAGTGCGCCTGATTTCAGGCAGCCCTGATACGGATATGGATGATTTTCAGTTGTGGGTGCTCGGTCTATTAGGGGTGCTCTTGCTGGCCGACCTGACGAGCTATATCTGGTATAACATTAAATTTGTCCAGCATCAAGGGCGTTATTTTTTCTGGGGCATGCTAGCGATCAGCACATTCGTAGCGCTGGGCTGGCGCGAGGTGATGCAACCGCTTCAAGGTGCGATCGCTGGTTTTCTGGCGCTCGTCCTGGCCATTGCCTTAGGGGTAACTGGCTTTACGAATGGTGATCTCAACCACTGGAACTTGCTCATCCTCGTGCTGATTGCTTTATTTCTATTGGTGCAACCCTTACTCTTGACAATTGCGTACTCGACATCGCCGAGGTTGCCGCGCCTACTGCGCCAATTCATGACCCAAGCCTGGGTTGCCCAGCTCTTAACGGTCTTGCGTTTTTCGGCTTGGGCGACACCGTTTGCCCTGCTTTTTTTGCTTGATTGGTTTATTCCGTTGCTCTACATTGTGCCACAGCTCAGCTAGACAGTAGACATTATCTGGATTAACAAAGATGGATATACAGGTATAGAGGTATAGAGGTGATACTTACCGGTTTCCGTCCCATCTACTGATGGGCGTCTACTTGCCTACCCGTGGTGACTGCTGATTCCGGATAATGTCTATTCAGTCAGTGATTGAGTTATGGCGTTTATGAGGTAATTATTATGCAATCTACCCTGAGATTTCCCGCACGCAACCCTATTCGGCTCGAACGCTCGCCTTTCGATTTTGCGGCCATTTTCGCCCTTCTGCTGCTCTTAAGCTGGTTGATTGGGCTACTTGGCTGGCAATTTTGGTATACCAGCCGCATTTATAGCGGCGTTAGCGTGGGTGGTGTGCCAGTTGGTGGGCTGACGCGGGCACGGGCTTTGGGGCAATTGAGCCAACGGCTGCAGAACTATCCATTGCCGCCGGTCAATTTATATTATGGCACGCAACAATGGCCGCTGACTGGTGAACAAGTCAAAGCGCAGGCCGATTTACTGGCCGCAACGAATCAGGCTTATTTGGTCGGCCGCCAGGGCAATTTCTCGCAGCGCACCTTCCGGCAACTGTTCGCCGCCGTGCGCGGCCAAGAAATTACGCCGCCATTGAAGTTTAATGTGGCCCAATTACGCTATGCGATTGGGCAGGTGGCCAAAGAGGTGCGGCGGCCTGGGCGCGCCGCCAGCCAAGTTAGCCATGTGAAAGTCCCGGCGCAAAACGGCTTGGATGTCGATGTGGAGGCCACGCTCCTGACCGTGCAAAAGGCGTTGGCCAGCGCCGCGCCAGACCAGATCATCAACGTGCTGCTGGCGGTGATCGAATTATCACCGCCAGCAGCGACAATTAGCGCCGCGCCGATCAGTGAGGACGCATCTACACCGGCGCCACTGCCGATGCTTTTGCGCGATGACAAATTTAATTTACAATTTGCGCTGGATAGTGCCACGCTGAGCAAACTTTTAATTTCGACCAAGCCGCCTCAACTTGATGAAGCGGGGCTGCGCGGCATCTTGAATGAATGGGCGGCCCAAGTTGTCGTGCCCGCGCGCGATGCTCGGTTGGATTTTAATCCGGATACCGGCGCAGTGACGGTGATGCAGCCCAGTCAAAATGGACGCAAGTTGGACATCGACGCTACCGTAGCCGCCATCCATCAGGCCGTGAGCGCCGGGCAAAGTCAGGCTGCGCTGGTGATGGTGGATGATGTGCCCGCGGTCGATATGAATAACGTCGCCAACATGGGCATCCGCGAATTAGTTTCGAGCGGCGTCAGTTATTTCAGAGGGAGCGCCCCCGAGCGCGTCCAGAACATCCAAGTGGGTGCGTCTAAATTTGATGGGGTGGTGATTCCGCCCGACAAAATTTTCAGTTTCAACAAATATGTCGAGGATATCACCGGAGCCAACGGTTTTGCCGATTCGCTGATCATTTGGGGTGACCAGACCGCAACGGGGGCAGGCGGCGGCATTTGCCAGGTGAGTACAACCGTGTTCCGGGCGGCCTACACCGGTGGCTTGCCCATTATAGAGCGTTACAATCATGGCTATGTCGTCGGCTGGTATGGTGACCCAGGGCTAGACGCCACAATTTTCACGCCCAGCGTCGATTTCCGTTTCCGCAACGATACTGGCGCCTATCTACTGATTAAACCGTTGGTTGATAGCATTAATGGGGTGATTACCATCAATTTGTACGGCACCAAGCCTAATCGCCAGGTGACCATCAAACCAGCCGTCCAAAGCGATGTGCAGGAACCTGAACCACCCCAATATAAAGTCGATAATGCGCTGGCCAAAGGCCAGATCAAGCAGGTGGAATCGGCGCACAAAGGACTGCGCGTTAGCGTCGAGCGGGTGATCGTCGAGAATGGTACAATGCGCACCGATAGCGTCGTCAGCAAATATCAACCCTGGCGCGCCGTTTATTTGGTGGGGCCGGGGACAGAGGTTCCCAACGCGCCGACTGCCGTACCAACGCCGACCACCGCCTTAACCGCGACCACTGGCATCACGCCAACCGCCGATCATTCGTCGGCACCGTAAGGATAAATTCACCGTAAGGATAAATTCAAAGGTCAGCGCGGGCGGTTAGCGGTCTGATTTTTGGGCAACTTTCTACGGCCCAAGGTTTATTTGATGTCAGAATTGAAAGAGGCCGAAAAGTTTGGAAAAATTGTGCAAAGAATCGTGCCGCAAAGCCGGTTGCTGCGCGCATGGTCGCTCAAAGGTGGCATCTCGGCCCAGGTGACGGCACTTGAGTTTCAGCGTCCTGATGGTCAAACCCAAAAAGTAATTGTTCGTCAGCATGGTGAGAGGGACATCCAACATAATCTACACATAGCCGCCGACGAGTTTAAACTATTGCAACGATTACACGCCGCAGGATTGGCGACGCCGACGCCTTATTGCTTCGATCAGTCGGGTGAAATTTTCCCTACGCCCTACATCGTGATTGAATATATTGAGGGCGAGCCGGAATTTAGCCCGACTAATTTAGCCGATCTCACCTCTCAACTCGCCAGCCACCTAGCGAAGATTCATCAGGTAGATTGTGCACAACTGGATCTATCGTTCCTGCCGCAACGGGGAAAAGGGTTTGGTGAACGACCGGCAAACCTGGATCAATCCTTAGAAACGGTCTGAAAAGGTCGAATTGGCTGCGTAGATAGGCTATTGTAGGTGCGGTTTGTAACCGCACACGCTCGGTTAGACCACCAACGTGCGGTTACAAACCGCACCTAGCTGTACTTTTCAGACAGTTTCTAAGCTCGACTTTGTACAATTTTGTGAGATTAAAAAATACGCTTCGACAGGAGAGCGACTCACGAAGACCAGATAAAAATGGATGCCAGATATTCAAGCTGACATACCAATAACTC
>JBBREZ010000503.1:0-5067 GCA_038225095.1 Caldilineales bacterium
CGTTGCCGCCGATCATGGTCGGTGGATTGGGCGAGAAGTATTTGCTGCGCGTCGTCGCCCAATATGCGGACTGGTGGAACTATATCTACCAAGACCGCGCCACCTATGCGCATAAGCAGGATGTCTTACGCCAACATTGCCAGGATGTCGGGCGCGATTATGCCGAAATTACCCAAGTGATTGCCGCGCATATTCTGGTGGGTGAGACCGAGGCCGATGTGAAGCGCATGCAAGCACAGCCGCATGTCCGACCAACCGGCACGAATGGTTTTGCTGGCACACCGGAACAGGTGACGGAAAAATTACTCGAAGGCATTGCCCAAGGCGCGCAGCGCGTGAACGTTGCTTTCGCCGACACCCCACAAGTGGAGAGCACACAACTGTTCGTCGAGCAAGTGCTGCCGCATTTGACGCGCTAGCACGATTGGTCGGCGCTTGACGTAGGGGCGAGGCATGGTCACTGACATCAAGGGGCTACCCAAGTGAAGGTGGCCATGCCTCGTCCCTACCCGTTGCTCCCTGACAAAATGTCAACCGAGCCTAGATTGATTCAGGTGAGTGCAGCGCACTGGTCAGGTTGATGGTTCGAAATCTGTGATGCTTTGACCAGTGCAATGCACTCACGAAATCTCTAGCGCATAATCAGCGGCAAATAGATCCAATCTGAGGCCGCGATCAATTGGGCTTCTGTCCAGTTACCGATGCGGCCCGCCTTGTCAACGGCCCGCATCCGCACTGGCAAAACCGTGTCTTTCTCGACCGCAAAGTCAAGCACACCCTCCGTCGCTGTGATGGGCGACGTTGCATAGGCTTGCCACGTGCCATCTGCTTGCTGCGTCTGTAATTCAACGCTCGCAACGCCAGAAGCATCATCATGCGCTTGCCACTGCAATTGCACCTTGCCCGGGGCCAGTGGTAGGGGGATTAAGTTGACTGTGGGCGCGGTTAAATCTAGGGTCACGGTCAAAGCGTTTTGTTCGCTACGATTACCGGCTTCGTCAATTGCCCAGTAGATGAAACGATGGATGCCCGGCAGCGTAACCGGCAGCGGTTGCTGATACAGATCCGGCGTGTCATCTACGGTATAGGCGATTTGCTTGACGCCACTCAACTGGTCGTCCGCCATCAGCGTGACTGTGACGGGCGTTACGAACCAAGCATCGCTGGAGGTCAGGTTGATCGTTGCCGTCACGGTGGGCGGTGCGGTATCCACCCATAGTGGAAACTCGGCACTTTGCGCCACATTGCCCGCTCGATCAGCCGCGCTAAAGTGCGCCATATAACGCGCATCCGTCACTTGGCTAACCGTTGCCGTAATGAGCTGTTGCAGCCACGGGCTGGCCGGCAAGTTCATGGTCGCGCTAAAAGCTTGATTGCCAATTGTCAAAGCCACCGATTGCCTATCAAGCCCGCTGAATTTATCGATCACGGCGGTGGAGACGGCAAAATTGGTGGCTGAAATCCAGCCGATAGGGGCATGGATGTCGCCAAAAACTGGTGGCTGATTGTCAACTACCTGAATCGTCCGGCTCACCGGTTGGCTGATGTTGCCGGCGTTATCAAAACTAGCTGCGGAGATTGTTTGTAATCCGGTGCCGCTGTACACATCCCAACTAAAAGGCTGGCCGCTGGCCCAATCCGCGTTAGGCAAGGTCCAGATTTGAACTTTATCAAGCGCTAGATCAGTTTTGCCGGGCCAGGCCACCCGAAATTCTAACCCGTCGGCTGCCTCAAAAAGATGGAAATCCACCGCGATCGGCCGATAGCCATCACTGGCAGCAAAGTCGCTGAGCCACACGTCGCGCAACCCCAATATGTCATCGCCGCCATGATCGGTCACATCGAGATGGGCAATGGGCATGGTGGCCTGCACCGCGGTTGCCATATTAGCACGTAACCAGAAGATCGCCCTATAATCACGTCCCGGTGGTAATAGAGTTGTATATGGACCATACCAGGCCCCCGCTTGATTCACGCCAGCGCGGGCGGCCCAGGTCCGACCATTTGTCGCATTGGCATCGACGACCACTGCGCCACTATTCTGCGTGTGCGACAGCGTCTCGCCTTCCCACAACCAAGCCTGACTCAACCCGACCAGCGCGCCGGTGGCGGTGTTCGCTGTGATGGAAAATTGAGCGCTGTTCACAATGGGTGGCATGGTCAGACCAGGCGGCGGTGGTGGCGTGGTATCAACGGGCAATACCACCTGATCCTGGCGTGCGCCGTCCACCCACAGTTCGGCGGTGAGCGCGGTATTGTCGGCCAGCGTAAAGGGGGCGCGCCAACTGCCTTCGCCACCATTCAAAATCACAGGTTCAGCCAAGCCGGGACCATTGATTCTCAACGTGATGTCCGACGCCGCATAAGAGTTCAATGCGCGCCAGTGCAGCGCATTAGCCGTTATGGCGTCGCCTCCGATTGGTTCACTCAGTCCACCGAGCGGTTGGCCTGGATTCCTGGCATTTTGCAGATTGATATTCGTGTAGTAATGACCCAAGATCTGCTGGTAGGTATGCCCAGCCAGTGCGCGCCGTTGCGCGCCCCATTGGCTTAGGCCATAGCCATGACCATTGCGCACCTTGCCCAGCGCAAAGAGGTCGGGCACCGCTTGCAAATAAGTAACATTGGGATTTGTGAGCGTGGGGTGACCATTTTCGGCGCTATACATGGCCGATATCGGCCAGGCCGCTGCGTCGCCGGTTTCGCTCAGATATTGACCGGTAGTCTGCTTTACCGCGTCATCAGGGATGGGATAGTGGTCGTCGCACATCATCTGGAAGTTAGCCCAGTCCGTTACGTCATAATCGGGCCGTCCGACCAGGATTTGCGCCCAGGCATAGGTGCGCGCGGCGACGGCCTGCGCCGCCAGCGCTGCAAACTGCCAAAATGCGGGTGTTTCGGCTGGCACTACTCGCGCCACATATTCTTCGAATGGGATCACATCGATCTGCCCAGCGGGTTCATCGCGACAGGCGTTATTGGCATGGTGTAGCACGCGAATCGTCTGCGGATAAGTCAGTGGGGCTGCAGGTGAGTGGCGCATGGCCGCAAGTACCGGTTGCTGATCGGCTGGGTCGGGAACGGCTGCTGTCCGCACCTGTTGCCGGTTGACTAGATTGTAGGTGACCCAATCTGCCTGATCGCGAAATGTCAGTTGGTTACTGTCTGCGGCCCATTGTGGCGTATGGCCGGGCAAGGTCGTGAGTAACCGGCCGCTGGCGCTGTCGAATAAATACAGGCGAGCCAACGCTGCCGTTTCGCTGCCGGTCGGCATCACAGCCACCGCCACGGTGCGGCCATCTGGGCTGAGTTGCAGACGGTCCAGATGCAGGCCAGGCTCGTCAAGCAGGACGCGATTGTTGACGCGTAGATAGGCGTGAGCGGGTGAAACGCCGGTTTGGATCGTGGTCGCTTCTGATGTTGTAGGGTTAGCCTGAGCTGTCACAGGGCCTGAGGGCAAAGCAATCGCCCACAGGCCGAGCAAGAGGATTGAAAATTTTATGAGCAATGACGGATTTAATTTTAGTTTGTTCATATGCGTAAAACTTGGGCTTCCGTAAAAATACAGCGATAATATGTCTATTCTTTTCCGTATCATGCCCATGATTTGGCGTCGGCATGCTTTTTTATAACTTACCCTGCTATTTTAATGTTCCCAATTTGTAAAATATGTAAGGAAATAGTAAGAAATGATACACAGATCGTATGATGTCCTTCAACTTACCAAAGCACTGGTCGCCATCCCATCACCCAGTAACATCAGCAATGCCCCAGTCTCTGACTTTTTAGAGGCTCAACTACAACAGATTGGCTTCGCTGTCGAACGCCTGGCCTACACCGAACCAACTGGCGAAGCCAAAGTCAGTTTGGTGGCGAAGCTGGGCAAAGGCGCTGGCGGCCTCGGTTTTTTTTCTCATTCCGACACGGTACCCGGCGATCAAGGCTGGGATCCATTTGACCCACTGGAGCAGGACGGTCGCCTGTTCGGGCGCGGCAGTTGCGACATGAAGGGTCCGTTGGCGGCGACGATGCTGGCGGCTGCTCAAATCGATGCCAGTAAACTGCGCAAACCCTTGTATATCGTCGTCACGGCGGACGAAGAAGTCGGCTATGGTGGCGCCTATCAGGTGGAAAAAGCATCGACGATCTTGCAAGAAAATTGGCCGACCTATGGTGTGGTCGCCGAACCCACGCAAATGATCCCAGTTTACGCGCACAAAGGCGGCATCAGTCTTTATGTCACAGCTCACGGGCGGGCGGCGCATACCAGCACTGATCGCGGCGTTTCAGCCAATTTTTTGATCGCGCCTTTTCTGGCAGAAATGGCGGCGTTGGTGTCTGTGTTTAAGACCGATGCGCGTTATTTGAACCATGAATTTGACCCACCGACCTTTGGCTTTAACATGGTGATCGACGACTTTGGGTGCAAATCGAACGTCACAGCCGCCAAAACCATCTGCACGTTGAGCTTGCGCACCATGCCCAATGTGAATCACGATGAAGCGATTGCGCTGATCGTCGAAAAGGCCAAAAAATATGACCTTGAAGTAACCGCGCGCGGTGCTGGACCGTTTCATGTTGCGCCGGATGCAGAGATTGTGCAAATGGCGCTCCAGGCTACGGGTATCGCCAAAGCGGAGACTGTGCCCTTCGGCACCGAGGCGCTGGTTTATCAGGCACATTTGCAACAGATGATCTTGGGCCCAGGCAACATTGCTCAGGCGCACACGGTAGGCGAGTGGATCGACGTGGCGCAACTGTTCAGCGCAGTGAAGGTTTATCAGCGTTTGATCGAAATGGTCTGTTTATAAATGATAGCGACCCCACCCGCGCCCAAAGGGCTCCCGCTCCCTCAGCCGCTTTGCTGGGAGAGGGAACTGAACAGGGACAGAACAAGTTGTTTCGTCTTCCCCTGATCTGTCCCGCCCTGTAGGCTGCGACGTGGCCTTCGGCAAGACTTCGGCGTGAGCTCAGTCGAACGCTCAGGCCCCGTGCGGTGCGCTTGTCGAACCGCAGCCGAACGGGAGCGGGAGCCCTTTGAGCGCGGGAGGGATCTGTACAATTAAC
>JBBREZ010000504.1:0-5054 GCA_038225095.1 Caldilineales bacterium
ACCACACATGGCTGAAATAATTTTGATCTTCATAAATTGACACAGTCAGCCTCTAATTCGCATAACCTAATCGACAAGATAAATAATCAAGGGGAGGGAGCAGGCATGCCTGTTTCCTCCCCTTGATTATTCCATAAATAACTAATAAATAACAGTGGCAAGGGACTTGACAAACGGCCAGATTCCTCGTATCATGCTGATGAATGAGTATTCATTCATATGAATTTGTATTCACCGGGGGTGCGATGCCAGAAAAACAAGACCCGATCCAGGCACAACTGATTGCCGCGCGCCGTAGCCAGATCCTTGATGCCGCAACGCAGGTCTTTGCCGAGCAAGGCTTTCATGGCGCGACGATTCGCCAGATTGCGCAACAAGCTGGCATTGCCGACGGTACGATCTACATCTACTTCAAGACGAAGATTGATCTGCTGCTCGGCATTCTCGACCGGCTTAACGAAAGTGAGCGACGTCAAGTAGATCTGGTTCAAGGGGTAGAAGGTGACTTTGTAAGCTTTTTTGTCGCCTATTATCGCCATCGAATGCAGGTGCTTGACGCTAGCTTTCAGACTATCCGTGCGATTCTGCCCGATGTTCTGAACAACCCGGCATTGCGCGAGCGCTATTACACCCAAGTGATCGCGCCGAGCTTTGCGTTGGCCGAACCATTGTTGCAACGTTTGGTCGATCAAGGGGTGATCAAGCCCATCGATCCGGCCCTGGCCACCCGCGCGCTCAGCAGTATGGTGCTCGGTTTGCTCGTGCTGCGGATGCTGGGTGACAAGCCGGCTGAACAGCAGTGGGAACGCTTTTCTGAGCTGATACCGGAACTGTTGCTACATGGATTAGAACGAAAATAAGGAGCACATGATGAGCACGATTTTGCCTGCGAACACACTGCCTGCTACAAAATCAGCGGGCCAGACAATACTACCCGTGGAAATCACCAAACGCGACTTTAAGAAGAACCCGTTTCCATTTTATGCGCGGTTACGCAGGGAGCAACCCGTCTATCAGGCCAAATGGGGACGTCAGGATGCCTGGTTGGTGACGCGCTATGACGATGTCCTAGCCCTATTGAAAGATGAGCGCTTTCTGAAGAATCCGGCCACTGCCCGTTCTGGCCTGCGTACGTCACACGCACCTTGGGTGCCGGGCTTTCTCAAGCCGCTCCAGCATAATATGCTCGATGTGGATGATCCCGACCACGCGCGCCTGCGTACGTTGGTGCATAAAGCTTTTACGCCCAGCCGCATTGAACAATTACAAGGCCGTATCCAGGTAATTGCCAACCAATTGCTTGACGTGGCGTCGACAAAACGCTCAATCGATCTGCTGCACGATTTTGCCTTGCCGCTGCCCTTGATTGTGATTTCTGAATTATTGGGCGTTCCCACCGCGGATCGCCATCGCTTCCATCGTTGGGTAAAAGCGATTGTGAAAACGCCGTCTACCCTCAATATACTGTTGGCAATCCCCGCGATTGCCGCGTTTATGCGTTACTTGCGCCAATTACTGGCGCAACGACGAAGCGACCCGCGCGACGATTTGCTCACGGCGTTGGTGCAGGTCCAGGAAGTGGGCGACCAGTTAAGTGAGGATGAACTGCTGGCGATGGCTTTTCTACTGATTGTGGCCGGGCATGAAACGACCTTGAATTTGATTGCCTCGAGCACGCTGGCGTTGTTGCAACACCCCGATCAACTCGCTTTGTTGCGGCATAACCCAAGCTTGATCCGCGCCGCCGTGGAAGAACTGTTGCGCTTTACCAGCCCCGTGGAACAAGCCACCGAACGCTACGCGCGCGAAGATATGATCCTCCACGGTGTCACTATTCCCCGCGGCGCGCTGACGCTGGCGGTGCTGGCCTCGGCCAATCGCGATGAGCTGGTTTTCGAGCGCGGGGACGAACTGGACATCACACGCGAGAAGAATCGCCATCTGGCCTTTGGTCAAGGCATTCACTTCTGTATCGGCGCACCCTTAGCGCGCCTGGAGGGCCAGATTGCGCTGAATACGCTGGTGCAGCGGTTACCCAATCTGCGACTTGCCGTCGCGCCCGATCAGTTGCGTTGGCGCGCAACGCCGACCGTACGTGGCTTGGAAAAGCTGCCGGTCATTTTCTAATCAAGTCAACTGGGTAGACGGCACGGGGCGTGCCTACCCCTCACTCAATGGCCTTCCGGTAAATGCTACTCGTTCCAACGCTCCAGCGTTGGAACGAGTAGCATTTACCGGAATAATGGCGCATGCCATGCGCCATTACCGTTAATTTTTGCGACTTTGCCCCTCGTTGTCAACCAGATTTTCTCCGCTTTTGTATCACTCTTTGTATCAGCCCATGTCGCGCTTGCTTCTGTTAACGCGTTATAAATTCTGTTTTAATAAACGCACATAGAACGTTGGCTGTTGCGCCAGGTAGACCTTCCTTAGCAAGTGGGGAATTACCTTGCCTGATTCGCGCCTGTTTGATAGCTACAAGCCAAATTAACGAAACGAACTGAAAGGAAGCGCGCTCGCCACTCAGGGAGAATTCACATGACAATGTTGCATAATACTACAAAATCTAATTCTTACTCGCCTGGACAATCCAAGACGCTATCATTTTTCGGCGCCGTTGGCTCGCTCAAGGCTACTTGCGCCGACACCAACGGTAGTTTTGGGCTGATCGAGCTCACTCTACCGCCCCACTTTCGGCAGAGCGTACCCCATTGGCACGCGCACACGACAGAAGGCTTTTACGTGCTTGATGGTACCTTGGCCTTTACGGTGGCAGATCAAACCTTTACCGTCACACGTTGTGGTTTTGTGCTGGCGCCGCCGCGTACGGTGCATCATTATGTGGAATCCAACTTCGGCGCCGGTTACGTTGCTCAATTCCCGAGCTTTACCAAAACGAGATTCTCGATTATCCGTCACTGACCTTCACCAGCCAGGGCGCGCCCCGGCTGATTGGCCAACTCTATCCCACCAATCACGGTGGTGACCTGTCTGCCCTTTACTACTTTGGCTGTGACAGCCACTGCGACCAACATGAGAATTGGCAGCGTGTCTATCTGATCGACCGGGGCAGCGGCACAAACCCTTCTCGGGATCTCGAACTGGACAGCCAAGATCGGCCGCGGTTGGCTTTCTATAAAGGTGAAGGAAAGGTGGCTGGCGAAAAATTACTCTACATCTGGTGCAACGAAAATTGCTTTGATCAAGCGACGAAAGACGATCATTGGTCCTATAATGATCCAGGCGTCCCCACGCCCGATGGCAAACACCCGGATCTGGAGCTGGATTCACAGAATCGGCCGCACATCGCCTATGCCGATACCAGCGCCGGTGGTCTGGGCTATATATGGTGCAGGGCTGCTTGCGAGACTGACAATCCAACCTATCAGCACAAGGTGATTGAATCCGCCGAGCGATTGCAAGCTGATTGGCCGGTCGCGATTCCGCTCAACTGTGATGGTGGTTTGTAGCATGGCATCACGCCCATCCTGGCGCTAGATGGGCAAGACAAACCGCATGTAGCCTACGACACGACTTACCATGCGCATTGTCTTTATGACGACCCCAGCGATGGTCAACCACCGTTCTCGGCCTTCCACCTGATTGTGCGCGCGGTGCGGGCCACGGTTTTTGATTTGCCGTAAACACCGGGTAATCGCCCATTTTTAACAGACAGGTGCACCTCTAGATTAACAAATCTAGAGGTGCACGCGATCAAGGCGAACGTGCCGGGGACGCTTCTCCTGCTCGACTTTAGGCATGGGTGTACGTCAAGAAAATTTTTGGCATCCGTTGTTGTCAAATCAAACCTGTCCGGTTATCCGGCAGGCTTTTTTTGTTTTACAGCCACTTATCATTGGCGAAAATCAACCAGCGAATGTGCCTTTTGGTGGATACCCTAGCGGCTGGTTGAGCGCTATACTGTCACTAGCCCTGGCAAGGCGTGACACCCACTGGATGTGGCGTGCGACACAGCCGGCGGATGATCGGCGCATTACACTTAGTGAGAAATTAATTAAACATGATACCAATGGCGTAGGTACCCACTGGGTGCCTACGATTGTCCAATTTTTATATCACATCACAACCGTTCAAGGAGTCTTTATGTTTTTATCTCTTTCCCGCAGTCGCACACGACGCTTGCCGATCAACTTCTTGCTCAGCCTGCTGATCGTTTGTACAAGCTTGGCCTTGCCCCAATTCACTCGCCCTGCGCAGGCGGTGGGCGGTATTATTGTCACCACCACGTCGCTAGCCGATGATCCGAATGACAACGCGTGCAGTTTGTATGAGGCGCTTGAGGCGGCCTTTTTACAGCAGGTGAATGGCTTGGCGGTGCAACCCTATCACGAATGCACCGCCAACGCTGGCCCGACGACGATCACCTTTGGCGGTAACGCCGTCAATGGCACGATCAAAATTACGCCGGATCGCTATCCGTTGCCGATGATCAACAAGGCTGTGCTGATCATCGGGCCGGTGACGATCAGTGGCAGTGGCGCGCCGGCGCAACTACCCGATGACAAAGCGTATGATAGCCGACTGTTCTGGTTGGCCGATGGCGGGGTTTTGACCTTGGCCGCCATGACTTTGAAAAATGGCTACAGCAGTGGCTATGGCGGCGCCATCTTCAGCCAGAACAGCAATACAACGATCAACTTGACCCAGGTGGCGGTGGTGGATAACCAGGCCCAAGGCAATGGCGGCGCCATTTACACCACCGGCGCGCTGAACATTTTGCAGAGCACTTTTAACGGCAACAAGGCGTTGGGGATCACGAAGGATGGCACGGACGATGCCGGCAAGGGCTATGGCGGCGCGATTGCGATTGGGGGTTCGGATAAGTTGAAAATTTCGTTGACAAACTTTAGCGGCAACATTGCCAGCAAAGGTGGCGGTGCGCTGGTCAATCAAGGCGCTACGCTCGAACTTTCCGACACAGTCTTTAACGGCAACATTGCCTACGCCATCGGTGACAGCCAGGGCGGTGGGGCGATTTTTAACGGCAACAATAGCGCCTTCAGCATGGTGCGCACGGTTTTCAACGTCAACCT
>JBBREZ010000505.1:0-5032 GCA_038225095.1 Caldilineales bacterium
GCGCCGTGGGGGCAATTTGCGACAGCCAAATTCGTGATACAGTCCGCATCATCCAGATGAATTTTCCGGTCTATTACACTGGCATTCGGCCCTTAGATTCCAAAGGGCGGGCCAGGGTAATGGCCTACGATGTGCCGGTGCGCTGCGGCGATGTGCTGGTCTATCCGCAAGATTTGATCTTCGCCGATCACGACGGCATCGTCGTTATTCCACAAGCTATCGTGCAGCAAGTCTTAGAATTGGCGCAAACAAAGGTAGGCGAAGAATCACAGGCGCGCGCCGACCTGTTGGCTGGGAAGACGCTGCGCGAAGTTTATGACACCTACCACATTCTTTAGAAAAGGCCATGAATGAATTCACGGCCTGCTACACAAACCGCGCCCTAAGGCGGGTGCCCATTGGGGCGCGAAGCACGTTAAGCACACCTATGAACCCGTTTCGCGCCCCAATGGGCACCCGCCCCTGGGCGCGGTTTTGCATACCAGATGCCGAATTCATTCGACGGCCTTTTTGCTGGTTCGTTGGGAGCTCTGGTTAAGGCGTTGGGATTGGAGGTGATCGACAAGCACACCAAAATCATGTTTAAAGCTTTTTCGGACCACGCGATCTCTAATCAATTCACATGTAAGGAGCATAAAGATGTCTACTCATCTGTCACGTAGAACGCTTTTGAAAATGGCCGGCATTGGCACTGCCGGTGCTTTCCTGGCCTCCTGTACGGCCACCACCGCGCCGGGCGCATCAACCACGACCGGGGCTGCTGCCCCAGCGGGCGCCAAGTCAAAACTTATCTTTTCCAGCTACACCTGGTCTGGCTATGAAGCCGCCATGAAGAGCGTCATCGATACCTGGAAACAAGCGCATCCAGATGTCGAAGTGGAAGGCCAATTTATCCCCACCGATTATTGGACAAAATTGCAGACCCAAGTGGCCGGTGGCACGCCGCCCGATGTTGGTATCGCTGACTATGGTCGGCTGCTCACCTATGCGAAAAGTGGAATTTTGTTGTCGATTGATGACTACCTCCAAGTCGACAAATTTTCGGTGGAAAAAATGTTGCCCGCTGCGGTGGCGCAGTATCGCTGGCAAGAAGGCGATTTTGACAGCGGCGGCAAGGGCGGCAAAATGTACGGCTTGCCCAGTGATGCCCAATGCCAGATCTTCGCCTATAACAAGAAAATGTTCGATGCCGCTGGTGTGGCCCATCCCACCGATGATTGGACGTGGGACAATTTAGTCGAGGCTGGCAAAGCGATCACCAAAGCCGATCAAAATATCTGGGGCATGCGGATGATCGGCCCAGATATCTTGACCAAAGGCAACTTCCTCTTTTCGGCTGGAGGCGCTAGCCACAGCGCCGATTTCAAAAAGTCCATGCTCGATGCGCCCGAATCAATCGAAGTGTTCAAGTGGAATTGGGATCTGGCCTATACCCACAAAATTGCGCCGCCGCCGGGCGCCCAGGCGCAGACCAATCCTTTCATGTCGGGTCAAGTGGCGATGGTTGTGGATGGCGTTTGGTGGATCTCGGATTTCGCCGCGATTAAGGACTTTGAATGGGACATTGCCTTGTTCCCCAAGCATCCTCGCACCGGCAAACGGACCACCAGCCTGGAATCCGACGGCTGGTGGATCTTCAAAAACACCAAAAACCCCGATATGGCTTGGAACTTGATGAAGTACTTGGTGGACGAAAACGGTCAGAAACGCTTTAGCGATCTAAATTATATCATTCCCAGTTCCTATGGCGATGTGGCGAAGGCGTGGTACAACCAGACACCGCCCGCCAGCCGTCCGAAAGCGCTGGAGAATATTTTACAGGACTCGGCCAAGGTAGATCTTACCTATTTTGATTTCCCCAACACCTTCGATGCTTACCGTCCGTCGATTGAAAAAGCCAATGCCGATGGCACGCCCATCGAAGCCGCGATGGCAGAAGCGGCGCAGATTCACAACGAAGAACTGACGAAGTCGTGGGCGAAGTTTAGCCAAGCGTAAGCCATGAGTGATAAGTGATGAGTGAAGGTGGTTGATCATCACTTATCACCTCATCCTTGACTAATCTGATGAGAAGACGCATGACCACAAAAAAATCGACCTTTAGCACGCGACAGCGTTATGAAGAAAGGCTGGCTTGGTTGTTTGTTCTGCCGGTTGCCCTGGGGATTGCGATCTTTCAGGTCTATCCAACGGTGTTCTCGCTTTACGCCAGCCTGACCCAGTGGAATCTACTCACCCCGCCGCGCTGGGTGGGGATGAGTAACTATGTAGAACTTTTTACGACCGACCGTTTCTTTTTCCAAACCATGCAGAACACCGGCGTCTACACGCTCGGCGTCGTTGTCCCCGCCATGATTCTCGCCTTGGTCTTTGCGATCTTGTTGAATCAGGAGATCCGCGGCAAATATCTGTACCGCGCTATCTATTTTATTCCCGTGATTGCGCCCGCCGTGGCGGTTGCGCTGCTCTGGGGTTGGCTCTATGAGCCCAATTTCGGCCTGATCAACTCGGCGCTGCGCTTGGTTGGCATCAAGGGACCAGCCTGGCTTGGCAACACAAAATGGGCGATGACGGCGGTGATCATCGAGTCGATTTGGGCGGGGTTGGGGTTTAGCATTGTGATTTTCCTGGCGGGACTCCAGGGCATCGGGCGCGAATATTATGAGGCAGCGGCGATTGACGGTGCGGGGTTCTTCCGTCAGTTCTATTCGATCACCCTCCCGCTCCTGTCGCCCGTTACCTTTTTTATCTTGGTGACCAGCGTGATCGGCTCGTTTCAAGACTTTACCGTACCCTTTATCATGACCGGCGGTGGACCAGCCGGCGCGACGCAGTTGGTGGTGATGTATCTCTATGGGCTCGCTTTCCGACTACAAAATATGGGCACCGCTTCGGCGGTGGCTTACGTCGTCTTTCTGGTGATCGTCAGCTTGACGGCCTTAAACTTTGTGCTCGCCCGCCGCTGGGTCTTTTATGAGGAAAACGTATGAGTGAACAACCAGTGGCGCTTAAGGCAACGCGCCGAAACCAAACTAGTTTTGATACTCAACTCAAAGCCAAAAAGTTCCTTATCAGTGCATTGACGCATGGAATTTTGCTGTTGATGGCAATCTTGATGATCTTTCCGCTGCTCTGGTTGGTCTCAACCTCGCTCAAAGAACCTAGCAAGCAGATGATTTGGCCGCCGCAGATTATCCCCAATCCGCTCTATCCGCAGAATTATGTCCAACTTTTTGTGATCGCGCCAATGGAATTATATCTGTACAACAGTTTTAAGGTGACCATTCTCTCCGTGATCGGCACCTGCTTTTCATCTTCGCTGGCGGCCTTTGCCTTTGCCCGCATGCGCTTTCGCGGCAGCAACACGCTCTTTTTCATTTTGCTCGGCACCCTGATGCTGCCCTATGCCGTTACCGTGATTCCCACCTTTACGGTCATGCGCCAGTTGGGCTGGCTCGACACCCATTATCCACTCTTTGTGCCCGCCTTTTTTGGCAGCGCCTTCAATGTTTTTCTGCTGCGCCAGGCCTACAAATCCATTCCCCAGGATCTCTTTGATGCTGCTAAGGTGGACGGGGCTGGCTTCTTTCGCATTTACTGGCAAATTTTTATCCCACTGGGCATGGCCGCCTTGGTGACGATTGCGATCTTTGCTTTTCTGGGCTCCTGGAATGATCTGTTCAGTCCGCTCATCTATTTGAGCACGCAGGAGAAGATGACGGTTGCGCTGGGGTTGGCTTATTTGCGCGGCCGGGCAGGCACCGGCGTCGGCACGATTGGGATCATCATGGCTGGCTCGATGCTCGTCAGCATCCCCATGCTGCTGCTGTACGGCTTTGGACAACGCTATTTTATTCAAGGGCTGGCCCGCACTGGTTTGAAAGGCTAAAATGACCCCTCCCTAGACCCCTCCCCCCGCCCGCCCTGTAGGCTTCGACGGGGAGGGCGGGGGAGGGGTCTGGCCTGGGGTAATCTTTACAATCATTTATTGTCAATGGAGATAACAAACAATGGCGCGTGTATTTGGTGAAACAGAGATGCAGTATTTCAGCGAAGTGCTGGCTAGCGGTCAGCTAGGCTGGCGCGAAGGCGGGTTGGTTACCCGTTTTGAACAGGCTTTTGCGCAGAAAGTGGGGTCTAATTATGCCATCGCCCGTAACTCAGCGATGTCCGCTTTGGCTGAGGCGGTCAGCATCAGCGGCGCCGGGACAGCCACCGAGGTGATCTGTGACCCGATGGTGCAATTTGGGGCGATTGCTACGATCTATTTCAACGCCGTGCCCCGCTTTGCCGATGTAAAACCGGACACGTATTTGATGGACCCCGCATCCTTGCGCGCCAACATCACGAACAAGACGCGTGCGGTGATTGTCACCAATTTGTGGGGCATGTGCGCTGAACTAGATGAAATACGGCGCATCTGCGACGAGCACAAGATCTTTATGATTGAGGACTGCGCGCACAGCATTGGCGCCACCTGGAAGGGCAAACACTCCGGCACGTATGGCGACATGAGTTGTTTTAGCTTCCAACAAGGCAAACACATGACCACCGGCGACGGCGGCATGATGACGACCAATCGGCAAGATTTATACAAGCGGCTCTTTGACGAATGGTCGTTTGGCGAATCGCCTTCGTTTATGACGCTCAACTTCCGCATGAATGAAGTGACCGGCGCGGTCGGTTTGGCGCAGTTGCAACGGATCGACGATTATCTGGCCGAATACACTAGCAATTTACACGAATTTAATGCAGCCATCGAAGGCTGTTCTTGGTTACGGGCGCGCCATGTCCCGGCCGATGCCGGACAGACAGGCTATATTTGGGCCTGCACCTGGGCGGGCGATGAGCACAATCTAGAACTTGGACGCTTCAAACAAACGGTCAAAGAACTTGGTCTCAGTTTGCGCTTCGGTTTTATCGGCAAGCCTGCCTATCAGTTTGATCTTTTCAACGGTTCGACCGCCTACAACCACCCTGATTGCCCCGTCCGTTGCCCGCTCTACACCAACACCAGCGATTACCGCTATCA
>JBBREZ010000506.1:0-5004 GCA_038225095.1 Caldilineales bacterium
ATTACCGCCTGACACCTTAAATTTCTATGCGGCCAATGCGCAGCCGCCGGAAGTTCTGCGCCATTACATGGTCAGTTCCGATGGAGACGGGAATGTTCCGTGGCAGTTGACGCAGTTGGCAAAAGATGGACAACCAATTCCCGCCTTCTTTATCGAGGAGAAGCATGGCAATCTCCAATCGAACCGCAAAGTGCTGGATGCCCTCGATGACTTACTCGATCAACCGTTGAGTGAAGAGGCGCTTAACAGAATTGGCCAGGAGAGCGGTTTGGAGACGAAAACTCCAGAACTGCCCGCGAAAAAAGTAACGAGAAATTCCGCCAATGGGCAGGCTACGCAAGCACAAATTGACGAGAAAGCGGCGCGCAAACGTTTGAGTGATGGCTGGTTGGCGCAAAAAATGGCGTTGACGACCCTCTTGCGCCGGATCCAGACGCGTAACGAAGACGTTAACAAGCGGGCCTATATCACGGCCGAAGAGCGGGCGATTGAGGAAATTCTGACCGAAGGATTCTTGACCAGCCAGACGGAATCCCAGCGCATTAGCCCCACTCAACCGACTTGTCATGCACCGCAGATCAAGATCAATGTGCTTTGCGGCAATATTGCCAGCGCTGATAAGGTGAGCAAATCGAAACGAAAAATTGATGTGCTGGCGATCGGGCATTACAGCGGGGGCGGGAAACCGCGCGGGGCAATGAAAGCGCTGGATCAGGAGATTAGCCTCAACATTCCAGGGTATAAGAAAGCGACAAGCGGTGCAGATGCGTTCACGGAAAGTGATCTGCTGCTCACCCAATACACCCAGCGCGGGCTCCTGCGTTGCGAATTGGCCCAGCCCTTTTTCCTGGCCGACCCGCGTCCGCAAGGGCGCGCCAATGACCGTACCATTGTGATCGTCGGCATGGGCGTGCCCGGCCGCTTTGGGATGCCAGAATTAACCGTCCTGGCGCGTGAACTCTGTTGGGCAGTCGGTCGTCTGGGTAAACGGCATTTGATGAGCGTGCTAATTGGCGCGGGCAACCATAATCTCCTCGTAGCGGATGCCGTCTCGGCCTGGCTGCGCGGGGTGAAAAACGCCATCCGTGGCGCAGATTTCGGCGCATTGGAAGTCACATTGAATGAAGCTGATCTGCCAGCTGGCACGCTGGCTGAACTTACCTTTGTCGAAAGTGATCCAGGCAAATTTCTGGACATCGACGAGGCAATTTGCAATGAACAGGCGCGCTATGCAAAAACGCAAGCGTTGCAGATCATCTATAAAAAACTGACAGCCGAGGAGAAGCATGCTTTTAAGAAAAAAGCCGCCCAATTTGCTATGCAGCAGTGGCGCAAAGAACAGACTAACGTGAAATATGAGCCGGCACCCACGCGCATGACCGTGGAACTAAATCGCAACACCTATCGCTTTGGCGCCATTACCGAAACCGCCTCGATCCCCGAGCGCCTGATTCCGATTGATCCTGAACTTGTGATGCGTGCCAACGATGAACTGGCCGGCGAAGGCAATGGGACCCGCCAATTAGAACTTGGGCAATTTATGGCCCGGCTGCTGTTGCCCAAAGAGTTAAGCGATCAGCTTGCTTCGCCCGCGCCCTTGGTGCTGATGCTTGATGCAACCACCGCGCGCATTCATTGGGAGTTGCTGGCCCATTCCGAGCCTATCCCCCATGTGGACGATCAAGATCCGAATGGGGCGTCGATGAGGATGGCGGGTGAAGATCGGCTCGAATACTTTTTGGGGATTAGCCGCGGCTTTACACGGCAACTGCGTACGACCTATGCCCCTGTGCCCGAACCATTGCCACCCCCCAGACGCCTGCTGCGGGTTTTGGTGGTGGCTGACCCCGCCGAGGATGCCCGCCTGCCGGGCGCCGAAGAGGAAGGCAATGCGGTCGCCGATCTTTTTGAACAGTTCAATACCGTTTATGCCCGCAGCAATCACCGGATCGAAGTGTTGCGCTTGTTGGGGCCACAAGAGGCGACGCGTACCGCGGTGCTGCGCGAATTGATGATGCGCACTTACGACGTGCTCCACTTTGCCGGCCACTGTCAGTATGACAAAGACGAGCCTTCGGCCTCTGGTTGGATCTTTACCAATGGCCAACGGCTCAGCGCCAATGAATTCCAGCGCATTGATCGCATCCCTAAATTTATTTTCTCCAATGCGTGCGAATCAGGGATCACGCCGGATCGTTCCGGCGAACGCTCGGTTGATCTGGCGCCAAGCTTTGCCGAAGCGTTTTTTGCGCGGGGCGTATCCAATTTTGTTTGCACCGCTTGGCCGGTGGATGATCGGTCGGGCGCTGATTTTGCCCTCACCTTATATGCCCATTTGCTTGGCTTGAGTCCCGCAGTGTCAGGTGAGTATGCGCGCTGTCGGCTGGCCGATCCGCAGCCGATGCATGCCGCCATGCGTGCCGCGCGCGCTGCGATCGCCTTGCCTCCGAATGATATTCGCACTTGGGGCGCCTATCAACATTATGGTAATCCCTATTTCCGTTTGTTTGATCCGGCCACCATGAAGGAGGCCAGGAACAAGAAGAAGGCAACCGCCGACCCGCGCTTGGACGACCAACACTTAATGGCGCTGGCAACCAAAGTGGTCGAGAGCAAGTGACAATTCGCTTTTAGGAGCATCTGTGACGAGTCTGAATCATTACCCGATCAGTAACTACTCAGCCCTCGTGTAGGCAGGTAAATAGGTAAATACGTAGACAGGGCATGCTACCTGTTTACGTATTTACCTAGCGTAACGCTCCACCTCAGTAGTTACCCCGATCATTTAAATGGCAAAAGGAGCTAAAAAAATGGGGATCAAAGTCTTATTGGCAGGCATTAACCAGTATCCCGCTGCACCGCTCAACGGCTGCATCAACGACATCTCGGATGTACGCGATCTGCTCGCCAGCCGCTATCTTGTCCCTGATGAAAACATTCATCTGCTCCAAGATGGTCAAGCCACGCGGGCAAACATCCTGAACGAATTGCACTGGTTGGCGCTGCCCGATGATGACGGCAAACCTCCCGTGCGCTTCTTCCACTATTCGGGGCACGGTTCGCAAGTGGGCGATCAAAACCACGACGAACCGGATGGCAGTGACGAGTGTCTGGTGCCCATCGACTATGCAACCAGTGGCATGTTGGTCGATGATGATTTAAGCGCTATCTACCAGACTTTCACCCCCGACACGCATCTACTCTTGCTCATGGATTGCTGCCATTCCGGCTCGCTTCAACGCGATGGAATCCGCTCGCGCAGTTTGCCCATTAGCAAGCGTGAGCAAAAAAAGATTGCCGTGGCCAAAGAAAGCTACAAGCAGGAAAGCAAAGCGTTTGTGCTCAGCCAACTAAAAAGTTTTGTGTTGGAGGGCGGATTGGGTGACGACCTTGCTCGAATCGCTGAAACCGCAGTCGCTAGATTTGATAAGCAGCATTTCGGCCAAGCAATCGTGAAGGGCAACGGCATGTTAATTTCTGCCTGCACCGACCAACAGACCGCCGCGGATGCGCGCTTTGGCGTCCGCTACAATGGCGCTTTGACTTACTATCTGCTTGACACCCTACACCAGGCGAACGGCAAGCTTACCTATCAAGCCTTGATTGAACAGGTGGGGAAGAAGTTGCAACAAAATAGCTACGACCAGGAGCCGCAAATGGGCTGCGATACCGCGATGCAGAACGCGCCTTTCTTGAATTTTAGCAGCTAATAGGTAAAACAAATAAAAAGCATACAATCAGGTTGTGGAGGGAGCAACCACATCGGCGGCTGAAACCAATGCCACAATACGCCGCTGAGGATGCTCCCTCCACCATTGTATGGCTTTAAATTGATTGCTCTATAAGTTTTGCATAATCTGTGGGGGCGCTGCTTGCTACGCCTGCTTTTGTACAGCAGGCGTAGCAAGCACGGGAACCCCTGGGTGCTTACGGTACGCAACTTTATTTGGTTTGCCGTCTAGGCCCGGCCACTGGCGCCCATTAAGCGCAGGCGGTGTTGCGCCACCTCGCGCACGCGTTGCGCCGCCTTGTCTAGCACGCCATAGTGACCCAGACCGGCGTCGAGCGCTTCGCGTGAACCTTGGCACCAGGCGCGTGAGAGCGCGGCGCCGATGTTGATTTTGACAACGCCTAATTGAACCGCCGCGCGCACGTCGTCTTCGTGAATGCCACTGCCGCCATGAATCACCAAGGGCGCCTTTGCCTTGTCGTAAATGGTCTTGAGCAGATCAAGCTGTAAACGGCTGGATTGGCCATGTTCTGACCCGACCGAGACCGCGAGCATGTCGACTTGACCGTGCTCGAACATGGACATCACTTCATCGGGGTTGGTAAATTCCTGGCTACCCTGATCGCCGCCAAAAGTGCCAAGTTCGCCTTCAACCGCGGCGTTCAACGCATGCGCCATGCGCGCAATGGCGGCTGTTTCGGCCAGCGCGTCCTGTAAAGACAGTTCATGGCCGTCGAACATGACCGAACTGTAGCCTTCGTGTAGACATTGTAAGTCGTAGGCAAAGCTTGGTCCATGGTCTAAATGCAAGAAGACCGGCACTGGCGTCTGGGCGGCCAAGGCTTTGATCACGCCGGGCAATGAGCCCAACCCTTCGCCAAAGGCTGCATGGGCAATATCGCCCGGATAGGTTTGCACGATGACCGGTGCGCGTTCCAGCGTGGCCGCCTCGATCACGGCTTTCGCCATCTCTAAATTACAGACATTGAAGGCCGGCATGGCAAAGTGTTGTTCGTAGGCATAGCGTAAATAGTCACGCGGTTTTTCGACAAGCATAAGGTTCATCCATCCTTGGGTAGTACAAGTAATAAGAAAGTAAATATTTATTTTGGGATCGTGACGCAATTACCGGTCTATAGTGAAATTAGTTAGAGAGTAAGAGTTTTTCGAAATCAGGGTCAAGTTCGAATTTGGGCCAAAGGCGAGCCAGCAACTGTTCAGGGACGGCATTAATCCGCTGAATAAAGGCTTGACAAGCCTCAAAAAGTTCGCGC
>JBBREZ010000507.1:0-4989 GCA_038225095.1 Caldilineales bacterium
CACAAGCCTTTGGCGAACGTCTCTTCAAAGCCGTTTTTGGCGGCGATGTGGGCACGGGCCTGCTCCGCAGCCTAGACGAGACTAAACGCCAATCGGCTGGTCTGCGCATCCGTTTACGCCTAGACGCAGAGGTGACCGAACTAGCCGATTTGCCTTGGGAATATCTCTACGCATCGTCGCTCAACCGCTTTATCACATTGTCGGATCAAACGGTCCTGTTGCGCTATATCGAACTGCCGCAAAGGGTGCAGGCCCTCCAAGTCACGCCGCCGCTGACGATGCTGGTCATGGTGTCCAATCCCAGCGACGTACCTTCCCTGCAAGTAGAACAAGAGTGGCAACATTTGCAAACTGCGCTGGCGAACGTGCAAGCGAACAACTTTATCACGATCGAACGGCTCGCATCCCCAACATTGGCAGGCTTACAGGCTCGCCTGCGCAAAGGCGACGTGCATCTATTGCACTACATCGGCCACGGGTATTTTGATACGACTGCCAACGTGGGCGGGTTGGTGCTTGAGGACGCGCATAAGCAACGTGATCTGGTCACAGCTACTAAACTCGCCACCCTGTTGCAAGATCACCCAGCATTGCGGCTGATTTTCCTCAACGCCTGCGAAGGGGCGCGCAGTGGGCGCGATGATGCCTTTGCCGGCGTTGCCCAAAAACTAATCGAGCAAGGCATTCCGGCGGTGCTGGCGATGCAGTTTGCCGTCAGTGATGTCGCCGCCATCACCCTGGCCCAGAAGTTTTACGAAGCTATAGCCGATGGTTACCCAGTCGATTCGGCGTTGGCCGAGGCGCGTAAGGCGATCTATGTTGCGGGTAACGCCTTTGAATGGGGTACGCCTGTCCTCTTTAGTCGCGCCGCGGACAATCAATTATTTGCGGCGCTGCATCAGCGCAATGAGCCACAGCCATCTACGCCCGCTCTGCCCACGATCAACACAGGCGGTGGCGCCGCAGTGAGCGGCGATGTTGCGACCGGCGGCGATTTCGTTGGCCGTGACAAGATCACGATTTTTATCAACAACGCCGAAGAGGCCGCCAAGGCGCTTGGCCGTGCCCAGCAACAGTCTGAATGGCAACAGCCGACGCTTGAAAGGAAACCGTTTGAGCCGGAAACCATTTTGATCCCAGCCGGGCCATTCTTGTTGGGCAGTGATCATGATAACGACGCAGAAAAACCACAGCACACCGTCACGCTACCCGCTTACCGCATTGGCAAAACGCCGATCACCAACTGCCAGTACGCCGAGTTTCTGAAGCGCAATAAAAAACAGGAAGAGCCCAAGCAGGCTGGTTGGTTCCTGCGCCAACCACCAGCGGGTAAGCTCGAACATCCGGTGGTCGGCGTAAGTTGGCACGATGCGCGCGCCTATGGCGCGTGGTTGAGCCAGGAGACTGGTCGCCCCTATCGTCTGCCCACCGAGGCTGAATGGGAAAAGGCCGCCCGCGGACCAGATGGGCGTCGCTATCCGTGGGGCAACGACTGGATCGATCAGCATTGCAACGTGGGTGGCGCCGACACCCTGCCCGTGACGACCTATCCCGCTGGCGCCAGTCCCTACGGTTGCCTGGATCTGTTGGGCAATGTCCAGGAATGGACGCAAACCATCTGGGGCGCGGGTGAAAATGCCAACCACTATGCCTATCCGTATGATCCGAACGATGGCCGTGAAGACTCTGATGCCAGCCAATACGCGGCGCGTGTGCTGCGCGTTCACCGCGGTGGTTCCTTCCGTAGTGACGCGACCCAGGTGCGCTGTAGCGCTCGCGCTGGCTCCGATCAGGAAACGAAGGTGACGTGGCGCGGGTTTCGCGTGGTGATGGAAATTTGACTTTAACAGCAGCAACACAGAGAGCGTCGCTGCTGTTCCAACGTGAGCCAGACCAGGAATACACCTTATGCCGATCATCAATCGAATCATTCCGCCGATGCAGAACTTTGTGGATCGCATCCGCACTGGCAAGGTCGTGCCCGTGATCAGCCACGAGGCACTGGCCGATCTGGTGTTGAGTGGTCGGAAAGAATTAGTCGCTGGCTACGCTGATTATATCCAATATCCGTTGAGCGATCGCGATAATTTGCTCAAGATGGCAAAATATGTGAGCATCAACAATGCAACCTGGGATAACTGGGCGCTCAAAGCGGATTATCTCAACTTTGTCAAGAATCACGTTTATGCCCAGGCGCAGACGAATGGCGTGGCGGCTACGCTGCTCGAAGAAGCCGCCGCTGAGATCGATTCGCTTACTTTGTCTGTCTTTGCCAATCGGCTGGGTTATCCGCGCTTCGAGCACGGACCCGATGATCCGTTGCTGATCTTGGCCGGTCTGCCTTTGCCGATTTATATCACTACCGGTTATCACGATTTTATCGAAGCGGCGCTGCGCCGCGCTGGCAAAGAACCGCGCAGCGAAGTCTGTCGTTGGCATCGTGGGCTGGACAGCATTCCTTCGGTCTTTGTCAACAGCTACGAGCCAAGCGCTGCCGAACCGCTTGTCTTTCACCTACTTGGCCGTGATGATCGCCCCGATTCGCTGGTGTTGACCGAGGATGACTATCTGCAACTGATCATGGCCATCGCCCAGGAGAACGGCAAAGCGACCGATGCGATCCCCGACCGCGTGCGCCGCGCCATGGCCGATTCGGCGCTGATGATCCTTGGCTATGATATTGCCGGTTGGGCCTTTCGTGTGCTCTTCTGGGGGTTGATCAAGCCGTCACCGGTCAAGCAGACCGGCTTCTTTTCGCTGCAAGTGGTGCCGGATGAACGGGAAAAGAAATATTTGCAAGATTATCTCAAATACGAGACGCGCTTTGAAGTCTTCTGGGGCGACATCGAGCAATATACCCAGCAGTTGCGCCAGTTGTGGAAGGGATGAGGGTGAGAGGACCTACGCACCTTCTCTCTCGGTACGGACACGATGTATCGTGTCCGTACGGCTGGCAGAAACTCATCTAGCGACCCGCCACTTTTGCTGGGACCATTAAAATGGTCTGCTGACAGCAACAGGAAGTGCCCTCAGGCACTGGAATCCTAGTCGCTGCGGCGACTTCTTGACTTTCAGCGGCGGGTTTCAACCCTGCTGCTGAAAAGTGTCGAGTGACTGATAAGTGATGAGTGAATTCACTTGTCACTCATCACTGATCACAATAGAAACCTACATCAAAATCGATCCACCCAACAACCATGACCGAACCAACGATCATTACCAATCCCTATGTCGGCCCGCGCACCTTTGAGCGCGCCCAGCATCATCTTTTCTTTGGCCGCGAGCGCGAGGCGCGCGATCTGTTGGCGCGTGTCGTGTCGCAACGGCTGACACTCTTTTACGCCCAGTCCGGCGTGGGGAAAAGCTCGCTGGTCAACACCCGCCTGATCCCGCAATTGGAAGAGGAAGCCGGTTTTGCCGTGTTACCCGTGGGGCGCATCAGCGGTGTATTGCCCGCCGGCGTCACAACGGTGGACAACATCTTCCTCTTCAACTTGATGCTGCGGCTGGTTCAAGACGAAGGTGACCCGCAGCGTTTTGCCCACCTGACGCTCAGCGACTTTCTGGCGCATTTGGTCAGTGATGACGGCCAGACGTTTCGCTATGTGGCAGGGGTGACCGCTCCACCGGCGAGTCAACCCGTTGAGCCTGCGCCCTATGTGTTGATTATCGACCAGTTCGAGGAAATCGTCACCACGCATTTGGAGCGCTGGCAAGAACGCATGGCCTTTTTCCAGCAGTTGAACGAGGCCATGCTGGCTGATCCGAATTTGTGGGTTGTCCTGGTGCTGCGTGAGGACTATGTCGCCAGCCTGGACCCGTTTGCCGGGTTGATGGCGGAACGGATGCGCGCCCGTTTCTACATGCAACGGATGGAGACCGCGGCCGCACTCATCGCGGTTCAACAACCGGCGCAACTCGGCAAGCGCCCGTTTGCACCAGGCGTAGCTGAAGCGCTGGTGGACAATCTGCGCCGCATCAAGGTGTTGGAACAGGAAAGTGACCAACTGGGCCAATACGTTGAGCCGGTGCAATTGCAGGTGGTCTGTTATCAGTTGTGGGAAAATTTGCAGAAGGCAGGGGGAAGGCGGCAGGAGCCAGGTGAGCAGTTAGCTGTAAACAGTGAACAGTTATCAGGGGACAGTGGGACAGGGGACAGGGGGACAGGGGACAGGGGAATGGTCACCTCGGCTCCTGCTCTCCGTTCGGCTGAGCTTACGTCGAAGCCTGTCTCCTTGTCCCCCACTCTGCCTATCTCTCCTCGCTTTATCACCCTGGCCGATCTCAAAACGCTGGCCGGTGACAAAGAACTGGCCGACTTTGTCAACCAGGCGTTGGGTGATTATTATGAACAGGCCATCGCCAAAGTGTTACAGACGCCGGGCCTCAACGTGATCGAGCGCGAGCTGCGCGATTGGTTCACAGACAAGCTGATCACACCGGAGGAGACGCGCGGGTTGGTGCATCAAGGCGAAGAAAGCACAGGCGGCCTGCCCAACGCCGCTGCCTATTTACTGGAACAACAATTTCTGATCCATGCCGAAAGCCGCGCCGGTGGCCTTTGGTACGAGCTGGTGCATGACCGCTTTGTGCAGCCGATCTTGCAGGCCAACCGCGATTGGTTGCTGGCACAAGCGAACCCTTTGACTACTGTCGCACGCTTATGGCTAGAAAGAGGACGTGATCCGCAACGTCTGCTCAAAGGTAAACAACTAGAGGATGCCCGCGCCTATGCACTCGCCAATCCGCGCAGGCTGGGCAAGGATGAGCAGGAATTTTTAGAGACTAGCACCCGTCGCCAACAAGAAGAAATGCTTCGTCAGCGTCGGACAATTGCCATCACAATGGCACTCCTCTTGCTGTTCGCTGGACTTGCTTATTGGGGACTTCGAAGTGCAACAGAGGCAGATCGCCAGAAAAAAGCAGCCATTGCTTCTGCCTCTACTGCTGTAGCCGAAGCAACTAGCGCGGCCAGTGCTGAAAAAACGG
>JBBREZ010000508.1:0-4976 GCA_038225095.1 Caldilineales bacterium
CGTTGTGTGCGTAGTTGCAGTTTTAGCGCTTCAATGATGAAGGCCAGATTGCGGCGAATGGCTGCATCGTTGTAACGACGGCGCAATCGCTCGATGGTTTCGCCAGCAAATTCATACGCTTGCCATGGGCTGGGAACCAGATCGCTAATTTGTCGAGTGATAAAAACCAAGTTAAGCGGCATATCTGCGGCGAGGCTAGGACGTAATGCATCAGCAAATGTGCCTAATCCCACTGCAATTGCTAGATTCTCACTCCGTGCAGGGTTTAATGGCAGCGTATCAAAGTAACTTAGATCAATTTTTGTCCAGTCAATCCGACTGAGAACATCCATCTCATACCCTACCTCACGCCATTGCTCTGTTGCCTGATCGCGTACAACAAAACAGGGTAGGTATACTCTGTTCGCATACTGGACAAACTGTGTCCGAATTGGAAATTCCGCGCGTCGCGCAGCTTCGCTTCCGGGAATAATTCTGCCCTTCAAGTCGCCTAAGCCTTCTTCTTCTAGGCCAGCACTGACCGCACGAATCAGATCGCCAGCCGTATCGCGAAAACAATACACGTAGCACTCATCGAGTTCGATCCGGCCTGTTTTCTTGGCATACGGTTGACGCAACACCCGACCCACCAACTGAGTGATGCTCGTAGATGCCTGCTTGGGATTGGTGAGCACAGTCAGGATGTAGGCAAAGGGGCAGTCCCATCCTTCTTGTAGGGCCTGTTTGGTGATGATATAACGGATGGCGCAGTCGCGGCTGAGCAAGTCAATCTGTTCTATTTCATCCTTCTCGCTACTTTTTACCGCAATCTGCTCCTTAGGTACGCTGCATTTGTTGATCAAAAATTCGCGTACTTCCTCGGCATGAATAAAACGAGCTTCACGTTGTTTTTCCCCAGTGCGTTCTACTTGAATTAGGCAAATAGGGCGAATGTAGGGACCGCGTTCGTTTAGCTCGTGTTCGATGGCAGTCTCTTCTAAATTGACGCGATGTTGGTGGCTGGCGAGCATCGTGTCTTTCCAGTCGGCGCTGGCGCGATTATATACATTAACGTCAAGCTTGATCATTTCCTCGCGCAACAAATCCTGACCACTAATGTTGACCAATTTATTACTCTGCGACGTGGGCGTAGCCGAAAGTTCTAGGATGAAAGCTGGGTTGAAGCCGAGTAAGGTGTTTTGCGCCAGTTCGCCATAGGCCTTATGCCCTTCATCCAGCACGATCACTGGTTTGATCAAGCGGAGCGTATTGCCAAGCGATGATTTTACGGTGAGGCTAGCTAAACCCGTGTTCTGCCCAAATACATCCAGATTAGGAACACTTTTCAGCAATTGTGTATTGGCAGCGTAATCGTCTTCACGCGGAAAAAATGTCTCAAAGCCGCCCCGATCTTTGAAGATGCGTAACGTTTCTTTGACCTGCCGATTGGCTGAGGGTAACATCAACAAGAGGACAACTAGATTGTTTTGTACATCGTCTGGTCTAAAGATGGCATGTTTCTCTAAAATCAGGGTGCGGTCACCACTTGCCATGTTGAGATGTACGCGATAGGGGTGGGCACGATCCTTTAGCGCCGCCCATGTTTGGTTATAGATTTGTGTAGTTGGCACGATCCACAACACCAGACCCATTTGTGTGGCCCGATAATGTGAATTGATTAGATCAATGGCTTTGACTGCCAATAGCGTTTTACCACCACCTGTTGGCACTTTCAGGCAAATGTTCGGCACACGCTCGCCGATGGCATTGCGCTTGGCATTATAGGGGGTTGGGCGGGCAATCTCATCCCAGCCCGCCTCATCCCATTTGTGCTTGATGCCAAACTCGGCTGCTTTCATAGCACGCTCACGTTCAGCTGTGAGCGCATGTAAATAGCGTTGCAGCTGTTCAAGCGCCGTTTGTTGGTATTGTTTCAGTTGCATAAAGTCACTGGCTCAATTCTGCCTAATCAATCTGCCCAATTAATCTGCCCGGTAGCGATAGATGCCAAAAGGCAACTGGCAAAACTCAATATCATATTCGGCCATCCGATGTTCGTCGAGATATTTGTGCGAAGCGATCACAAGCCGCAGTTTACCTTCGCTCACCGGTAGATTCATGGCAAACTTGAGGTCTAAGGGCGTGTGCTTGAGATATTCCACGTCCGGTTTGTAAATCAGATAGACGGAATAGCGCGAGCTTTCGCCCAGGTAACAATTTTCTTGGTCAAGCTGCGCCTCGTCCAATTGTTCGCCTGTCGCCGTGAAAAAGACAAAACGCGCCATTTCCTGATAGGCCGGCAATCCCCCGCGCAGCAATTCGTCCTCGTCAAAACTTGGCCCCAAAGTACAATACGTAAACGAACCACCCAGTCCCGCCTGCAAGACCTTGTCTTTTGCGGTTGGCACACCCTGGATCACACGGCGCACGCGTTCAGCGGTGATTGTATCGGCATACCCTTCCTGCTCAATCAGAATAAAACGACGGTTGCCACCATCTTCGGCATTCAGCGCCAGCACAGCGTGGGCTGTAGTGCCACTGCCGGCGAAGCTGTCAAGGATAATATCATTTTCATGCGTACCAAGCTCAATACACTTCTTGATCAAATCAACAGATTTAGGAAAATCAAAAGGGCTATTGCCAAGAAGCTGACGAACTATTTCTTTGCCGTTTTCATTGTTGATATTCCTGTCAATCCAAAGAGCCTTTTCCTTAGTCAAGGCTATCTCACCTTCATCATCATACAAATAGTCCTTGCGGAAGACTCTCCATTCACCTGTATTTACTTGTCTTGCTGTGAGCAAGGTTTTATTATTTTCAGCTTTTGGTTTACCCCATGTCCAACATCCATCTTCACCCTTGGAATTTCTAGGTAGGATTTCAATACTAAAGTTATTATTTGATTCAAGAGCTACACTTCCATTCTGCGGATTAGCAAAAATGGAATAGAAAAGATTCGGACGATTTTGCCTATTAAACACAGGATTTCGATTTCTTAACTCTAATTCTCGGTATTTTCCTTTTTTGTCTGATTTATTATATTCGTCTAGTTTAGCCCCAGCTTTTTCAAGCAAATTAATAGATAAATCATTTTCAGCTTGGTTAGCGTATACCAGAAGGTACTCATGCGTTTTAGCTAGAAAGCGGTCAAGAGTTCGACCTCGTGGATTGAGTTGTACTGTAATGCAGGCTACAAAATTCTCTTCCCCAAAAATCTCATCCATCAACATTCGCAAGCGATGCGCTTCGTTATCATCAATCGAAATAAAAATCACACCATCATCCCGCAGCAATTCACGCAATAGCTTCAGACGCGGCATCATCATACATAGCCATTTGTCATGACGAGTCAAGTCTTCCTTGTCCACCACCTGCTTGAACCACTCCTGCAACATCGGGTGGGCGACGTTGTCGTTGTATACCCAATGCTCGTTGCCCGTATTGTAGGGTGGGTCAATGTAGATACACTTAATTTTACCAGCAAACGAGGGATTAAGGACTTGAGCGCATGCAGGTTATCGCCGTGGAGGATCAGGTTGCCTTTGAGTGAAGCCGATTGCCACAGCGTCAACACTGAGCGCGCCTCGTCTGGAATCACCTGACGATAAGGCACCGTCAAGTGATAGGAATGGACAATCGATTTGCCTTTGAAATTGATGGAAGGCATAACGTGACAGGCTCCCGATGCTCTTGTTGCATTACAATAAACAGTTTTGTTAACAGTGGCAACGTACAAAATACGTTGAACAATTTTATAATTATACGTAGATGGGGTATAGGAAGCGAATCACCAACCTTATGGCATCACCAACTTTATGATAATAACAGAACATTAGTTCTTTGTGTATTATATTTGATGATCTTGTTCTATACAATTTTGATATAAGCCTGACGGCACGCGCGTTGGATCTTCTACCAACGCGCATAGCCGCGCCAGATTCGCGATATCATCTAACAGATCATCTTCTTTGGGCGTCTCTAGTAACATCGGAATCCCATCCCAACGCAAGTCGTTGAGGATGAAGCGAAAACCTTGCAAGCCGATCTCGCCTTCGCCAATGTGCCAGTGACGGTCGAGATGACTGCCCAGTTTGCCTTTGCTGTCGTTGAAATGCCAACATTTGACTTTTTTCAAACCGATCTCCGCTTCAATCTCATCCATCATCGCCGCATAGCCTGCTGGCGTGCGCAACTCGTAACCAGCGGCAAAGGCATGGCAGGTATCCACACAAACTGCCACGCGGCTGGCATCTTCCACCTGTTCGATAATCAGGCGCAACTGGCCAAAACTCTTGCCCAGGCAAGTGCCCTGTCCAGCCATCAATTCTAATAAGGTAAGCGTTTCCGCACAAGCCAGGGTTTGCGCATGGATCGCATTCAGCGCCGCCGCAATCCGCGCAATGCCAACCTCTTCGCCGCTCCCCGTGTGCGCACCAGGATGCAAAACTACATGCGGGATGCCATAAATGTGGACGCGTTGCAACTCGTCTTTATGGGCGCGGATACTTTTGTCCCAAATCATCGGATCGGGACTGGCAAGATTGATCAGATAGCTCGCATGGCTGACGGCGTACACAATGCCTTGGGCGGGCATCTGTTCGCGCCAGCGTTCAACATCTTCCCCGTCGATCGGCGGTCCAGCCCATTGACGGTTGTTCTTGGTGAAAACTTGCACGGCGTTGCCATGGATCGACGCCGCCCGGTCGATTGCCTTGCTGACGCCGCCAGCAATTGACATGTGTGCGCCTAATTTCAAAACAGCCACAGAAGACTCCTTACTAATGGGTAATGGCATTCGTGAAAGGTTAAGGTAAACCAGGATTTGTCAAAAAGGACAAAGAACAGATAAATTATCGGGATGAGCAAAAAGAAACAAAATCCCGACCATGTGCGACGCCGCCATCGGCCGTCCGAGAACGACGAAGTCATCGCAGAGCAGTTCAAGGAACTGCTGAGTCCTGCGGTTTTCCATCAGGCATCGTACTATCGAAGCCTTG
>JBBREZ010000509.1:0-4954 GCA_038225095.1 Caldilineales bacterium
GCTGGCGCAGTGGCATGCATCGCTCTACGGTTTGGGCGAAATCTTCGACCCGCAACAGGTGCAAAAAGCCAACGCCGCCATTTTCAAATATAATTTTGTGCCAGTGATGGGCGATGTTTATAACCCATGCCGCATCTATTGCTTAAACGATGAAGGTGGGCTTGTGATCTGCGCTTGGCCGGAAGGGTCGCAAAAACCCCTGATCCCAGCGCCGTATTCCCAAGAAACGATGAACGGTTTTGAGTATTCGGCGGCGATTCACATGATCCAGACCGGTTTGGTGGACGAGGGGATGACTTGCGTAGCAGCGCTGCGCAACCGTTATGACGGCGAACGGCGCAATCCATGGAATGAGTTCGAGTGCGGCAGCAATTACGCGCGCTCAATGGCTTCCTATGCGCTGCTCAACGCCTTTAGCGGCTTCGAGGTTGATATGGTGCACCATTTGATTGGCTTCAACCCAGTGCGCACGACGGCAGGCCGCTTCCGCTGCTTCTGGTCGCTGGATTCGGGCTGGGGCGAATTTGAAATGGGACTAGACGGGGTCGAGGTGCGCTTGCTCTATGGTCACCTGGATCTACAGACATTACGGTTGCCATTCCTGGCGGATCAGACGATAAAGTCGCTGAGTGTAGGTGCGCAGGCATCAGCCTTTACCCAGACAGCCGATGCGATCAATCTGGCTGGTGTGACGCGCATCGAGCAAGGTCAAGCGCTGCGTTTAAGCATAGAATGAAGGTAGTACGACAACGTTAGATTAGTGAGTGCATTGCACGGGTCACAATAGCTACCCATAAGCGACCACCGGCTGACCCGTGCGCTGCACTCGCCTATAACCATCTAATTTAACGTTGGCATATTAGTTGTGATTGGCGATCATATCAAAAATGATATAAAATCCGTATAAGCCGATTGTTCGGCTACATCTAGAAGGCTTACAATCATGGACAAGACAAAACGTGATCGTTTGGAAACAGCGGGCTGGAAAATCGGCACAGTAGCCGAGTTTTTAACCTTAACACCAGAAGAATCTGCCATGGTTGAGATCAAACTAGCCCTGAGCCAGCACCTGAAGCAACGGCGCGAAAAACAGATGATGCAAGCGCAATTGGCGGAAAAAATTCACTCTAGCCAGCCACGGATTGCCAAAGCGGAAGGCGGCGATCAGTCGGTTTCAATCGAATTGCTGATGCGCGCCATGCTTGCTATCGGCGCTACACCACAAGAAATTGGTCGAGTCATTGCCAGTGTGCAGGCTGAACCAACGCTGAATTAAATAATGTGATGAAAGGGTAGGGCCAGTAAAGACGGGCACGCAATCGGCGGCGAAGATGGTGTGCGGTTTATTCATTGATACAGGCGCCGCCGACCGCATGCCCCCACTATCGTTCAACATGGCGGAGACGCATATGAGATCATGTGAGGCCCCACCCTGATCCTCGCTTACCGCGCGTCAATCACCTTGACGGGCGCCACGGATTCCAACGGTTTTTGAATCACACTGGCGTCACCTACGACGACGATCACGAAGTCTTTGGACTGGATCACCTTTTGCGCCGCCGCTTGCACGTCGGCTACGGTAACCTTTTCGATGGCAGCCGGATAATTGGCGAGCGTATCGAGCGGGAGACCGCGCAATTTGAGCGCGGCCATCTGATCGACAATTGACTGATAAGTTTCCAGTTGCAAGGCAAAGCTGCCAATCAGGCCCGTTTTCTTGGCATTCAGTTCGGCGGTGCTGATCGCTTGATCCTGCATCTTTTGCACCTCTTGCAGAATCGCCGTCAACGCCTTATCGGCCACATCATTGCGCACGGCAGCGCTAATCCTGAAGAGCCCACGATCCGCTGGATAGTTTAGCCGCGAAGAAATCCCATAGGTGTACCCCAACTTTTCGCGGATATTTTGCATCAGCCTGGCCGTAAAGCCACTACCGCCCAGGATATCATTCATGACGCTCTGCGCATAACGTTGTGGATCATTGCCCGCTGCGCCGATGTTGCCGATCAAAAATTGGGCCTGGCTGCTGCCGGGTCGATCGATCAGATAAATCTGTTGCCCAGACTGCGCAGCCACCGGGAGATACGTGACCGGCTGGCTGGCTGTCTTCGTCTGCCACTGGCCGAAGGTCTTCTGCGCCTGTTGGACAGCCTGATCCACTGTGATGTCGCCGGCCACAATTAGAAAGGCGCGTTGCGGATCAAGCTGTGACTGATAGAAGTCGGCCACCTCCTGGCGGGTCAGCGCTTGAATTGTTTTTTCTGTCGCCAAATTGCCATAGGGGTGGTTGCCATAGACGAGACTGGAAAAAGCCCGTTGCGCCAACGCACTTGGATCAGCCAGATCAAATTGCAAACCGGTGGCCTGGCTCTCACGTTGATGCTTGACTTCGGCTGCGGGGAAAGTAGGCTTGAGCGCCACATCGCCCAACAACGTAAACGCCAGATCGGTATTCTCGCGCAGGGCAAATACGCCAACGGATAGCGCATCACGTGTGACATTCGCCCCCAGAGAACCACCGACTTGTTCAATCGATTCGGCAATTTCCTGGGCGGTACGCGTCTGGGTGCCGCGCGTCAAACTGTTGGCCGTAAGGTCGGCCAAACCACCCTTGGCAGCGGGTACAGCGCTTTCACCGCCGGGCAAATAGAGATCCACCGAAAGCAGCGGCAACTCTGGACGTTCGATCACGATCACGCTCAGGCCGTTGCTTAGCTTTTTCTCTTGAATAGTAGGCAGTTTGAAGGACGTGCTGGGCAGCGGTGCGGGTGGTGTTTTCTGTTTTAATCCAAAAGCTGCGGTGGGTTGTGCAGTAATCGTTGCCGTCTGCGTAAGTGCGGCTTGATCGGTGATCACCGTTGTAGCCTGAACCTCTGGGGTTTTCTCTGCGGCAGCGCCAGGATGCACGTTGATCACCGTGCGTCGCTGGGGCGTCAGATATTGGCGGGCCACCCGTTGCAAGTCCGCCGCAGTAACGCTACGATAACGCTCTAATTCGGTGAACACGGCGTTGGGGTCGCCCAGATAGAAATTGGCGGTCTGCACGGCTTCGGCCAGACTATAGGCAGTTTCTAGGCCAGCCAACTGTTGGCTGCGCAGTTGGTTGATCGCTTTTTCCAGCTCGGCGGGCTGCACACCCTCTTTCACAATCTGTTGCAAGGCTTGGTCGTATTGCTGCTCAAGCGTTGCGACTTCGGTGCCGGCGTTCGGGACTAAAATAACGCTCAACAGGCTAGGGCCACGGTTCGCTGTAGTCGAGGCCGAGGCCGTTTGCGCCGCGCCACTGTCGACCAATAATTTCGCCAACCGGCTTGAATTGCCGTTGCCCAAAATATTAGCAAGCAATTCGAGCGCTGGATAACTAGGATCTTTGCGGGGCGGTATGCTATAACCGATCAAAACAGCGGGTACATTGGCCAGGCTATCCGTCAGGCTGATCACTTGCGGGGCGCTCAGCGGCGCAGGCACATAAGCCGGCGCGGCGGACGGCTGTGGTTTAGCGGGAATGTCACCAAAAAATTCGGCCACCAGGTTACGCGCCGTATCCAGCTCAATATCACCGGCAACTACCAGCGTAGCATTATTGGGAGCGTAGTAGGTATTATGAAATTGGGTGACATCCGCCAGCGAGGCCCGGCGCAAATCGGCCACCGAACCGATCACGCGTTTGTGATAGGGGGCGTAATCATAAGGCAGCGTATTGAGAATTTGCACGGCCTCGCCGTACGGTGAATTGCTGACGCGCTGATTGTATTCTTCGATCACCACAGCGCGCTGATTGTCTAGGTTCACCTGATTAATATCAAGCGCCGCCATACGATCCGCATCCAACCAGAGCGCTAATGGCAGTTGGTTGGCGGGCATCACTTGATAATAGGAGGTGTGCTCAACTGACGTATACGCATTGTTCGAGCCGCCGACCGCTTCATTGAGCTTATCCATTTCACCTTTGGGGGCATTGGCCGAGCCCTGAAACATCATGTGCTCAAAAAGGTGGGCAAAGCCGCTGCGTTGGGCAGGGTCGTTCATGCCGCCCACATGATACCAAACGTCCACAGCCACCGTGGGCGCGCTGTGGTCAGGCACGAGGATGACTTGCAAGCCGTTAGCCAACGTGTAAGCGGTACCACTCAGTTGTCCTTGAGCCTGACTGGGCGCGCTGGTTGGTGCATGGATCGGCGTACAGCCAACCATGAATAACAGAGCAACGAGCAACCATAATCTGCGAACGGGCATATTGAATTTCCTTTCCAAACGAGGGGAGGGCGTTAATGGCGCAAAATGTACAGTGTCCTTACCAAAATTCTAGCCTATTCCTCCATAAATACTGTAACGGGCGACCCAGGTGGCGCGAGCAATCGCTGCATAATGTGCAACACAATGCCACGCTGCTCGCGTTCGCTCACTTTTGTAAACCCATGCCGCCGGTAGAAACGTTCGGCATAGGCGGTCTCCAAAAGAATTTGCGTGCACTGCTCACGACGCGCGATGTCAATTGCCTGCTGCAACAAAAGCTCACCAAGGCCACGGTTTTGATAAGCACCGCCCACCGCCAACGTTGTAATATTTAAGATGCGCCCCGCTGGGTTGTGCGTCAAATAGGGGTCTTCATCTAAGGCTGGCTCGCGCGCCGTCTGCCATTTTTCGGTCGTAAGATAGCCCAGCAACGGCGCGGCTAGCTCGGTTTGGGCCGATTCCACCAAAACCACACAGCCAGCGGGAAAAACCGTCAGGCGGGCGCGGATCACCGCTGGATCTTCAGCGGCGCCATAAACGCCAAAAAGCGCCTGATCCATGGCCGTCATCTGGGGTAAATCGGCTTCGGTGGCGGGCCGCAGCAAAGCCTTAGGATTGTGCATAGTTCACCTTTTTAACTCTATAAAGATTATTTGGAATAACGGCGTATAGGCGAATGGTAGACAAGTACACAGGGATACACAACCTGTATCCCTGT
>JBBREZ010000510.1:0-4941 GCA_038225095.1 Caldilineales bacterium
TGTTCTGATTGATGGTACTGACGCCAAACAGCGGGCTGAGGAACATTCCGGCCAGGAAAGCGCCAACGATGCCTACAATAATGTTGAGCAAGGTCCCTTGCTGGGCATCGGTGCGCATAATCATGCTGGCAATCCAGCCCAGGATAGCGCCGAGAATGATCCAAATAATAAAGTTAATCATGCGTTGTTTTTCCTTTTGTGAGTAAATTGATAACGTAGCGTTGGATGCTATGTCTTTGGCTTAGGTATACTCTGGCTCGATCAATGCCCTTGTTGTAATGGACGAGCCCAAGAGCACGCCTTTAGTATACTATTGCCTCGGGCAAGCCCGTATCAGCATAAGGCTGAGACCGTTGTAGGACAAAACACGAATGGCTATTACCATTTGTCTTACAATGGAGCAGACCGATTGTCGAAAATAGTGAACTATAGGTGTTTAAATAGGTTGTATCTTAGTCTATATCTAAGCACTCTATCTTACTCTATGGCGAATGGCTTCGCTTTTTGTTACATTGAAAGCTGTTTCGTCCATGAATAACTTATCAGAAACCATCTAGACTAGAACCATTTGTATCAAAAATTAGCCTGTATCAGACTATATATTACTGAGGAGAGAACATGCCAAGTGCCGATTTTATGAAATTGTATGTTGATGAACTTAAGGATTTGTATAGCGCCGAAACCCAGTTGACCGTTGCCCTACCCAAGCTTGCGAAGGCGGCGTCGAACCCAGCCTTACAGCAAGCCTTTCAGAGCCACTTAGAAGAGACCAAGGGCCATATTCAGCGGCTTGAGCAAATCTTTGTAGGGTTAGAACGTAGCCCCAAAGGCAAGAAATGCAAAGCAATGGTTGGCTTGATTGAGGAAGGTGCAGAGCTGCTCGAAGAAAAAGACAAAATGGAGGCTGAGGTGTTGGATGCAGGCTTGATCGGTGCTGCACAACGGGTTGAGCACTATGAGATTGCCGCCTATGGCACTGTACGCACATTTGCCCAGCAATTGGGTGAGGCTGCGGCAGTGAAATTGTTGCAGCAAACATTGGACGAAGAGTATGCTGCCGACCAAAAATTGACTGTACTGGCGGAAGGTGGCATTAACCAAGAAGCCGAAACTCAATAACTAACTTACTAGGCAGTGGCTTACCTATGGCTTAAGATAATAGACAAACGAAATGATCCGCCCTCTAGTAACAAATAGAGGGCGGATCATTTCGTTTGTCGGTTTCTAGAGAATCACTTTCGCAATCTTTGCGTTGTAACTACGCTTTGCTTACCTTCGTGCTCTAGCCTTGGTGCTTAGGAATGACGATTAAGTAAGTTGTCCATTTCGGAGATTAAAGCGTAGAGATCGGAGAGTACGGGCAACAATCTCTACGCGTCAAGTTATTGAATCACTACACCTTATTATGGCGCGACTGCGTCCCACGTCTTCTGATCGTAGCCCAGTTGTTCCGCCGCGGCCCGTTGTTCAGCAGTCAGTTTTGCCCAGAGTTTACCTTCCGGCTGCGGATTGGCCGTCCAATTTTTAGCATTCCAGCCCAGGATACCCCACAGGCGTTTTTCGCTGTACCTGAGATCATCCCAGGTGGCGATGCTATTCCAGAACTTCTCCACATCGCCTTTGGGCATGCGCGGCAGCACTGTAGTCCAACTAGCTTCGTCGTATCCCAATGTCGTGGCGGCAGTTTGTTCGTCTGACGTCAATTCGGCCCAGGTGGTCGTATCAGTCGCGGGGATCGTGCTGGGATCAGTGTTTTCCCAGTTGGTTTCGTTCCACCCTAGCACGTTCCAGGCGGCTTGGTCGGCTTTCGCGATGTCCGTCCAATGGGCAATTGAATTCCAGTACGCATCTGGGTTGTCCGCGCGTGAAGGTGCAGTTTTGGTCATAGCTTCAGTCTGGGTCATGCTCTCAGTCCCAGTCGTGCCTTCCGTTTCGGTCATGGCTTCCGTTTGGGTCATGCCCTCAGTCCCGGTCATGGCTTCCGTTTTGGTCATGCCCTCAGTCCCGGTCATGCCTTCCGTTGAAGTCATACTTTCCGTTTCGGTCATAGGCTCCGTAGACGTGAGCAGCGAGGCGGTGGCGATTTCGACGGTAGCCGTGAAAACCGTCTGATCTTCGTTGTGTTGTTCGTGGATTATGCCGCGCGCGCCTGCATAGGCGCCGGTGCCGCCCACGACTGGCATCTGAATCTCGACGTTGGCGCCCAAGTCTGGCTCGGTGCCGGAAACGGTAATGGTGCCATCAGCGAGATGATAGGTCCACACACACTCAGCGAGGGCTGTTTTCGAGTCGGTGGTAATGCAGAAACCGCTCGACATGCCGGACTTCTTACCGTTCTCGTCGGTCAACGAACCGGTGTAAACCAGAATATCACCTTGTGAGGCACCTTTGACCCCTAGATCAATATTGGTCTGTTGTTCTTTACTAAAGCTTTCGATGATCGTCAACGACGTCAGTCCCGCATACACGGGATCGCCGTCGGTACCCTTGACATCGGCGTCTTGGGCAAAAGCAGCGATCGGCGCAAACAGAATGGTCGCCATGAGGATGCTGGCCAGAGCCAGCCATAAACGTTTCATACGGTTTTCTCCTTACTGAATAATTTGGTTGATTTGCACGCCAGCTTGCTGGCATGATGATACACAAAGAAATGCGTAACGGTTGTCGAGCTATTTTGTCACAGGGTAGAGGCTTTGTGAATAGTATTCTTCTCTTATAGTAGAGTAGCTTACTTTTTGCTTAATGTAAATTATCGGATTCGTTGAGAAAGCTAATTTTGTTGATGCTGCAATAGCTGCTTTGCTAATTGGGAAATTTAGGTTAACATTCAGATTTCCTATAGTGGAAGCAACACCGCTTTGTCCAATTCAGCGGTTTCGCTTGTGCCTAGAGGATTATGCGTATCAATAGGCTTATTTTACACATGCTCAATGGCGAGCGCCTCTGATAATTGGCTTGCAATAGGGTTCTTTGCACTAGTAGCATCATAATAAGCAAACAAAGATAAGGACGATAAGCGAAGGCGCTCGGTAAGCAGCGTGCCTTCACGTTTGTCACAAATTTCATCGATCCGTTGATTCGAACAAGATTTAGAGAGGATAGCTTCAATGACTTTGCGTATTGGCATTCTCGGCTGCGGCAAGATTGCCCGCCTGCATGCCCAGGGCTACAAAACCGCATCTGATCTGGCGCAGGTGGTGGTCTGTTGTGATGAATATAGCGTCGAATTAGCGCAAAATATGGCGCAGGAATTTAGCGCGGATGTGACGACAAGCTGGCAAGCTGTGCTCGAACGCAGCGACGTGGACGCCGTTAGCATCTGTATGCCACCCGACCAGCATGCGCCAATTGCGTTGGCAGCCGCGGCGGCTGGCAAGCATGTCTTGCTCGAAAAGCCGATGGCTATGAATATGGAAGAATGTAAACAGATCGTGGCCGCCGCCGAGCAAGCGGGTACGGTGTTGATGATCGGGCAAAACCAGCGCTGGCAGCCTGAACATATCAAGATCAAAGAACTACTGGATCGCAATGCGATTGGCCGGATTGTGGCGCTACGCTTCGACTGTAACCAGTTTGTCAAGCACATGTATCCATCCGATAGCTGGATCTTCGACAAAGCAAAGTCCGGTGGCGGCATGATCGCCCAGACCGCCGTGCATAAGATCGATCTGATGCGTCACTTTTTCGGCGAAATTGATGAAGTGTCGGCGTTTAACGGCTACACTGGTCTGAACGCAGGCTACAAATTGGGCGGTAATGAAGACATCTCCGCTTTTCTGATGAACTTTGAGAACGGCATCGTCGGCGAAGCGTTCTATCTCTTCGCCGCCTACAAAGTGCCAATTCCCACCGCGACTGGCGAATTGACGATCATCTATGGCGACAAAGGTGTGATCCACAACGTGATGGGTTGGCATATCTACAGCACCGAGATCCCCGAATACAGTGGCGGCCTGACCAAGTTGGATATTCATCAACACCCATATACTGATTCCGTCAACGCCGAAATTCGTCACTTTCTTGAATGCATCCGTGACAAGCAGGAGCCGATCACTTCGGGTCGTAATAACTTGGGGACGATGGCTACCGTCTTCGCCCTTTATCAATCGGCGGCGACAAAAAGTGTGGTGAAGGTAGAAAAGACGCAAAAGTAAAATTATTACAAATTCTCGTTAAAGGTGTCGTAGGATGGGTTAGCCGCAGAACGATCATCGGTTATATGCACAGGTGGAGCGGCTAACCCATCCTACACGAGTACTGCGAACATGACTTACAAATCCTAAGCGCCCGGTTGTATACTGTAACCAGTAACCTGCAACCGATCGCGAAAAATGAAAACGAAAAAGGAAAAGACCAATGAGCAAACGAGTGAACTTCGATCTGACTGGCAAGGTGATCATTGTCACCGGCGCTAGCAAGGGCATCGGTAAGGCGATTGCGCTGTCCGCCGCGGAATGGGGCGCTGACCTGGCGCTGGGCAATCGCAATGTGGCCGACACCGAGCCCGTCATCGCCGAGTGTCGGGCGATGGGGCGGCGGGTCGAAGCCTGGCCGCTAGACCTCGTCAGCGTGGAAAGCATCAACAAATTTGTCGACCAAGTGTATGAAACCTTCGGTCGGATCGATGTGCTGGTCAACAATGCGGGGGTCAATACGCCCAAGCCAGCCTTAGATTACAGCGAAGCGGAGTTTGATTTTATTTCTGATGTCAACTTCAAAGGCGCTTTCTTTATCGCCACCGCCGTGGCGCGCAAGATGATCGAGCAGAAAACGGAGGGCAGCATCATCACACTCAGTTCGCAAGTAGGTGTCGTGGGCGGACCGTTACGTACCCCGTATGCGGCGGCAAAGGGCGCCGTGGGGCAGTTCACTCGTTCACTGGCCGGTGAATGGGCGCAGCATAAGATCACGATCAACGCGGTTGCGCCGACCTTTACTCGT
>JBBREZ010000511.1:0-4926 GCA_038225095.1 Caldilineales bacterium
GCAAATATTTGGCTGCCTCGACAATCGCACGCGCCTCAGCGCCAGTCTTCACATTGGGAATCATCAAACCCAGCGCGCCCATGTCCAACGTGCGCGCAATAAAATGATATTCGATCTGCGGAATGCGCACAAACGGCGCAACGGTGGTGGCCTTGAACCAGCTGATCTGATCCGCTAAATCAGCCGTGGTAAAGGGTGAATGTTCGGTGTCGATCACCACAAAATCAACGCCGGCCGCGTCCAACATGGGTGCCATGCCGCGCGTGCCAAATTCCAAGATCATGTGGCCGACCGCGACTTTGCCTTCGGCGCGCACTTGACGAAAACGATTGGGTTTCATGAAGATTTCCTTGTTTGTGGGGTTAGAACTTAGCGATTGGTCCAGCGCTCACCCAACTGGGCCAGTTTTGTCTGAAAGCCGGGCTGCGTGCGAATGGCTTGGTTGACGGTGAATTTAGGCGTTTCGCCGCGCAAGACACTCAAGATATTTTCACAGGCCGAAACCCCGTTATCATGGTAAAGCTCGTCGGTCCAGGCCAGCGCGTGCGGCGCAAGAATCACATTATCTAGCTGGGTCAATAGATGATCAATTGGCAATGGCTCCTGTTCGAACACGTCCAGCCCGGCTCCGGCAATCTGATTCGCTTGCAACGCCGCCACTAAATCGGCCTGATTAACAATTGGGCCGCGCGCGGTGTTGATCAAATACGCAGTCGGCTTCATCAGCCCGATCAGCTTGGCGTTGACCATGCCGCGCGTTTCGTCCATCAGCGGACAGTTGATCGTCACAAAATCTGACTCGCGAAAAACCGTTTCCAGATCGACCATTTCAATGCCCAGTTCGGCCACGCGCGCCGGATTGGCATACGGATCAGCCGCCAGCTTGCGCGCCAGACCAAACGGTTCTAGCAGGCGAAACAGCTCTGAGCCAATATTGCCCAGCCCAACCGAACCTAATATTTTGCCGCGTAGGCCCACGCTAGGGACCAATGCCCGCTCACTCCAGCGACCCTGGCGCACCAACTGGTCTTTTTCAAATAAACGCATACTCAACGCATGCAGCAGGGTGACAATCGCTTCGGCGACCGGCCGCCGCACGGCATCGATTGTAATGGCTAATAGCACATTGGCGGCGGTGCAGGCTGGCACATCGATCGTATCGTAGCCCACGCCCCACCGTGCGATCACGGCCAGACGTTGGTTGTCCGTAAATGAGTTGGCACTAAAGCGCGGGGCAAACGCGAGCACGGCATCGAAGTTGGCCACATCGGCTGGCGTGACAAACTTGCCACCCTCATCTTGACCCGTACTGTCGAAAAATTCATGCGTAACGTTGGGCAGCGGATCGAACATCTCGTGCAAAACCGGTTCGATCCGGCCCGAAATGCCGATTTTAAAATCAGCGGTGACACCAATCCGAAAAGGCTCCTTCATAATTTTCCTCATTTTGTTAGTAGTAGCACCCAGTCTTCAGGATCGGGTGTTTGGAATTTACCAACTTGTGTGTTGTCAACTGCACCAATCAAGGTGCGTTCGCCGGTGCGTGGATTGACCCAAGTGGCACTTAATCCTGAGCGTAGGCTTGCTGTACGCATGGTCACCCGCCCTCCTTGTGGGATGTAGGCGACCACCAGATCTTGGGTTTCCGATTGCGCTGCCAGAATGGTGTCGCTGATCGTTTGGACGCCAGGCTGTTCGGCAATTAGCAGAGGGGCTGGCCGCAAGCGCCACCATTCAATGTCGGTGAAGAGTTTTGCCACATGCGCCATTTGTTCGGCGCCGGGCATGGTGAGCGCCAGCTGCCAGGGTAGTGGCGTGCCCGAGTTCGGGTGGTCAACGGAGGGTCCGCTGCCATCATCCCAGCCCCAAACCCCGTGGCCACCATAGGTGACGCCGGCCGTAGGGCTGTTGAGCAAACTCCAATAGATCGCGCGGCGCACCGTAACTGGTGCGAGTGGTTGGTGCGAATGATAAGCAACATGGTTTTCGTAGGCCGGTTCCAGATTTAGTTGGAAAAGCCGAGGTTCGATGCCCCAGTCGCAGGCGGGGGGACCCTCGGCCAGCCAGCGCCAGGTCTCATCACTGTCCCCGTGGCCGCTTTGGTAGCCCAGCAGTTCAAGCCAAGCTTCCCGACGAAATTCCTCGGCCGGCCATTGTTGACCGCCGCAGTGCATGGCAACCGGTGCATGCGGATGGTCACCAAAGACGGCCCGCCCGATACGCCGCCAGCGCTCAGCCTGTTCACCTTGATAATTGCCGTCGCCAGCCAGAATCCAAACCACGGGATAAGCACTCCAGCGCGCCAGCATATAGCGCGCCAGCAAGATCGCCTGATCCTCCGGCAGACCAAACCCAGGATTAACTTCTGGATTAGCCCCGGCACCAATCGCCCAGAGCAACACCGGCACATTCAACAAACCGGCGCGCGCAATTGCCTTGACGCGCTGATCTATTCTTTGAAAGAAGACTGGATTGATCGCAATCTGGTCAGTGCCGGTAAAGGCCAGTTGTCCATCGCCATCCCCGGTGGGGGCGGCGCGCCATTGGGTGGCAACCCATTGAACGGCGGTGAATTGTTGCCGTTGCCGTTCGCGCAGATACAGCGCCCATTCTTCGTCGGTGGCACGCAGGGGGCCATTCCACGCGGTATCGGCCAGCCAGAAAAAGGGCGTACCGTCAGCATGTTCCAGGTGCCGTTGATTTGCAGCCAGGCGGATGGGTCCATGCACCTCAAACGGTGTTTCCCCGGCGGCAGCCCGACAGACAAAGGCGCCGGATTTGGATTGGACAATCTCGTGATTGGTCTTTGCTAAATAAAGCGCAACCTGCCATTCCCCTAGTTCATCGGGCGCAATGCGCGCGCGCCAGGTGACGTCGCCATCCCAGAAGCCCTCGACCACGCGCTCCTGTTTAGAGGGCGTGGTAAAAACCGCATAGAAACGCGCATCCTGGAGCGGGTTATTAAACTTGACCGTACTTTCCAAATTCAGTTCCGCCCGCGCCCAGCGCGGGAGCGAGATAGGTGGAGTATTTTTCGACATCTTCGTTGTTCCTAATGATTTACGATTTTTGATTTACGAGGTCACTTCGTAGGCGTAGCGACTTCGTAAATCAAAAATCGTAAAGTCAAAAATCTCTATTATCCGCGCCCCACGTATGCCTGCGTCACTGGCAAGACAATCGCTTCAAGTAAATTGACATGCAGCGGTAAGGCCGCCATCGTGACCACAGTCATGGCCAATTCGTCCACACTGATCATCGGTTCTTGATCGGCGCTAGAAGCGGCGGATGCACGCCTCTCGGTCAATACGTTGCCGGGGTGTAGACAACTGACTACCACGCCAAAATCTCGGCCTTCCAGCGCTGCGGCTTTGGTCAACCCAACCAGGCCATGCTTGGTGGTCGTATAGGGCACCGAATTCATGCGCGCCATTTGCGCCGAAATGCTGCCGATGTTGATAATGCGGCCACCACCTTGTGGCTTCATAATGCGCATGGCCTCACGGCTGCATAAAAATGGCCCGGTGAGATTCACGTTGAGCACCTTCTGCCATGTTTCCAGTGAGAGATTTTCTAGTGGACCGCCATCAAACGCGCCAGAATTGTTGATCACGATATCAACCCGGCCAAATTCTTGCATTGTCTGATCAAAGAGCGCTTTCACTTGGGTTTCATCCGTCACATCGGTGGGCACGACCAGGGTTTTTGCCCCGTAGGGACGGGTTTCGGTGGCGGTCTCTTCCAACTTTTCTTGGTTGCGCGAGGCCAACACCAGTAACGCGCCCTCTTTGGCAAAAGCCCGCGCAATGCCTTTGCCGATGCCCGTGCCAGCGCCAGTGACGATCGCAATTTTACCGTCAAGCTGTCCCATGGTTTTGTTCTTTCTTCTGGATGGATGAGGAGTGATCAGTCAGTGTCATTCAGGTAATAGACAAACCAAATAGACTCTGCACAATCCAACTGGACGGGCACGGTATACCGTGCCTCTACAAATGTGCAACCTTTATTTGGTTTGTCTATAAGTATAAAACAGAAAATTGGAGATTAAGAGATTGATCGTTCTTAATCTCTCTTAATAACATTGAATACAAGTGAAAGTAGAAATATTGTCGGTCTTTCTCACTAGGTTCTTTTGACATTTCATTTTTGCAGCAGCAGCAGGGTTAAAACCCGCAACTGACAAGAACAAGTGCCCGCAGGCAAAGGTGAACTTATAAATTATTTGCGCAGTGAAATGATATAAGGTTTGACATACTGCGCATGATATGGATGAGAAGCTAAAAAAGAAGCAAAAGACCAGACGGATTCAGGGGCGCTGAATGCGACTGGTCGATAAGTGGTGGATAAATTAGGCACTGATGGGACGCCGATGTGCGTCCGAACAGCGATGCACAAGCGTGGCCCCAACACGGGTGGGCTGCGTAAGCATCGCAGGATGAGCAAGGTTCTGTTGGCGATGACCTACTCTCGCATGTAGAAACCACAGACTACCATCGGTGCTGGCGGGCTTAACTGCCGGGTTCGGGATGGGACCGGGTGTACCCCCACCGCTCAAATCACCAACAAAACCTTGCTCACAAACGACCAAGCGTACGCTTGCTACGCTAAAAACTAAATAGGATTAGGACCTTCACCGCGTAAACAATCAAATGTCAGTTGATTAAGCCCTCGTGCATTAGTACGGCTTCGCTGAAGACATTTCTGCCTGTACACGTGCCGCCTATCAAGCTGGTAGTCTACCAGCGCACTTACCGGCTTATGCCGTGAGGGAACTTATCTCGAAGCCGGCTTCCCACTTAGATGCTTTCAGCGGTTATCCATCCCAGACTTAGCTACCCAGCGATGCCGTTGGCACGACAACTGGCACACCAGAGGTCTGTCCACCCCGGTCCTCTCGTACTAGGGGCAGATCTTCTCAATTCCCTT
>JBBREZ010000512.1:0-4920 GCA_038225095.1 Caldilineales bacterium
GGTTGTATGGCCCTTGACAAGTTTTTGCAGCCCCGCCTCGGTTTCGGCCGACAATTGGATGGTCGCAGCTTTCTCGTTGGGCATCGTTCGTTTCCTTTCGCTTGATTTCGATGCCAGCCATTTTACCTGACCGCAGCATATCTGTCTAGTTATTTACGCCCAACTGGACTAGCTAAATCCTTTGTCGTTGCGCGACATGGGATCCCTCAAGCTAGTCCATGATTCCCATATACAATATTCATCATCCGGTCAAAGAAAGGCACAACAAATGAATCAGGCAAGCGTTAGATGGCAGCATGTTTTGAAGCAGTTAACTCGGCCAGTTTGGATGGCGGGACTGTTACTCGTGGTCTTATTTGTGTTTGTGGCGTGTCAGCCGGCCCAGCCAGCAGCACCCGCAAGCGCAACCGCGGCCGAAACGGTTGCCGCCACCACAGCGATGACAGCAACGGCAGCAATGACGGCGACCGCAGCAGCGACCGTCACCACAGCGATGACGGCCACCGAAGCAATGACGGCAACCGCAGTAGCGACTGCCACCACGACGATGACGGCCACCGAAACGGTGACGACTACGGCAGCAATGACAGCAACCAAAGAAACGACCGCCACCGAAACCACTTCAAGCGCGGTTAAGGGTGATCCAAAGGCTGGCGGTTATCTAATGAGCGTGGTTGGTTGTGGTTGTCACTTTAATAAAGACCTGAGCGCAATGGCCGGTGGGAACAAGTTTGAAGGCCCGTTCGGCACCGTCTATGCGCTGAACATTACGCCCGACAAAGAAACCGGGATTGGCAAATATAGCGTAGCAACATTGATTGGTCTGTTGCGGACGGGCCAGAAAGAGCAAGATGGTAAAATCAAGGTATTGCACCCGATTATGCCCTACATGGCTTTGAGTCACCTGTCTGACCAAGATGTACAAAATATAGTGGCTGCTCTGCTGGCACAAAAACCAGTAAAAAATGCAGTACCGGAACGGGCCCTCAAAGAAGACCCGCAGCCCTTCACCCCTGCGCAGTCACCGGTCGCCGAAGCGCCTACAACCGGAGCGGCACGCGGTAAATACCTGGTCCAATTGGCCAATTGTAGCAACTGTCATACGCCCAAGACAGCCGATGGCAAGCCAGATATGACGAAATTCTTGGCCGGCGCGCAAGTCCAAAAAGCAATTGCACCCAATCTAACCCCTACTGATGGCACGGGCGTTAGCTTCATGACCGAGCAACAATTGGCGACCTTCATGCGCACGGGTAAATATGAAGACGGCTCTGAAGTCAAAGACCCGATGGCAAGCCAGATCAAGAATCGCTTCAGCCATCTGACCGAGGAAGATGCGCTTGCGATTGCAGCCTACTTGAAGAGCCTACCGCCGATTGTGAACAAGCCGTCGGCAAAAAAGTAGTCAGCGAAAAGCTCACTTCGTTCTAGAATAATCCGTTACGCAGCGCAAAGCTGTGTATAGCAAAGCGACTCAGGCAGCGATATTGTTCATCGCTGCCTGAGTCGCTTTGCTAGTAGGGCTCGATGATAAGACGATTGTCGCCCTACTACTTTGTCACCTGGCTGCCTCGCCACTATAATCATAAGGCTCATCAGCCGAAAGTGTACAAACCGATGTTTTGCTGCTAACAAAATATTGTGTTTGCACACTTTCGGCTGATGAGCGAATCATAACGTAACAATGGTGTAGTGATTGTAAAAACCTCATTTTGTTCCACCTAATAACCAAGCAAGTTATCGTCAAGCAAGTTACCCAACCAAAGAGGTGAATCGTGGCCAATAACCGACCGACAAAAGGTCCAGGATCGCAACGCCCAACGCAGAAAGCAGCAACAACGCAGCAAGCTCATGTGCCAGTGGAAATGAATGACGACGTAAAATTATTGCATAGTATGGGCTATGCACAGGAATTGTCGCGACGGATGAGTGGATTTTCGAATTTCGCCGTTTCTTTTTCTATTATCTGCATTCTTTCGGGTGGCATCAATTCGCTTGGGCAAGGCATCAGCAGCATAGGCGGTGCAGCGATTGGCATTGGCTGGCCGATTGGCTGCCTCATCTCATTCATCTTTGCCCTGGGCATGGCCCAGATCGCTTCTGCCTATCCGACTGCTGGCGGGCTATATCACTGGGGGTCAATCCTGGGTGGCAAGGGTTGGGGCTGGGCAACCGCCTGGCTCAACCTGATTGGGTTAGTTACCGTGCTGGGCGCCATCAACGTCGGCACCTATTCGTTCTTTATGGGGGCGTTTGGTGGCCCTTTGGGGCTAACAACCGATGCGGCCACATGGGCTTACTACATCACGCAGGCGGTCTTTATTATCTTGATCACTTCGCTCCAGGCGCTGATCAATCATCGCGGCATCGACCTGACCAGCAAGCTGACTGACTTTAGCGGGTATCTGATTTTTGCTGTCGCTGTGTTGCTGGCCGTCGTCCTCTTTGCTTTTGCCCCCACGCATGATTTTTCACGTTTGTGGACATTCACGAACTATAGTGGAGCGGCGGGCGGTGGAGTCTGGCCCTCCAGCAACAGCCTCTTTTATCTGCTGCTGCTCAGCCTGTTGCTGCCGATCTACACGATCACCGGCTTCGATGCATCGGCGCATACATCGGAAGAGACAAAAAAAGCGGCAACCGTAGTGCCGCGCGGGATCATCACCTCGGTGCTATGGTCGGCGATCTTTGGCTGGCTGTTATTGATCGCCTTCGTCATCGCCATCCCCAATATGAAGACGGCGGCGGCAAGCGGCTGGGGTGTCTTTTTCACCACCATAGACGCAGTGGTACCCGTCTGGTTGAAATATATTCTGTATCTGGGCATTCTGCTTTCACAATTCCTGTGTGGTCTGGCCACAGTCACCTCTGCATCACGAATGATTTTTGCCTTCTCGCGTGATGGGGGGCTACCCGCGTCCCGCCTCTTACGGGCTGTGAACACAAAATTCCGCACACCGGTGGCTGCGATCTGGGTTGCGGCGATCATCAGCATCCTTTTCACCCTCTATACATCCGTCTATACCACCATTGTCTCGGTAACGGTCATCTTTCTTTTTCTCTCCTATGGCATTCCGATTGTGCTGGGGTTGTTTGCCTATAATCGCACTTGGACGAAGATGGGGCCTTGGAACATCGGCGGGCTTTATAAATTGATCGCGGTGCTGTGCGCAGCAGCTGTCCTTTTTATCTTCTACATCGGCATCCAGCCACCGAATGATAAGGCGTTGTGGATCACCCTTGCCTTTATCGCGTTGACCATTATCCTTTGGTTTGGTCTGGAACGGAAGCGCTTTGCCGGGCCACCAATGGGGATGGAGATCGAACGCCGTCAGCGGGAGATTGAGCGCATTGAGCACAAATTGCAGGCTGGAGCAGACTAGATTTTAGTAGGTGTGGAGGGGCAAGCAGATGACTGTCACCCCTCCACTTTGTCATCAGTTCAAGTTGCTACTATAATCAAGCGATGGTTTCGAGCTTGAGCGACACGCGAAAGGAGGGGCTAATGGCGCAAATTGGGGAATTTATCCGTTGGGTCACCCTGGCTGGCGAGCCAGTGATCGTCAAACAGTGGACGGTAACACCGTTGGCCCAGTCCCTGACCGTTCGCTGGTCACGCGGCGGCTTTGTCTGGAACCGGCCCATTGCCCTGCTAATTGCTAAAGATGGACAGACCAAGCGCATGCCGATTCCAGATGTCGCCCGCGGTGCACAGCTAGTTTTGCTGAGTATTAGCATCTTACTTAGCCTGATTTTGTTAGCGGTTTTCTATAAGGAGGCAACGGTATGAGTGAACAGGCGAAGGGTTTTGGTCTCTTTTCGATCAAGAGCCATGAACAAGCCATGGATGTATTGAAAAGATTGTTGGCCGTGGCCGAACCCAGTGCCATTTTCAGCGCCCCCGTGACGATTGGCGAACAAACCGTGATTACGGCGGCGGAAGTGTCGATTGGCATGGGGCTTGGCTATGGTGGCGGCGGTGATCAGGCCGGCAATGGCGGTAATGGTGGTGGTGGCGGCGGTGGCGCGCTGGGTCGACCAGTCGCCGTGATCTCGATTGGGCCGGGTGGCGTCCGGGTAGAACCAATTATGGATCCAACCAAGATTGCGCTGGCCTTTTTCACAATGCTGGGCGGGATCTTAATCGCGTGGCGTAGAATGCGCAAGGCAAACCGCGGTTAGAAATCTAGGTACTTTGTGCGCAAGCTTTAGATGGTCAGGTGAGTGCAGCGCACTGGTCAGCAGGCGGTTCTACGCATAAAGAAAATGTGACCAGTGCAATGCACTCAGGCGCCACGGTAATCTACGCCTGCATTCGCAAACTAAACAGCCAAACAGAAAGTACAATGATTATGACCATGCCCGTTCTGCCAACTTTAATTGATATTATGCGTGCGCAAAACACGATCCGCCCTTACTTGCCCCCTACCCCGCTGCACCACTACCCGATGCTTGATAAGCTACTGGGCGCTGAAATTTATGTCAAGCATGAAAATTATCAGCCGATCGGCGCATTCAAAGTGCGCGGTGGCGTCAACTTTATGGCCCACCTTTCTGCTGCAGAACGCCAGCGCGGCGTAGTCACAGCTTCGACGGGCAATCATGGGCAATCGATTGCCTATGCCGCGCAACTATTTGGTGTGCGGGCCGTGATTGTCGTGCCAGAAGGCGCCAATCCAATTAAGGTTGAGGCGATGCTGGCCTATGGTGCCGAGGTAGTTTTTTACGGGGTAGATTTTGAGGCCTGCAAGCGTCACTGTATAACCTTACAGGCCGAACAAGGGTTGCGTTTCGTCTCATCGGGCGATGAATTATTATTGATCGCCGGCGTGGCGACCCAGGCGCTGGAAATTATCGAAGCGTTGCCCGATGTCGAAGTGATCATTGTGCCGATTGGCGGCGGCAGTGGCGCCGCGGGGA
>JBBREZ010000513.1:0-4865 GCA_038225095.1 Caldilineales bacterium
ATTTTGGCGCGCACGTTGGTTTAGCCAGGCCAGATCTCTTCCGGGTCTTTCAAACCTAAAAAGCCATTGAGGTCCAGATCACCTTCCAGTTCGATCTGAATATCTTCCAATTCGATACCACGCAGCGCGGCGTTGGCGGCGTAACCGGTCGTGAGGCAGCAGCCATAGGCGCCCAGGATCATTTCCACCATGTTAGGTGCGGTATTTGAACCACCAAGGGCCGTCGGTTCGTCCATGTCAACCGTAAAGTTACGAATCTGGGCCTGGCTTTTGAAGCCACCCAGCCACTGGGTTTGGGCTTTCCATACGGTATTGCCCGCTTCCGGCTTGCCCTTAATATGCTCAATCAAGCCGCCGAGGGCCACTCGATCAAAATCAGGTTTGGCGTTCTGGTCTTCAGTCGTCACAATTTTCTCCTTTGGATTTTGCTGTAATGGGTGAAAGCAAGTAGGCAATCCTGGCCATTATAGTCGGATTATGCCGATTGCACAATCGGCATAATCCGGTCCACTCTCCAACCAACCATCAAATCGCCACGGGCTTAATTGCAGGTATTTCACCCTATTCTACAACAAAACAATCCATCAATGGCTCTTATAGCAAGCTCAGCCCTTGTCCAACGAATTGCACAGAGCGCGCAAGCGGGTTAGAATATCGACCAACGCTTCCTGTAAGGCTAACCGACCATCATACGAGAACGAACCTATGATTGCCATCAACCTGGATCACATCAGCGTCACCTATATCGCCCAGCCGATTTTTAGCGAACTGGCCTGGGAAATCCACAACGACCGCTGCGTTGGCCTGATCGGACCCAACGGCTGCGGCAAAAGCACCTTGCTGCGCCTGATTGCCGGCGAATTGAGCAGCGACACCGGTTATGTCGTGCGCGCCAACAATCTGAAACTCGGCTATCTGCCGCAGGAACCGCGCCTGACACCCACACAGACCGTCTTGCAAGCGGCGTTGGCTGCGTCAGCCGAATTGGTCCAGGTCGAGCGAAAACTCAACGAAGTTGAAAATCGGTTGGGCGAACCGGCGGTCTATGGCAACGAAATTCAATTGGCGCAAGTGTTAGAACAACAGGCACGCCTACTAGAAGAGTATACCCACCTGGGTGGAGCAAGTTACGAAGGACGCGTGCGCGCCATCCTCCAAAGTGTCGGGTTTACCAGCGACGCCGATTTGAACTTGACGATCGCCACGCTCAGCGGCGGCCAAAAAAAGCTACTGGGCCTGGCCAAACTGCTGATCACCCAGCCGGATATTCTCTTGCTGGACGAACCGGACAATCATCTGGATTTGGCCGGCAAGGCCCTGCTCGAAAAGTTGATCAACGAGCATCAGGGTGCGACGATCATTGTCTCGCATGATCGCTATCTGCTCGATCTGGTGGTAGACGAAATTGTCGAAATGGAGGATGGTCGCCTGCTCCATTACGCTGGCGATTACTCGGAGTATGTCTTTGAAAAACGCATGAATCAGTTGCGCCAACAGCAACTTTTCCAGGCGCAACAAAAAGAGATCACACGGCTGGAAGAATCGGCCAATCGGCTCTTGACGTGGGGCAGGCTCTACGACAACAACAAATTTATCCGCCGCGGCAAAAGTATCCTCAAACGCTTGGAAAAGATTGACCGCATCGAACAACCCAAGGTGGATCGCCGACGCATGGGCTTGGAACTGGGCGGCTGGCGCGGCAGCAATAAAGTGCTGGAGATCACCGATCTGGACAAGATTTTTCCCGCCACCAGCAGCAACGATGAAACGATTGTGCTGGCTGGGCTAAATTTGCTAGTCTGGCACGGCGAACGCATCGGTTTGGTCGGGCCGAATGGCGCGGGTAAATCGGTGCTTTTTCGCTTAATTCTCGAACAAGATACGCCCAGTGGTGGCAAGATCGCCAAAGGTCCCAGCGTCGAAATTGGCTATTACGCGCAGGAGCATGAGACGCTCGACTATAAACGCAGCCTGGTCGAAACCGTGCGCCAGGCCGAGAAGCTCACTGAAAGTCAAACCGTCAGTTTTTTGGGCAAATTCCTCTTCGATTACGAAAAGGTGCGCGGCCCGGTCTCAGCGCTATCCGGCGGCGAGCGCAGCCGTTTGCAAATGGCGCTGTTAATGCTCACCAAAGCCAATTTTCTGCTGCTCGACGAGCCTACGAATAACCTGGATATTGCATCGGCCGAGGTATTAGAAGATACGCTGGAAGACTTTGAAGGCACCGTCTTTGTGATCTCGCACGACCGCTATTTTCTGGATCGCGTCGTCGATCACATTGTGGAATTGGTCGATGGACGCTTGGTCGAATACGTGGGCGGCTACAGCGATTATCTGGCGGCGAAAAGCAAACGTAAAAAGTAGGCCAGGGATCATTAGTTCGCGCCTATGCGCTGTAAAAACGAACTCACAAAAGGAAGCAACCATGAAAATTACCGATATGAACTGGATGCAGGTCGAGGTCTATCTCAAGCACGATGATCGGGCCATTGTACCCTTGGGCAGCACCGAACAACACGCCTACTTGAGTTTAAGCGTGGACAGTATTTTGGCGGAGCGTGTGGCCGTGGAAGCTGCCGAACCGCTGGGTGTGCCGGTCTTTCCGGTAGTGGCCTATGGGATTACACCTTATTTCGGCGCGTATCCTGGCACCGTGAATGTGCGCATGGCAACTTATTTACATCTTGTGCGCGATATTTTAGACAGTCTGGCGCACAGTGGCTTTCGGCGTATTTTGCTGGTCAACGGGCATGGCGGCAACGCACCTGCCAGCACCTTTGCGATTGAGTGGATGGCTGAGCAGCCTGGTGTGCAGGTCAAATATCACGAATGGTGGCACGCGCCACAAACGTGGGCCAAAGTGCAGCAGATTGATCCGATCGCCAGCCATGCCTCATGGATGGAAAATTTCCCGTGGACGCGCTTGCCCGGCGTGGATATGCCCAGCGCGCAGAAAATTGTACCGGATCGCACGGGCAAAACGCGGTTGGTGGAACAAGAGATGCGCGCCTTCATCGGTGACGGTAATTTTAACGGCTACTATCAGCGCGCCGATGCCGAAATGTTGGCGATCTGGCAAACCGCCGTAACAGAAACGCGCCAGTGGATCGAAGCCGGTTGGGATTAAACCATGATCCTGATTCTAACCGGTCCCCAGCCGCAGGTAAGACAACGATCGGCCCATTGCTGGCAAAAAAATTGGAGCGCTGTGCGGTCTTAGATGTAGACGTGCTGCGCGCAATGGTGGTGCAGCCTCACGTTGCACCGTGGCGTGGGGAAGCAGGCCGCCAGCAACTTGCGCTCGGAGCGCGCAATGCGTGCAGTTTGGCGCGCACCTTTGCCGCGAATGAATTTCATGTCGTCATGCTCGATGTGCTCACAGATGAAACAGCGCGCGTCTATCAGGCCGAGTTGGCAACGCTGGCCTATCGAATTGTCCTACTTTTGCCCACGCTGACGACGGTGTTGCAACGCAATCGCGATCGCGGCCAATTCTTGACCGACGAAGAAGTGGGTTTATTGTACGAATGGCAGCGCGCATTAACGCTGTATGACCAGCAGATTGACAACAGTGATCTAAGTGTCGAAGCGGTGGTGGCAATGTTGCGCCAGGGGTGGCCGGCGGCGTAAAGGTGCGCAGAAAAACTGCCTGTGTTTCCTGTCATTCACTTGAGTGATGCACCCGATTTGACGTTCTTACTCGATAGTTGTGATTTTAGGTGATAGAGCAATTGACAAAAGAACAATCAGGTGGCGAGAATGTGTTGTTTTGCAAAAAGGAAAGTAAAAAGCTGCTGAACCGATTGACCCTTGAGTAAAGCATCATGTGCAAAGAGAATGAGATCTTGAATTAAGCATTGTGCTTGCAGACGAGCGGTCACCCCAATGGATTTGAGGGGAAGCGCGGACTTTTTTGGCAGTGAAGCAGCCAGACAATCGAGGTGGAGGAAGGAGTAGGCTACGAAGACCAGAGACCAATGTTTTTGAATGGCTTCGGCGAGTCGCATGCGATACTGATCCAGACCAAGCAGTTGTTTACTGTCCTGATAAAAAGTTTCGATGGGCCAACGCAACCAGTAAGTCGCAATCAATGCTTTGGCGGTACAATCGAGTCGATTCGAGACCAGAGCGACGAAATTTTGGTCGAGTTCTGGGGTATTAAAGCTGATGACGAGCCGGACTTTGCCAATCGAAGGGAGCCGCACTGTAAAGGTAAACGTGTAGTAGGTCTGCCCATCTAGGCTAAGCGGTGTGAAAGCCGACTTGGGAATCAACTTGACCAAGTCAGCCACCGAGATGTGTGGCGCGCTGATCGAAATCGGTTGCCCAGCTTCATCGCGTAAGACAAAGCTGTGGGTTTCGAGGTTACGATGGGGTTTGAGGATGCTGATCCAGTCTTTCTTTTGCGCTTGTAGGCGGACGATCAACTCAGGGGCCAGGTACCAACCGTCAAAGAGCACCCATTGAAACGGTAATTGATGAGCCGTGGCTAGTTGAACCAACAACGTCGCCAGTGTAATTTTGGTGCGAAATTGCGCATGCCGTTGACAAAATTCTGGGTCAGTCAACAGCACAGGATCAACGCGCTTATGCAAGGCTGCCAGTGCCTGCTTTTTTGGGGGAATCTCTTCGCTGGGAAAGTGCTTTTGGACAAACTTCGCCGGGTGCCCACGGGGCGCGGTCAGCTCTTCATAACGCCGATAGAGCAGGGCATCGACGGGAAAACGCCCCGCTCCGCTGACGTAATGGCTGGTGACCAGATTGTGGGCCAGTCGATACTGACCCTCGCCATGATTGTAATGGCGATCCACGTACTCAAACAGCGTACCCACATGCTCACACAAGGTGTCATCCAACCCCAGAAC
>JBBREZ010000514.1:0-4853 GCA_038225095.1 Caldilineales bacterium
AGGTGAGTGCAGCGCACTGGTCAGTCTGATCTTTCGGATACTGAGTTACTGTGACCAGTGCAACGCACTCACAACTGAAAGCTACCGTGGGTGAAATGGGTATGAGATTATGGGCTAAACGGCGCAAGGTACAGGCCGTCAATCACAGCCGGCGCATGGGCGGGGATTTGCCAGGCCACGGACAAATTGTCTTTTTGATCAGCCTCTTTGTGTAAAGCCTCGATGTAGTAACGTTTGCCAGCTTGCAAGGTGATTAAGCCTGATTGCTGTTCGGGATATTTGTCCCATTGCCGCGACAAAGTCCATTGCGACGCGCTGGCAATTAATTGTTTATTGGTGGGATTGTCGTCGGTGCTCAGCCAGAGTTGGCCACTATCATCGCTGGCGATCCAGAAACGGTAGTCGCCGGTGACGGGCGGGTAGACGTAGCCGCGAATGCGCGTGCCATAGTCATTGGCAAAATTTGCTGGGCCTTCGAAGCTGGTGATCAACTCGGCGCCGGTTGGGTGATCGGGATATTTAGGGGTTTTCGTCAGATCACCCACTGTTTTGCCATCGATGCCGGTCCACCATTCGCGTAAAATCTTGCCCGTGCCAACGGCGCTGGTTGATGGCGCAGGGGCCGCAGCCGCTGCGGTCGTCGTAGGGACGGTCGTTGCATTAACAACTTTGGCCGCTTTGACATCGCCACCGGCAGTGGCCAACGGTTGACCGGTAGCCCCTAGATAATTTGCGGCCAGCGTCTGGTCAGTGGCTTGCATCGTAATCTCATGCGTGGCCGCGCCGTCATCCGACCAACGGCCAAAGCTCACGCCGGTTTGCGGATTGAGCGGCGCGTCAACCTGGCGTTTGGCATTGACATAGCTGATCACCTTGAACGGCGTGGTGTAACGCGTGCCATCATAGATCAAAGGCAAGCCAGCGGGCGTTGCATTAAAGGTATAGGTTACTGCTTGAGCGCGCGCATTTACGCACTGCTTGTCCTGCTGTTTACTAGCATCCGTCACGGTCAAGCAAAGTTCAAGGTAGGTGTCGTCGCCATGATCCTGGTAGGCAAAGCTGCCGGTGAAACCTTTGCCATGAAAATAATCATAATGGATATGATCGTGGTGATGCAGCACGGCGTCCCATTGCAAATTGGCCGCTGGGAGTGCATTGCCGCTGGCGTCATTGCCCCTGCCGCTAAACGTGACCTTATCGCCGATCCGATAACGCGTGGCCGCAGTTGGGGTCATAATCGTCGCCTTGGGCTTGTTGCTGCTGACAGGAGTGGCGCTGGCGGCTTGCGTTTGCGCCTGTGCATCAGCCGCACTGCCCCCATAGCGAATGCGCGAAAGTTCGCCAGCCTGGATTTTCAGCACATAGAGATCGCCTTCTGGCCCAGGACTGATCTGCACGGGCCCCAAAACGTTGGAAGCGAAGTCATTGAGCTTGACCGTGCCATCCCCTGCGGTGCTCAGATAATTGATCTGGCCCACATTGTAGTCGGCAAAAAAGAAAGCATTGCGATAGATGGCGGGATAGGATGAACCCGTATAGAAATCGCCAGCAATGGCTGCGCCACGACCATTTTCATGGCGATATTGAAAGATCGCAGGTGTAGCCGGCCGTGTCCCATTAAAGACTTCGTCGCACGTTGCATTCGAGGAAGTGACTACATCCGGCCCTTCGTAGCAAGGCCAGCCAAAATTCGTACCGGCCCGCCCGCGGCTGATCTCCTCCCACGTGTTGTTGCCCACTTCGCCGACATACAGATCGCCACTGGTGGGCTGAAAGGCAAAACGGAAAGGATTACGCAGGCCCAGGGCATACACCTTGCAGCGATTGTCGCCTAAATCACCGTCACAAAATGGATTGTCTGGGTAGCCGTTGCCATCCAGCGGGTTGATCCGTAAAATTTTGCCGGCCAAGCTATCTGGATTCTGTGCGCGTACATTCTCAATCGTAAAGTTGATGCCGTCGCCATTGCTCGCATAGAGCGCGCCATCGCGGCCAAAGCGCATAAAATTCAAAGTGTGACTGGTGCCTTCCAGCGGCAAACAGTCGCGCACAAAGCCGCCATCGGTGCTGACACAGGTGAAAGGTTTTTTGTCGCCTTCGGCTGGGTTGCCGATATTGGCAAAAATGCTATTCGTACCGAGCAAGACCACGCCGCTGCCCGGCAACGCGACATTCAAATTGTTTGGATCAGCTTGCACGCGCAAGAGTCGCGAGACGCGCGCCCCTTTCGGGTTATAAGCATGGGCTTCGGGTGGTTCGTAGACATACGAGAGATAGACATAGGGTGTTGTCGGAAAATTTGGATGGACGGCGACGCCCATCAAGCCACGATCAGAGGTCGTGTTGACTTCGCCGCTCAGATCGATAAAGTTGCCGGGCTGTAACACGCCGCGATCGACCACGCGCACCACGCCATCTTTTTGGGTAATAAAGATGCGGCCATCGGGCGAGAAGGCAAAACCGGTTGGGATATCTAAGCCGGAAACAACTACTTCATCAGCAAATTGATAGGGCAAATGCATCAAATCCGGTTGGCCTAACACTAATTTTACAGGCTCGGCCAACAAACTCACCCCAGCAACCAGCGTAATCAATAGAAAAAGTCGGAACATTGTTTTCACAGATCATTCTCCTCTAGCTGTTTGCCTTATAGTCTACACCAGCCTGTGGCTTTTGAACCTTACGATTCAACGCTTTTTAGGCTACGACTGAAGCAGAATGCGCAATGAAAGCAGTGATTTTTTAACAATTTGATGCACAGTGCAGGCGACAATTCTGTTTTAAGCTGATCCATGCGCCTTAGGCCACTTCAATGCAAAAAGTATCCAGTGTTTGCCGAACAAAATCATTCGTAGGTGCGTGCTTTTAGCCGCACGTTCTGCGTATACCCCAATTGTGCGGCTAAAAGCACGCACCTACTGGATACTTTATTCTTTGATTGCGCCTTGGCGAGATCTGAATAGGACTGGCTTCAACCCAAAACTGTGTCCCGTTTTTCAGACCCATTATAGATTTTTGGTGATCGGCTTAACCAGGTAAAGTGAAAAATCGCACCGTGTCCTTCGCTAGACTCGACCCCAATCTTACCCCCTTGGGTTTCCACAATTTTCTTGACAATCGCCAGCCCCATCCCACTGCCTTCGACCTGATCGCGTGGTTTTAAGGTCTGAAACAGTTCAAAGATGCGGGTATGGTATTGCTCGACAATGCCTGGCCCATCATCAACGACCGAGAATTCGACATAATCTCCCTGCGCCTGCGCCGTAATCGACACCTGACCGTCGGGGCGCGTATGATGCTTGACCGCATTGTTGATCAGGTTGCGCAACACCACCTCCAGCGGCACGCGGGCCGTCGCCAAGATGGGCAGGGATTCGTCGACGCGGATGGTGAACGCGGCGGGCAGCACCAGTTCCTCGATTAGCTCGGCCACCAGCGCTCGCGTGTCCACCCTTTCCGCTGCGTGCTGAAGTCGCCCAACGCGCGAATAGGCCAACAGGTCATCGAGCAGCTTTTCCATGCGTTTGATCCGGCCGCGCAGCTTAGTCAGGTGGCCCTGGGAAGCGGTGGACAGAATATCCACCGCATCGGTCGTAATAAAATTGGCGAGGTGATCGATGGCGCGCAGCGGCGCTTTGAGGTCGTGCGAGGCCACGTAGGCGAATTGGTCTAGTTCGCGGTTGCTGCGCGCCAGTTCGGCGGTGCGCTCTTCCACGCGCTGCTCCAAAGTCACATTGACCTGTTGCAGCCGAGCCTCGCTGGCATGCACCTGCTCTTCCGTCGCTTTGCGCGCCAGGGTAACCGCCAACAAATTGACCACCGCCGCTAAGAAGTCGATCTCGTAGGTAGTAAAGGCATGGAACTGCCGGCTATACGCGCTCAACACCCCATACGGGCCGTCGTGTCCCGGAATGACGAGACTGATACCGCTGACGATGGCCTGGGCCATGAGCCGCGGCGCCTGCGGAAAGCGGGTTTCCGTCTGGTAATTTTCCACTACCACCGGCTTGCCTGCCCGCAGCGTATAGGCAAGCTGCGCATCGCTGCTCAGCGCAAGGCTGGCCTCGTCAGTTGCGTCCACCGGCCAGCCGACGCCGGCTTTCTGTTGCCAATACTTGCCGTCTGCTTGTAGGGCCAGCACCTCACTGAACTCCAGATTCAGGATGGCGGCTATACGCGTCACCACTTCGGCCCAGAGCAAATCTAGATTGCCCCCTTGCAGCGCTTGCCGGCTCAACTCGGCCACCGCACTCTGCTGGATGCGCAGTTTTAGTTCGTGTTCGGCGCGCTTTAATTCACTAATATCAACAAAGGTGATCACGACGCCCTCGACCATATTCGCCACCGTGCGGTAAGGGAAGATGCGCAGGATGTACCAGCGGCCCTCGGTATTTTGCTCGATCTCTTCCACCCCGATTAGCGTTTCCAACACGTGCGCGGCTACTCCCGGCAGATTTTGTTGGTGAAGGCGATGGGCGAAAGGGGCGAAAGGGCGTCCCAGATCAGCGTCGATTAGATGGAAGAGGGTGGCAGCCGGCGGGGTGAAGCGTTTGATGCACAACCCTTGATCTAAGAAGATGACGCCCACGTCGGTCGCCGCCATCAGGTTTAAGAGATCGCTGTTGGCGCGCCCCAACTCCGCAATCTTAAATTTTAACTCGGCGTTCGTGGTAAAGAGCTCTTCATTGATCGACTGCAATTCTTCTTTGCCGGTCTCCATCTCCTCGGTTGTCGATTTCAGTTCCTCATTCATCGAGAGCAGTTCTTCGTTGCTGACGCGCATCTCTTCGCGCGCCGTATCAAATTCTGCATTCGTTGCACGCGACCGCTGTTTGGTGCGCTCCAACTCCTCC
>JBBREZ010000515.1:0-4852 GCA_038225095.1 Caldilineales bacterium
ATCATTTTGGCAAATGAAAACCACCCGCGAAATGCCTCGCGCAGTTACCGGTGTGCTCGAAGCACTTTGGCAATGGCGCGAGCAGTTGGCGCAAAGTGAAAATTGTCCACCGTTTAAGATTCTTAACGATCAAACTCTGGGCGCCCTAGCCGTGCAACAACCAGGAACCGCCGCCCAGTTGCAACAAATCACTGGGTGGAATGAGCAACAACGGGCGCGCTATGGCAAAGCCTTGCTCGACACGCTGGCGGAAGGCCAACGCCGTCCGTTGCCAGCACCGCCAGCGTTTAAGTTGCGTCCCGAGCAAACGTTAGATAAACCCGCACTAGACCGCTACGACGCCTTACGGCGCTGGCGTAGCCGTGTGGCCGAAGCCCGCGGCGTGGCGCTCGAAATTATTTTTAACAATAACACGCTGCTAGAACTAGCCCAACGCGCCCCACGCACCGAAACAGAGATATTGGAAATTCTAGAGATCAATCCCTGGAAGGCCAAAACCTACGGGCCGGATCTCATAGCGATCTTGCATAAAAAAAATGCGTTTTAACTCTGCATCTACAACTGGTTACTACTATACACTATCCTGGCTCTACGCAACTAGTACGAGTAGCTTTGGAGAAGGAACTGCGCTACTCGTTCCGCACGCTCTGCGTGGGAATGCCGTCTGGACGCCGCGGATAAGTACATACGACTGCGTCGCTCTGCCGCGTATGCCTCACTAGTCTGGTGCACCACACGACACAGAGCGTCAGGACTGCGTTCCTACGCGGAGCGTACGGAACGAGCAGTCTTTACCTTTCTGGGGGAATTCTTACGATTTTCCAACTACATCTACGCCTAGGCTTGATACCCAATGCGTAGGGCGGCAAAAAGACGATGCGAGATAGCGTGGGCAATGACCAACACTTCAACACCAATCATCAGCCCGGCAAAGCTCAAGACCAGATTCATAATGGCAGCCTGGGGGATGATCGGGATCAAAGGCGGCAACGCGACGCCGAGCGCATTGGAAACGCGCAAAAATGGGGCGAATAATTGGGCAGCCGTCGCCCCGATCCACTGACCGCTGAGCGCGCCATAGGCGATCAGCAGCGCGTATTCCAAAATCACCTGGCCCAACACCTCACGTTGATAAAGACCAATCGCCCGCAATACCCCAAATTGATAGAGCCGTTCTTGCAGCGCGGCATAACTATAGATCAACAGGGCCAACACGGCCATCAGCGTCGCCGCCAAAAAGCCAACCGAAAGGGTGCCAAAGATCCCCACGCGTTCGAAACGGGCTTGCTCCTTGGCAATCAGAGCCGGGGCATCACGCCATTGAGTCGTCTTGACGCCTGTAGCTGCCAGGGTTTTGAGCAACGTTTTTTCGGCCAGGTCGGGAGACAACGGGGCAAATTGGGCAGTAGCGGTGCGCAACCAGATGTGATACGGGAAAGTCGTGCCACCGCCCAGCAAAAACAGATACTCCAAGTTGCCGATGACGGCGGTTTCATCCTCCGCATCAGGAGAAATTGCGTCAGGATAGACGGTTGGAAAATAAGTGTAGACACCCGCAATTTTAAAGAGCCCATTGACCGTAACATCTTTGTCCAGTCCTATGCTGATCGGGATCTCGGCACCCATTTGATAGTGGCCTTGCGTTAAAAATTTCTGTGAGACAAGAATGTTACGCTCATCCAGCGCCAACCGATTCATCAATGACCCCAACGATTCGTTGGCAAAATCAGGCCGAAACCAGGCAACGGCTGGAAAGCTGGCGCGGTCAACGCCTAAGAATTGCCCGTTGCTTGCCACGTCACTGGCACCGATGCGCGCACCATAGCGCCCGACCCGCCCCACGGCCCGTACGCCGTCTAATTCAGCAAATTCCGTTTCGGTGGGCAGCCCTTCCGTGCTGGTTTCTGCATTCGCGTTGCCAGCTTGGCCAGTACTGGCCATCTGGGTGAGCGGCAGAAACGAGACATCGGCCCCAATGCTGTAATAGATACGGTCTATCAACCACTGATCCAGGCTGGCAGCCAACGAACAGGTATAAACCCCCAAAGCCAGCGCGGTCATCACCAATAAAAGTGGATTGACATAGGTGTGGCCCTGCCGGCTCAGTTGGCGCAAGGCCAGATGGAGCGTTGTCCAGGGCATCCATTGCGCCACTTTATCCAACACGCGCATGAAGAGGAGAAAAAACCGCATACTCAACAATGCCGCACAAAAGATCACCAGCGCCGGCAGCAGGATCAGCAACGGGTCTTGGAACAGGGCATCTGGGTTGTTAGCTACCCCATGCGCCAGCGTGCCGCGCTGTACCAGTTGCTGATAGGCATAATAGGTGGGCAACAGGAGTAGAAAGTCAAGATAAGTACGCTGCCACCAAGGCGGATGTGCGGGGCGCGCTTGGATGCGCTCTTGCGTCACCACGCTGTGCCGTGCGGCTTGAAAGATCGGCCCCAGCCGTGCCAACAAGGCCACCACCAGCGCCAGGACAATCAACGACGGGCGCACACCTTGCCACGAAACCGGCAATTGCTCGCGCTGGACAAAGCTGAGAAAGCTGACCGTATAGCCCATCATACGCGCCAGCCACATGCCCAAAAGAATCCCAAGCGGGATGCCCATGCTATAGAGTAACAATTCCTCTAGAATGGTCAAGCTGAGGACAGTCAGCATATCCATGCCGCGGCTGACAAGAACGGCGATTTCACGCCGCTGCCAATCAGCTCTGATGATCGCGAGCAGCAGCAGAAAAGCAAGCAGGAACCCTAAATTAGGGATATTAAAGCTTAGCAAGGTAAAGGTGAGCGTGGTCTGGCGTTGGACAAATTTTTCCAACGGGTCGAGGGCGGACTTATCTAGTTTGGCGCCAGGTAAAAATTGATTGACAATCTTCATGCCACGGTCAAACCCGGTGACATAATCGCGGGCCTGCGCCGGGTTGAGCATCCGATCATCCAAGTTAATCAGCCAGGAGACCACGCCCGCTTTGGCCGGTTGCATGGCCTCTGCAAAACGGATGTAATCTTCCCGGCGTATCAGCAAAGCTTTCTTCAGTTGTTGGTCTGGATTGCCGAACCAGAAGGGGTTGCTGGCATCTTTGGCGCGCCACAAGCCACGCACGCGGATGCGGTAGGGTGAATGGCTCAGGTTCACCGCCACCCGCAATTCTTCGCCTGGCAGTACGCCCATTTCCGCGGCCATACTGGCTGGCATCCAAACATCGAGCATGGCATCCGCTGAAATTTTTGCCGCCGGAAGCGACTCGCCAGCCACAATCGTCATCTGGTCGGCGACATCAGTCATGTAGACCAGCGTAATTGAATCTAGAATTGAATTGCGCGCCTGAGCATAGCGCGTATCATTTTCACCGGGCAACAACATTAAACCGGAACTTTCCACCACTAACCCTTGGCGGCTGACCGGCAAGCCAATCTCGCCAGACAGCGCGCCCGCCATATGGGGTGCCACCGTTTCGGCCATCGTCAACCCAACCGGTTTACGGGCGCTGGGGAAAAAGTAAACGCGCATGGCGAAGGGTTGGCGGCCAGTGGTCTGACTTAATTCAGCCAATTCCTGCGCAACGATGACGCGATCGACAGCCTGCGCAAAAAAACCGGCGCTGGAAAGTAGGCCAACCGCCAGCACGACCCCAAATAAAGCCAACAAGGTTAATTGCGGACGACTGCGCATACGGCGCAAGGTGAGCAAGAGCAAATCGGGGAGAACGAAGATCGACAAGTTCATGCAAATTTAACCAAATTCGTGGGCAACGTGAACGGCAGTTAGACAATAAACATTATCGAAAATAACAAAGATGGGATACAGGTAAACAGGTAGACAGGTAGGCATCACCTGTTTACCTGTTTACCTGTCTACCGGTGGTATCTGCTTATTCCGAATCATGTCTAATTTACGCAATATGCGACGGTGGAATGCCAAAGATCGTTTTGAAAACACGCGAAAAATAAAACGGATCGGCGTACCCAACTTCGTACGCAGCCTCTTTGACCGAATGCGCTTTTTCATAGATCAGCCGATAGGCCACCATCACGCGTTCGCGATTGATCACGGCGGAAGGCGTCATGCCTAATTCTTGGCGAAACAACAAGTTGATATGCTCGGGCGAGAGACAGAAAGCTTTAGCCAGCACCTGCCGGGTGAGTGGCTCGCGTAAATGGGCACGAATAAAGTTGATCATCGCTTGCATGCGCGGGCTGAGTTCGGGCCCCGATGGTTGCCGCCAATGGCCCATCAAGATCAACATAATTTCGCGGGCAATCGCGCTGGTCTGCAACTCACGATAGGGCTGATAGCTACGATAAACGTGGGCTAACCGTTTGAAACGCTCCTGCAGATACGCAACATCGCCCACACGGGTAACGCGCTCGGGTGCGACAGCGAGCCGATAATCGCTGGCAGCCCAAGCGCCCACTGGGGTAAACTCGAAATGAAAGCCTGCTATCCAGCCAGTATCGCGCTTATCCACCGAACGGAACGTATGCCAACGACCAGGCTCGATCAACAATACCTCACCAGCGGCCAGGATTAGTGGTGCCTGACCTTCCTCCAGGTATTCATAGTTGCCCTGGATCAGCAGGATCAGTTGGAGATCAGGAATACACCGGTTTGACCAACTTCGCCCTGGGCATACATCATGATCATTAGCGATGCGGACCACAGGCTGAATTTCGGCGGGTGACACAAACACCATAATCTTATTCTAGATATTATTCTAGTCCATGCAGTTACAATCCAAGTCCATTCCAATTTGCAGAGGGGTACTATATCATTCTTGCTAGATTTCATTAAATCTCGCTTTCCCTAAATCTAGCTTTCCCTAAACCCCTAGCTCGATTTA
>JBBREZ010000516.1:0-4842 GCA_038225095.1 Caldilineales bacterium
CTAGGATGATGGCAACAAAAATCGTGATGAAGCCATGTCTGGCAATTAATGAAAGCATGCTATTTACTCACTTTTGAAAGATTATGACATCCCGCAACTGGCATTTGCGCACCTTACCGTAGTTGCAACGCCAAAGGCAACCATACGCCGTCTAATAGAGAAAACAGATAAACCTGGCACAAGCGCAGAGGGAGTATACTCTAATGCCGCCCTAGTCGCATTAGAGTATGCCTACGCCACCTTTGTGCCACTTTAAAGTGGTTGCTCTATAAGTGAGCAGATGATCATGTGCCTAGTATATCACAGACGGATACGCAAATTATTGTAGCGCTACGCCCAATAATTTAAAATAGTAGCGCTATCATACGGGCAGGCGTGCGCCGATCACGCATGGAAAGCGGCGAGCACTGTCTGGACCGGCAAGCGCGCTTTGCACTCTTTATCCACTGTTATTTTCAAGCCCAACGTAATTCAAAAGGAGACGCACGAGCATGGAAAAATTCTGTCCGCTCAACCTGACCGCAGCAGAGATTATTGACTATACACGCGCCTGGACCGGCGAGCGCTTTGACGACGGTCGCCCTAAGGTAGCGGATGCCTTGATCGAGCGCGTGCGCAAAGTCACCATCACCGAAGCGTGGGGCGTCCTGCGTAATGAGGGTTATCACCACCAGTATGAAGGTAACTGGCTTTGCACACATCCAGGCCAGGTGTTGGCCGGGCGCGCGCTGACGGCCATGTATATGCCGCGCCGCCCAGAGCTGCGCCAGATTATGGAAGAAAAAGGGGCGCAGGCGGGCTGCATCGGCGATCAGATCTCATGGCCGATCGACATGTTGGTGCCAGGCGATGTGTATGTGGCCGATGTTTATGGCAAGATCGAGCAAGGGCCGATTATTGGTGATAACCTGGCCACATCGATTTATGCCAAATCGGGCAACGGGGTCGTGCATGATGCCGCCGTGCGCGATCTGGACGGCATCCAGGAATTGCCCGGCTTTACTAGTTTTGTGCGCGGCTGGCATCCCACCTATGCGTCACCCACGATCATGCTGCTGGGCGTTAACTGTCCGGTGCGCATCGGTCAGGTGACGGTAATGCCCGGCGATGTAGTGTTGGGCCGGCAAGATGGCGTGGTCTTCATGCCCGCGCATCTCGTCGAAAAAGTGGTAAAGACTTCAGAACTCGTCCAGTTGCGCGATCGCTTCGGCAAGCAACGGTTGAGTGAAGGCATCTATACGCCGGGCCAGATCGACACGCGTTGGGAAGACCCGATTGAACATGACTTTTCCCGGTGGTTAGAAGATCACATTGATGAGTTGCCCGTGCCCAAGGCGGCGATTCAAGCCATGTTGCAAGAGCGAACGTGGTAAATGATTTGCCGATTAGGATTTGCTTCGACCAACACTAGGGACGTTCACGTTTTGCTCACGCCCAGATAACGCCAGGCGATTAGAATGAGCTTGACCGGGGATAAAACCAGCGACTTGCGCATTTATCTCATGCGGTCTGTTAATAAAATTAAAATTGTTCCTCCATTTAATGCCCTATAAGCAACTAAGGAGAATCTATGTCAAGCTCAACCGCTTCACTCAATAACGCTGCTGTATCCCGCACTAGCCCGTCCATTCAACTGCGCCGGCTGCTTTGGGTCGGCCCACTCACCGTGGTGGCCGCGGTGGTGGCCGTCCAGATCGTGCGTTTTATCATCCTGGCTTTGTTACCCCAAGCCAGCAACGCCATGCAACTTAGCGTTTTAGGTATATCAGTTGTCTTTACGGCGGTTTTGGTCATCGGCGCAGTATTGGTTTTTGCGCTTGTGGCGCGCTTTGCCGCCAATCCAATCAAGCTCTATCAGCGCATTGCCCTGATTGTGCTAGTGATTTCTTTAATTCCAGACGCACTTTGGGCGCGCTCATCCATGCCGGGCGCAAGCTGGCCGAACAGCATTGCCTTAATGGTGCTGCACGTCGTCGCTTGGGCCGTCACCGTGTGGATGCTGACGAATTTGACCGCCGCCGATGGGGCCAAGTAGATTGACGATTGACGAAGTGACTTCGCTGATGAGATCATTTCGTCAATCAAAAATCGAAGGAGTGGAGGGAGAATTGTATGGCAACAATCACGCAACCAGCGGGACATCGTTTCCAGTATAGCTATGAAAATGGTGTAACGTTGCTGGTTGCGTTTGCCAACGAACATACGCTGCACTGGAAAGCAATCGCTGGGCCCGAACAAGGGCGTTCGGCCATCGAAACCTACGATAGTGTGGCGATAGCGCCCAATATCCACTTTATCACCTGGTTAGAAGCCGATGGGGCCGCGGTCAGTCAAGTGGTGGATTACAACCAGATGCTCGTCTATACCAGCCTGAGCCATGATGGCAATCGAGTGTTGCTGTGTGGAAGATTAAACCTGGATTGAGTTTGTGCTCGCCGCCATTAGCGCCCATCCTGGTATAATTCAAAGTAGAGTCTATTCTGCATTCTATTTACTGTATGCGATAAGGAAATAACTATGTCAACAAGATTAAAGTCGAAAATTCTTTCCCTGCTCGCCGTCATGCTCGTCGCAGCGGCTGTCCTCTGGGCTTGCGGTGGCACATCGGACCAAGTGGCAGCACCAGCCGCGCCAACGAATACGCCAGCCGCCGCTACTGTGCCAACCACAACGGTAGCCGCAACGACGGCAAAGACTACAACACAAACGGCCAATGCCAGTGCCAAAATGCGCGTGTTCACCATCGACCAAAGTAAGTCTGAAGCGCGCTTCACCGTCAATGAAGTGCTGTTGGGCTCAGCCAAGACCGTGGTTGGCGTCACATCTTTGATTACGGGCACGATTGCGATTGATTTGGCCGACCCAACGAAGACCACGATCAGCACCCTCCAAATTGATGCCCGCGATTTTCATACCGATAGCGACATGCGCAATCGCTCCATCCGCCGCTTTGTTTTACAAACGTCTAAGGATGAATATCGTTACATTGTTTTTACCCCGAAGAGCATTGAAGGATTGCCCAAAACAGCCAAGGCGGGTGATGCTTTCGATATCAAGATCAGTGGGGATCTGACCGTCAGTGGCGTCACCAAACCTGTGGTCTTTGCAACGAATGTCAAAGCGATATCGGCCAATGAACTCAGTGGTTTGGCCAAGACGCAGGTGCTCCGTTCCGATTTTGGCCTGAAGATCCCCAACGTGCCGAGCGTTGCCGATGTGACGGATGAAGTTCAACTTGAATTGCAATTTACGGCAAAAGCTGAATAAGTAGCGTACAGCCTGTAAAGCCCAGCACCCGTACGCGCCATAAGTAATCGTCTCTGCAATCGATTGCGTAAAGTAAGCGCCAAATCTCAAGTTGAGATTTGGCGCTTACTGATTCGGCTTAAATCTGATGCTTGCTCTGCGTCCCGGCAAACTGGTGATGACACAGCCGGGCATAATAACCATTGAGCGCCAGCAGTGACGCATGATCGCCGTCTTCCACAATCTTACCGCGCTCCATGACAATAATGCGGTCGGCGCCGCGCACGGTGCTCAGGCGGTGGGCGATGACCATACTGGTGCGTGTGCGGAGGATGCGGGCTAGCGCGTCTTGGATCAGCGCTTCGGTTTCCGTGTCAATGCTGCTCGTCGCTTCATCGAGCACGAGGACGGCATCAGGGCTCAAAGCCAACGCCCGCGCCAGCGCCAGCAATTGCCGTTGGCCTTGCGACAGATTGGCGCCGCCTGGCAACACTTCAAAATCATAGCCACCGGGCAATTGCTCAATAAAACGGGCGGCATTGCTAAACTCCGCCGCTTGCCGAACCTGTTCGTCGTTCACATCGGTGCGAAAAAGCGCGATATTATGGCGAATGGTGCCCGCCAGCGTGACGGCGTCTTGCGGCACGACTGTGACTGCGCGGCGTAGATCGTCCAAACTCAATTGGCGAATGTCAATGCCATCGAGCAACACTTGGCCCTGCCGCGGGTCATAATAGCGGGCCAACAGGCTGACCAAACTTGATTTGCCGGCCCCGGTGGCGCCGACAATCGCAACCGACTGGCCAGCGGGAATGTGCAACGAAACACCGCGCAGCACCGGTTCGTCGGGATTGTAGAAAAAGTGAACATCGCGAAATTCGATATCGCCACGCACGGACAACAACGGTGTCGGGTGGGCGGGCTGCTGCACGACCGAGGTGCGTTGCAACATGCGATAGATGCGTTCGGCGGCCCCCAAAGCGATCTGAATTGTATTATATTCCTGCGACAAGTTCAAGACTGGTTGAAACGCGCGATCGGTGTATTGCGTAAAAGCCACCAACGTACCCAACGTCGCCCAGCCAGCCAAGACACCCCGCCCGCCACCATATAAGATTAAACCCAGGCCAAAGGCAGCCAAAATTTCCTGCACCGAAAGGAAAACAGCACTGTGACGACGCAGCACAATCAGCGCATCCCGGTAGCGATTATTATAAATATCAAATTCTTCTTCACTCTCCGCTTCGTGACCAAAAAGCTGCACGATTGTCATGCCATGCAGGTGTTCGCTCATAAAGGCGCTGATGCGCGCCAGCGCCGAACGTTCGCCGCTGGAAGAGTTACGAATGCGCTGCCGAAAGTAGCGAGTGACGAGCGAAACGAGCGGCAGAACGGCCAAGGCGAGGATCGCCAGCCGCCAATTCGTCACAAACATCACCACCACAATCACGACGAGCGTCACGCCTTCCACTAGAATCACCACTACGCTGCTGGACAGCATTGCGTTGACGCTCTCAATATCGCTGGTCAGGCGCGCCACCAGTTCGCCCGTGGACGAGCCGGTCAAGAAGCCATGATCTTGGGTCAGAATATGAT
>JBBREZ010000517.1:0-4819 GCA_038225095.1 Caldilineales bacterium
GCGATAGGCGATCTGCGTCAAGCGCAGAGCAACCAGTTGATCCTGTGTTGGATTCAATTTCAACTTGGCTGTAATCATCTGCTGCATAAGCAAAGTATACCATATCTTCACAGAATCGTCAAATCTGAATTATCCGTGAAACATTATGGACGGACGAGCTCGGCGTTCCACGGCGTACTCGCCGTGCGGCTATCGGGGCGCCCTCTGGGCCCCATAGCTAAAGCAAGCATTCCCGCCGTAGAGTTGAATAATTAATTATTGCAACGATTCAGGTCTAGCACTGCACAGGTAAACGCCCATCCGTAGATGGGACGTAAACAGGAATGCAGGGTGTATTACCTGTTTACCTGTCTACACGAGGGCTGAACAATTCACAATTAATCATTCGACTGGGTATCAATCAATGCATCGAGAATATCACCGCTGGTATAGCCCGCGCCTCAACCGCGACATGGAGTTATTGATCCACGGCCATGCTGGGGCGCGCGTGTTGGTTTTTCCCACCAGCCAAGGCCGTTTTTACGAATACGAAGACCGCGGCATGGTGGCGGCGTTGGGTGATTTTCTAGAAAAGGGCTGGTTGCAACTGTACTGTGTGGATAGCGTCGATGCCGAGAGTTTCTATTGTCGGTGGGCGCACCCAGCCGGACGCATGTTCCGCCATTTGCAATATGAAGACTACGTGCTCAACGAAGTGCTCCCGTTAAGCCGCACTAAGAACAATAACCCATTTTTGATCGCGCATGGGTGCAGTTTTGGTGCGTATCATGCACTTAATATAGCCTTTCGCCATCCCCAGTTGTTTGGCCGGGTGGTAGCGTTGAGCGGCAAGTATGACATGAGCGGTTTTTTTGACGGCTATTACGACGAGAATATCTATTTCAACACGCCCAGCCATTACGTGCCCAATCTGAGCGATGCCCAGCAGTTGGACGCTTTGCGCCGTCTGGACATTATCCTTGCTGTCGGCAAGGCAGATCCCAACCTTGCCAACAATCGCGCTTTGAGCCAGGCGCTGTGGGCCAAACAGATCGGGCACGCCTTGCGCGAATGGGACGGTTGGAGCCATGATTGGCCGTATTGGCAGCAGATGGTGAGGACGTATATTGGCGGACATGATTAGATTGACGATTTTTGATTAACGAACCAACCTCGTCAATCAAAAATCGTCAATCGTAAATTCTCTGAGAAACGGTCTGAAAAGGGTGGATCAAGGACTTTGTAGGTGCGGTTTGTAACCGCACAATCAGGGGATGACCGAGAACGTGCGGTTACAAACCGCACCTACGAATTCTTTTCAGACCGTCTCTGATAAAGGTGCAATCAGCGACGGGAGGAACTATGGGCGACATCAAAAAGATTGGTCTGATCGTTGGGCGCGAATGGAGCTTTCCACCGGCGTTTTTAGAAGAAGTGAATCGGCGGGATGCTGGCGTGATCGCAGAATATGTCAAACTGGGCGGCACGCGCATGAATGAACCCTGCGAGTATGCCGTCTTGATTGACCGCATTAGCCATGAAGTACCCTATTATCGCACCTATCTGAAGAATGCCATGCTGCAAGGCGCCTATATTATCAATAACCCCTTCTGGTGGAGCGCCGATGATAAGTTTTTTGGCGCGAGCTTGATCACCGCGTTGGGGCTGGCTTCGCCCAAAACGCTTGTGCTACCCTCGAAAGAATATGTGGAAGGCGTGGTTAGCGAAAGTCTGCGCAACCTGGAATACCCACTCGACTGGCTGAGCATTGTCAATTATGTGGGGCTACCTGCGATCCTCAAAGATGCCTGGGGCGGTGGTTGGAAGAACGTCTACAAGGTGAACACGCTCGAAGAGTTGCTGCAAGCCTACGACGAGACCGGCACCCTGTGCATGGTGTTGCAAGAATTTATCCACTGGGATCAATTTGTGCGTTGCGTCTGCATCGGCCAAGAGAATATCATGCCGATCAAATATGATCCCGGCGAGCGCCGTTATCTGATTGAACACGACCATCTGTCACCGGAACTAGGTGAGCGCGTCATCAATGATGCGCGTACGATTAACCGGGCGCTCGGCTATGATATGAACAGTATCGAGTTCGCCGTCAAAGATGGTGTGCCGTACGCCATCGACTTTATGAACGCAGCGCCCGATATGGATGTCAATAGTCTGACGCCGCATTATTTTGAGTGGGTGGTCAAGGCGATGGCTGATTTCTGCATCGAAATGGCGCTGAATCCGAAGCTACAACGGGAAGAACAGCGCTGGTCTCGGTATTTGAAATAAGTGACGTTACTCAACCTGATAGGAAAATTCTGACGCAGAGGCGCAAAGACGCAAAGAAACGCAAAAAAGGTGGGACGTGAAATGATTTGACCCCACTGTAAAGTAAGTCATGCGGTAGGGGCGCCCAAGGGACACCCGGATTGACGGCGTTCTCAGCTAGGGATAAATCACTAACGTCCTTCGCCGCCGATTGCGTGCCCGCCTTCCTTTGCGTCTCTGCGCCTCTCCGTCAAATCTTCTGCGTAACATGAGTGAAGGAAATGGCTCCGGAATTGGCTACATCATTTCGCGCGGTCGATATTGTAACGCCTCGGCCAAATGCGTCACTTGAATCTCGGCTTCCCCGGCCAAATCGGCGATGGTGCGCGCCAACTTGAGCACACGATGATAGGCGCGTGCGCTCAAGTTTAATTGTTGCATGGCGGCGCGCAATAACTGTTTACCTGGCTCACCGACCGCGCAGAACTGCTGAACCTCCGCCGGTCCCATGTCGCCGTTGACCAGCACATCCGTTTGCGGCCAATTGGCAAAACGCGCCGCTTGAATTTGGCGGGCCAACTCGACTCTTTGGCGAATGTTCGCCGAGGATTCACTTGCTTCTAAGCTCGCCAGTTTTTGAAATGGCACCCGCCGCACCTCAACGTGAATATCAATCCGGTCCATTAAAGGGCCGCTGATGCGCTTTTGATAGCGTTGCACCATGCCCACCGAGCACGTGCATTGCTTTTGGTCGTCGCCATAATAACCACAAGGGCAGGGATTGAGCGCCGCCACTAGGATAAAATTGGCTGGGAAAGTCAGCGTGCCAGCCGCTCGACTGATCGTCACCACGCGATCTTCCAAGGGCTGGCGTAATGTTTCCAGGCTACGCGAATCGAACTCTGCCACTTCGTCGAGAAAAAGGATCCCCCGGTGTGCCATACTGATTTCCCCAGGGCGTGGCCAACGGCCACCGCCCACTAACCCCGCATGACTGATCGTATGATGTGGCGCACGAAAAGGCCGCGTCCGCACGAGTGGCTCATGGGCGGCTAACGCATCGGCCACCGAATAGATGCGTGTAATTTCGAGGGCCTCAGCCAAGGTAAGGCGCGGCATAATCGAGGGTAAAGCGCGGGCCAACAAGGTTTTCCCTGCGCCTGGTGATCCTTTCATGAGCACATTATGGCCGCCAGCGCAGGCGATTTCCAGGGCGCGTTTGGTATATTCCTGGCCCTTCACGTCTTCAAACCCGACGGGAAAAGTCAACGCCACCTGCTGCTCAAACGTCAACTGATTCTCCAGGCGCGCGATCAAGGTTTTCCCCGTCAAATGATTGACCAGCGTCGCCAACGATTCCACCGGATAGACTTCCACATTTTCCACCAGCGCCGCTTCGGGCGCATCCACAGCTGGCACGAACAGCCGTTGGTAGCCAGCGCTCTTGGCGGCCGTCGCCATCGACAGGGCGCCGCTGATGTGGCGCACACCACCATCCAAACTTAATTCACCCACCATCAAAGCATCGTCCAAATCGGCCAGCACCTGGCGCGTGGCGGCCAGAATCCCAATCGCAATTGGCAAATCGTAGGCTGGCCCTTCTTTGCGTAAATCGGCCGGCGCCAGGTTGACGGTGAGGCGGTGTTGGGGGAAAAAGAAGCCACTGTTGGTGATGGCGGCGCGCACGCGTTCACTGCTCTCGCGCACAGCCGTATCCGGCAGGCCGACCAGCGTGATCCGTTCCAACCCGCTGGCAATATCAACCTCCACATGGATCGGCTCGGCATCCAGCCCAATCACGGCGCAACTATGAACTTTGGCGAGCATGAAATCCCTCTACTGGCGGCATTGATGGTGATGGAAGCTAGAGAAAGCGTGAGTGCGCGCAGGCTGCACTGGCTAATTTTATCATCAACGGAATGAGATTTCGTCCGCCAATTGGCGGATTTTTGTCGTGGGTATGGGTTGACTTGCAGAATTTAGACGCATTCTCAAACTGATCGAAACCTACGAACTGATCTGGTGGATACCCTGGCATTAAAATGACGAATCCAGCGTTAGAGGAATTACTACGGAGGCGATTCAAAACGAGGACATGACCCCCTTTGGCAAGCGTATTTAGTCGGGTCGGCAGCAGTGGTGTGATGGTTTAGAATGAGGTTTGTCACTTTACATCGATTACCAACCGTTTAAACTCTGGATCGATGATTGCTAGTTGATCCCTTACTGATTGGCGCAAGCGCGCCGCAGGTCGCAGACAATGCTCAACCAGCTCTTCATGGAAAAGTTGCATATCAGGAAAAAGTAATTTCATATAGCCGCCAGCCAACCGAGTAATTGCGTTTCGATCACGTACATCGTTAGTGCCGAGAATCTGACCGTGGGTCGTTACATACTCTGTATATCCGGCACGATGACGCAAAACATGCAGAACTTCTCCAAAGAAATCAGCCTTGAAACCTATACTGTTAGAAATGGCTGAAGTTTCAATTCGACGTAATTGCCACCCTGGAATAATGCCGTGAATCCGGTCGATAAAAGCTGTTTCTTGCAAGAATTGTGGTAAATTTAA
>JBBREZ010000518.1:0-4819 GCA_038225095.1 Caldilineales bacterium
GTCAATTGCTGATCGACGATAAAGATATTCGCTCGTTTGACCTGGACAGTTACCGTCGTCACCTGGGCATTGTGCCGCAGACGCCCTTTCTCTTTTCGGGCACGGTTGCCTCTAATATCCGTTACGCCTGTCCAGAAGCGAATGATGCGGAAGTGATAGCCGTGGCTCGCCAGATCGGTGGCGGCGACTGGCTAGACGCCCTATCTGGTGGTCTAGAAACAGAGGTGGGCGAGGAAGGGAATGCGCTTTCCATGGGCCAACGCCAACTGGTGGCGCTGGCGCGCATCCTGTTGCAAAACCCATCGATCCTGATTTTGGACGAAGCCACCGCCAGCGTTGACCCGTTGACCGAGGCCCAAATTCAGGAAAGCTTGGAAGTCGTACTGGCGCAACGCACCGCCATCGTGATTGCCCATCGCCTCTCGACGATCAAGCAGGCCGACCGCATTATCGTGCTGCGTCAAGGCTCGATCATCGAGGAGGGCAACCATGAAGCGCTGATGGCGCGCGGTGGTCACTATGCCGAACTGTACAACACCTACTTCCGCCACCAATCGCTGGAGTATATCAATTCGTGGAATCGAAAACCGGTGCTTGAGCCAATTGAACTATGAGATGAACTTATGTTGGTATGCAACAGCAAGGGATGAGTTAGTAGATTTTGCTACCCTAAATGAGATACTTATAGGGCGACAGTTTGTCATTGTGACAAACTGTCGCCCTGAAGTCAGATTCCTATGAAATTTGATTTCCCCTTTTACTTGACCGGCATCAGTTTGTAGATCATACCGATCCGGTTACCGTTAGCGACGGCGTAGCTCGGCCCGCCTATATCCTGGCCATTGATGCTGTCACCTTCCATCAGGAGCTTCTGGCCCAACAGATTGGTGAGTTCTCGGTTGCCCTCGCCTAAGGTCGGCCCAGAGAGGCTACCTGAAGGATAATAACCTTCGACGAATTGCGTCTTGAGCAGGGTGGTCAGCGCTTGCGGATCGTTGAGCAGCGCATCCAGTTGGGCTTTAGGCAGCGCAGCGAACGCTTCATCGGTGGGCGCCAAGAAGAGATAGGGGCCGCTGTTCGCCAATAGATCATGCATGCCCGCCTTTTCAATCGCGGCCAACACGGTGTTGAACGTCATCAAATGTCCATTCCAGCGCACCTGATGGCTGTTGAACGCGCGCAGAAAGTCGAGTGTAGGCAATTCGCTTGTTCCCTGGGACGAACTACCACCCACAAAGCTGTCTGGATAATTACCAAACCAGAGGACCATAGAACTGATAGCTGGTTCACACTTATCGTCCCCTTCGCCAAGGATGGCAGTGGGGTTGCCGGTCACGCTGCTTTTAAAATGCGGATTGTCGCCGGGACAGCGGTACGCCGCGGTCTGACCATATTTTATGCTCTCTGTCATTGTCTGGCCATCGGCGATGGCTATCTCATCAATCCCGTCTGCGCCCGTCATACTATTGATATCGATGGTGATGTTTTCGATAGCTTTGGCCTTGATGCCAACTGAGAGGGCCGTCTCATCGACGACGATTGGCTTGACATTCTTCTCTTTCAGTTGTCCAGTCTGCCCCACCGTATAGTGATGCCCCGCTTCGGCGTTGACCGCCACCGGCGCAAATAAGGCTTGGGCCAACGTCCCATCGTGTGGTACCAGCGTGACCAGATAGGTGCCGGGGGTGACATAGATCCACCCACTAAACTTACCTGTCTTCATATTCTGGCGCGTTTTCCCGCCATTGACCACGGGCAGGCCATTGATAAAGACATCCACATTGGGACCACCCATGATCATAGTCGCGACGCGGATACGGGCCTGCTTGGCATTATCCAGCCCCGTGGACAGCCCCTCGAATGTGGTCGGACGCTGGATCGGCATACAACCAGCCAACAGGGTCAGAACGAGGGCGAGGCTGCTTAATAGCCATACTAGTGAAACGCGTTGTCGTGTAGAACTACGGTTTGGAACTGTGTTCATGTTGATTTTCCTTCTTGTTACTCAATCGTTGATTCCTCAAGTTTTTTCTGCACAGCCGATGAGGGAGCCGGCTGTGCATCAGAATAAAATCGAAAATCAAAACTATTTACATCGCTATCAATCGGGTCGGGCTTAGTTGGTGGACTGGGCATGCTTTCGATTATCTGCTCCTTTTTGTTGTAGTCAGCGACAGGATGTAATACAACTTCAGATTCGACATCTGCGCCTGCCGGATCACTTGTCCAGCGAATCGTCCAGGTTTCGGTAGTTATGATGGTGATGATCCGGCGGGTGCGCTTGTTCATGGCGCTAGTCTACACCGTTTGCGGGTCACATGGGGCCGTTTTTTACACAGAATTACACAAAATTCCGCAGAATTGGATAACATCCCCTTTGACACCTCATTCAATCCAACATAGAATTAGGCAACAGCAGACAGCACAATTGAGTCAGAAAATTTGACCATCGCCATTGACCTCAAACGGAGTAGCCTAGACCGTGCCTTGCATCTGTGAGTTTGATGGCATCCAAATCTACATGTACGTACCCGATCATAACCCACCCCATTTTCACGTTCGGGTACGTGGGCTAGAAGCCCAAATGGCTATCGCTAACGCAGACATCCTGCGCGGTGACCTGGATCGGGTTGAGCGCCGTAAAGTTGTCACTTGGGCCCGCAAACGCCAGCGCGAACTTGAAGCAAACTGGCAACGCATAGAACAGTATCTACCACCGGAGGAGATCGCGCCATGACTAAACATGCACCTATCCCACAAGTAGTCCAGGTAAGCGCACACCCAGAATTTGTACTTGAAATACACTTCAACACGGGCGACAAAGGCTATTTGCACTTACCCAAACATTTGCCGCTAACCGGTTACTTTGCCCCGCTTGCCCAACGTGAATTCTTCCAGCAAGTTTTTGTAGACCACGGCACACTTTGCTGGCCCAACCATATCGATTTAGACCCGGTTATCGTCCATGCCTGGACGGTGGGCGAACCAATCGAACTGGCTGGGGCCGTACCTGCCTAGAGATAGGGGGAGTAACGGCGGTGCTATCAGTGCAGCCCGCTCTCTTTGCGCCATCGACTGATAGACAAACCAAATCAAGGTCGCCCAATGGTAGGTGCGGTTGCTAACCACACTTGGCCGGTTGACACAAACTGTGCGGTTAGCAACCGCACCTACGGGAAAATGATAGATACGCTGTCGATTGGCGTGTTCTACTAGCTCTACCCTTGATTGGAGTAACTGATGTCCTCACCCTCGACCGTTACCTTTGGCGCACTGCTGCGCCAGTTGCGCCGCCGCGCCCACATGACCCAAGGCGATCTGGCCGCCGCCGTCGGCTACAGTGTCTCTTTTATTTCTAGCCTGGAACAGAACAGTCGCCAGCCGGATGTCCATGCGATTGTGCAACACTTTGCCCCAGCGTTAGGTTTGCAAACAGAAACGCATTTAGCGACCCGCCTGCTCGAATTGGCCGTGGCGGTGCGCGGAGATCTGCCACCGGCCACGCTTACGCTGACCCGTGAAATTCGCACTGTGCTGACAGAAACGGTCATCGAACAGGTCAATCACCTGCCCGCGCCACCCACCACCCTCATTGGCCGTGATCAGGAAGTCAAGCTGCTCTGCAATCGTCTGCTGGGTCACCGCGGCCGGTTGTTAACGCTTGTCGGTCCACCGGGCATTGGCAAGACGCGGCTTGGCTTAGAAGTCGCCGAGCAGTTGCAACACGGCTACAGTGATGGCGCTTGCTTTGTGCCATTGGCGGCCATCACTGATCCAGAACAAGTGGCAACGGCCATCCTGGCGGCGTTGGCGATCACTGATGCCAGCCAGAAGCCACCCCAGACGCGTTTGATCGAATATTTGCGCCGTAAAGAACTCTTGTTATTGCTGGACAACTTCGAGCAGATCATCGCCGCTGCGCCATTGGTAGCAACGTTGTTAGCAGAATGCCCAGGATTGCACCTGCTGATCACCAGCCGCGAGCGCTTACATTTACGCGCCGAGCAGCGCTTCCCCGTAGCGCCGCTTGACCTGAACTTTGCGGTGACGTTGTTTGTACAGCAGGCGCAGGCCGTTGATCCAACGTTTAAACCGCCAGCCGCAACCATTTCGACGATCCAGGCGATCTGTACGCAGCTTGACCGTCTGCCGTTAGCGATTGAATTGATTGCCGCGCGCATCGATCTGTTCTCGCCGCAAAGCATGCTAACTCGCTTGCAGGGGCAGGGGCTCGATTTACTGGCGGATGGCGCACGGGACGCACCGGATCGTCATCGCACGTTGCGTAAGGCCATTGAATCCAGCTATGCTTTATTGGGGGAACGCGAGCAGGCCCTGTTTCGGACGTTAGGCATCTTTGTGGGTGGGTTTACCTTGGCGGCTGTGACCCACTTTGATTTTGATGCCGAGGTGTTACAGGGGTTAATCAACAAAAGTTTGGTGCAAGTAGCGGCACGCCCATCCCCTGACGACCCCCCATCCTTCGACAACCCCAACGTGGCCGTGGAACGTCGCTTTCTGCTCTTGGAAACGCTGCGCGCATATGCGCGTGAACAATTGACGATCAATCAAGAAGCCGAGAACATGCAACGGCAACATACTGCCTACTACGTGCAATTCGTTGAGACTGCTGAATCGGCCTACCATGGTTCGCAGGTGATAGACTGGTTAGAACGTCTAGAGACCGAACATAACAATCTGCGCGCTGCGTTAACCTGGGCGCTTGCCACAGGTGACGGGACGAGCGCCTTGCGCCTGTGCGGAGCCTTACGACAGTTTTGGAGCCGGCATGGGCATGTGCGGGAAGGAAAGAGCTGGC
>JBBREZ010000519.1:0-4815 GCA_038225095.1 Caldilineales bacterium
CCCGTTTTTGTATGTCTGCCAGACGAAGCCAGGTTTGTTTTCGAATTGCTAAGGAGGCCAAGATGCCAAAGTTAAAAACACACAAAGGGACAGCGAAGCGCCTGCGCCTTTCCAAAGGTGGCAAGGTGATGCGCATGAAGGCTGGCCATAACCACTTCCGCGCCAAGAATCGCAGCAACTTGAACAGCGATCTCAGACACCCAGTGTCGAGTACGGTGAAATCAATTGTGAAATTGGTAAAGACGGTAGCTGGTAAAGCTGCCCGCAAGTAATGTGTCATGTAATCGGTAGCGTGGGTTTATGCCCACTCTATTTCGTGTTTTTTCATACCAGCACGTGACCGGCTATCAAAGTAAACCTATCGGCATGGGTTTCGCCATCACGGAAAGGAAAATTTAAAATGCCACGCTCAAGACCTAAGGTCTATGCCCACAAGCGGCACAAAAAAGTTTTAAAATTTACTAAAGGACAATTTGGCTCACGGCATCGGCTCTTTCGCCGAGCTAACGAAGCCATGCTAAAGTCGCTTTTTTATGCGTATCGTGATCGCCGTAACCGTAAGCGCGACTTCCGCAGTTTATGGATTGCGCGTATCAACGCTGCGTCGCGGTTGAATGGCCTCAGTTACAGTAAGCTCGTCCACGGCTTGAAACTGGCCAATGTCCAGGTTGATCGCAAAGTGCTCGCCCATTTGGCCGTGCACGATGCAGCAACGTTTGGCAAATTGACTAACCTGGCCAAGGCGCAAATAAGCTGACGTCCAGCATAGGCTGAGCACATCAGCGTGAAACTCGAACACTTGTCTGGCAGACATAACGCGGCGGGGGTCTTCTGGCTCCTGCCGTGTCTATTTACTGGGCGCAAGGATCAAGCCGTAAGCGGTCTCAGCTTTGCTTCCATACGCCCAGCTTGAACGTACACCACCATGATGACCAGCCCAAACAATTCTCGGCTTAAAGAAGCGCGCAAGCTGCAAAACCGGCGTCAGCGCCAGCACATGGGGCGTTTACTCTTGGAAGGCATGCGTTTGATAGATGATGCTGTGCAGAGCGGCGTCTGGCCTGAACTAGTATTTTTTGTGCCGGAAACAATGCAGACGAATCAGTCTGCCCTGCGTCTTTTAGATCAGTTGCAAGCTGCCGGCGTTGAGTGTCTGGCTTGTCCTGCCAATCTCTTTGCCACCCTATCCGAGACCGTGACACCGCAAGGGCTGGCGGCCGTTGTCCCGCTGCCCCACTTGCCCGTCCCGCTCCGTCCCACTTTTACGCTGCTATTAGATCAAGTGCGCGATCCAGGCAATGCCGGCACGCTCTTGCGCAGTGCCGAAGCAGCCGGTGTGGACTTAGTGCTGTTCGGTGCAGAGACGGTTGATCCATTTAACGATAAAGTAGTACGCGCGGGAATGGGGGCGCATTTTCGCTTGCCGTTGCGAGTTTGTGCAGATTGGCCCGCCGTGCAAAGTTGGTTTACCCCAGAGCAACAGTGCTATCTCGCCCAGGCGGACGCTCCCACCGAGTATGATCAAGTGGATTGGCGCTTGCCGGTTGTGTTAATTGTCGGCGGCGAAGCCGAGGGCGCCAGCCCCCAAGCACGGGCCAGCGCTCAGCCGATTGCGATCCCAATGCAGGGCAAGGTTGAATCTTTAAATGCGGGGATTGCCGGGGCGATCATGCTTTTTGAGGCGGCGCGTCAGCGTCGCCAAGCCATTAACGCTTTACATTGACAGGCGCGTGGCGAACGTGTATCATAATTGACAATTAACTCAGCGCGTTTTACAAAGTAAACTGCTCCAGAAGTACAGCGCGGGGCAATTGCACCAGGGGCAAGCGTGAAAGTTTAGGTCCTATGCAGATAGGCATCTTGTGGTACGTGTTAGCTGGTTTTGTGCTTGGTTTCACAGTTTCCACACTTTGGGAATGGCTCTACTATCGCGGTCAACGGTTGCGCTGGCGGGCAGATGTTGGCGCGTCTGTTGGGCGGAATGAAGTAGACAATTCTGCTGGCGTCTGGCGCGAACAGACAATTGATACCGCCACCGCCTACCAGTCTGCCAGCGAGCCCATGCCGTGGGAAACACCTGCCTATCGCAGTTCTGGTGTATTTTTAGAAAGCGAAAAAGAACCGGTTACCCAGACTATCCCGAATAATCACCAATTTACCACTGCGTCATCATCTGTGCGCCAACCATCGCCAACAACGCCTGCTGGCGTGCTTGCGCAGCCGGAGCATAATAAACAAAATGCTGCGGCCCCACAGCCGACATCCATGTCGGCTGAACGCGTTTGGACGCCAAACCGAACCGATGAAACGGAACAAGCGGTGTCAGATGGCGCTCCACCGGTCCAAGGTATACCGCTTTCTGAACCACCAGTACAGGTCGATTGCCAAAACAGCACGGCAAACCTCGCCTTAGCCTCTGCCGAAGTTACGCGAGCATCCAAGCCAGCCCACGAATCGTGCGCGCCGCCTTCGCCGCCTCTCGTCAAGCCTGAAGCCCCAGCGGCTGCTGTTGCACCATCCATTGTCCCCCCCCTCGCCCGCTCGACTGGTCATCCGGATGATCTGACCAAAATTCAAGGCATTGGCGAGGCCTATAAACATCGGCTGTATGCGGCCCATATTTACACCTGGCAACAAGTGGCGAACAGCGATGTTGAAACGTTGCGCAGCCTAACCAAGGCGAAACCAAACGCCAGGCCAGACGATTGGAAAATGCAGGCTCAGGAACTAGCCACTACGTTTAACCGGCTGGACGCTGTGTATGAGGGACCCGTGCCTGATGATTTGAGCCGAGTGGATGGTATTGGCCCAGCCTACGCTGATGTTCTCTATCGCGCCGGCATTTGTACCTATGAGCAACTGGCGGCTGCTTCCTCAGCGGAACTTACGGTCATTCTACCGACGCCGGCTATCGGTAATGAATTCAATTTCGCCAGCTGGCTCAGGCAAGCAACCCAGCTGGCGAATGCAAAACAGAAAAACAGCAATCTACTCCGATGAACCTTGACCCTTCACGACGTCCGCCTTATCTTGACCGGCGACTTGACCGCTGGAAACTCGCGCTGCTGTTATGCTTGTTTATCATCTTACTGCTCATCGCACTATTCTGGCCGGATAGTGCCTTGCGCGTGCTGGGGCACACGCCGGGAACCCAGCTGCTTTATGCCTACTTCAATATTTGCTAAAGCAAGCGATTTTTGCTTGCCCGCAACAACTGTGTTACTATTATCAATAGTTGCATGGACTCCTAGCTCAATGGTAGAGCAACGGCCTTTTAAGCCGTGGGTTCTGGGTTCGAGTCCCAGGGGGTTCATCTAAATACTGTATATAGCCATTGTTTGTCAAAGCACCCCTAGATATTGTGATCATAATCACATGTCTAGGGGTGCTTTTTTATGCCACAGCAACAGTCTCCAAAAATTACAGACGCATACAAAGTGTATCGGCTGGATGCGCAAGCGCGTAGAGTTACCAAATCTACGCTTGGCACCTACAAAGACCGCATAGAACCGTTTATTAAATTGTGTGAGACGCAGGATAAGCCCTATCTTGCTGATATTACCCCTACGATCCTCCGCGCCTATCTGATAAGTTTGCAAGATCGTAATCTATCCAGTTATACCGTCAACGGTATAGCCAGAGCACTCAAAGCTTTCTTTAATTTCTGTGTTAGTGAAGAACTGTTGGCAGATTCACCCATGCGCAGGGTTTCTATCCCCAAAGTTGATAAACAAATTTTGCCTGCGTTTTCTATAGATGACGCGCAAAAGCTTTTGGCTGCTTGCAAAAGTAGACGAGATGAAGCGATTCTTTTATTCATGTTGGATACCGGCACCAGGGCCACCGAATTTATTAATCTAAATGGCGGTGACATCGATATTGAAACGGGTAATGTTGTCATTTGCCAGGGAAAAGGGCGCAAAGACCGGATAGTTTACATTGGTGCAAGGGTTAAGAAAGCACTTATGCGCTCATTGTAGCTTAAGCCCATCAGCGGATCAATTAAACCGCATGATGGGCTTTTTTTGCCTATCCATAAATCATTTTTGGAGGGTAGTATGCAATGGTTAGAAAAACAGCCAAGCGGGCCCGGAGAACACCCGCAAAGCGGTGCAAGTACACCACACGCCGATCACAAACCCGGCGCTATGGGGGGTACACAATGAATGATCTAAAGACAATCAAAATCATTCTGGTTGTACTCATGATCCGTAGATTTGAACGAACGGATAATCAGGTTTTACCGGCCAAAGACTTAGGCGAAAGCAAAGAAATAATTACCCGGATCGGGGTTGGATCAGAACAAAGTATTTTTTCAAAGTAAGGTGACGTTCGAAACGATGTTCCAGAGTGGTCATGGCTTTTTGTGAGAGACGAACACCCTTATGATACAGTTTGGAATTGGCGCCGGGCGTAGCCACTCAGACTCGCTTGCGTTTCGTTGAGCGTTACTTTGACTGCTTCGCTTAGTTCCATTGCTCTCTCCTTCGTGGAGAGTAGTTTAGCATATTTCTGACGGATACTTTATTCTTTGCATTCACCTGAGTGAAAGGGTCTAACAAATCGGGGAAGCTTTTAGAAACCGGTATGAGTGAAAGGGCTATTAATAAGCGGATTCAAGAGATTGGTGAGCGTTTCGGGGTTGCTAACCTATCACCCCATGATTTACGCCATACAGCCGAGACTGAGGTTATCAAGCATAACCCAATTGATAAAATGATGCGGCACTTTGGTTGGAATAGCCCAGCAATGGCGATTCGCTATGCAGAGAAAAGCATAATAGGCAACGAAGGAATAGTCATTACCTAGGGCAAT
>JBBREZ010000520.1:0-4807 GCA_038225095.1 Caldilineales bacterium
TTTTGGTGAAGCGGGTGACGAGTGGCTTAAGCGGTTGCCTGCGGTTCTGGATGAATGTGGGCGACGCTGGTCACTGACGATCAAGCCGCACTTTCCCAGTTTATCCTACAATTATGTCGCGCCCGTGGTGCAGGCCGATGGGGTGGAAGCGATCTTAAAGCTAAGTGTGCCGAATGCGGAAGCGAGCACCGAACTGAACGCATTGCGCCTCTACGACGGGCGCGGCATCTGTCGGCTATTGGATTTTGACCAAGACCAAGGTGCTTTGCTGCTAGAGCACCTCAGGCCGGGTGTTATGCTCGCCAGCATCACCGACGACGAGCAAGCCACTTCGATTGCTGCCCAGGTGATGCGTCAGTTATGGCGACCTGCCCCCGCCCAACATAATTTCCCCACCGTAGCTAAGTGGTCGCAGGGCTTGGCGCGTTTGCGCAAAACCTTCGCCGGCGGCACGGGGCCATTTCCAGTTAAGTTGGTTGAGGAAGCCGAACGACTCTTTGCGGCATTAATCCCATCAATGGGCAAACCAATGCTGCTCCACGGCGATTTGCACCATTACAATATTTTGAGCGCTACACGCGAGCCTTGGCTGGCGATTGACCCCAAAGGGTTGGTCGGCGAACCGGCTTATGAGACTGGCGCGCTGTTGCGCAACCCGTTTGACGTGGAGAAGCGCGAGGATCTGGTGCAATTTACCACGCGGCGTATTGATCAGTTAGCCGCAGAATTACAGCTAGATCGAGCGCGCATTCGGGGCTGGAACGTCGCCCAGGCCGTGCTCTCGGTCTGGTGGGATTACGAGGATGGCGGCGACGGTTGGCAAGAAGGAATTGTTTTTGCCGAACAGATGGCCGCGGTGAAAGAATAAAGGAGTAGGGGAGTAGGGATTAGAGGACGAGAACAGGAACAGATAATATAAGCGACACGTAGCACATTATTTGGATCGATGGCGGAAACGGCGCAATAAAAACAGTTTCTTCTGGCATTTTGGCAAGAAAAACGTTGAGTGGTTGCGGTTTGCATCCGCTGTTGTTTTTTAAAAAGGACCACTTATGACTGAACTCGTCTCACCAACGCGCATCACCAAGCCGCGCAGCCGTAGCCGACGCTGGAGTCGAGCGGTGCGCCATGATCTAATCAACGGTTTGATCTTTGTCTCACCGTGGCTGATCGGCTTTTTACTTTTCATAATCTACCCTTTGCTGGCCTCGCTTTACTACAGCTTCACAGATTACAACGTGCTGCAACCGGCAAAATTTGTCGGCGCTAGAAATTTTACCGATATGCTGGGCAAGGATCATCTCTTCTGGACTGCAGTCAAAAACACGTTCATTTATGCGATCTGCTCGATCCCGCTGAACATTTGCGCCAGCATTTGTCTGGCGCTGCTCTTAAACGTCAAAGTGCGCGGGATGTCGATCTACCGCACGATCTTTTATCTGCCCAGTGTTTTCCCCCAAGTTGTGACGGCATTACTCTTTAGCTGGATGTTAAATCCCCAATTTGGTCTGATCAACGCGATGCTCCGCCAAGTGGGTCTGCCCGGCTTGGGTTGGCTGACCGACCCCAACTGGGCAAAACCGGCGATCATCCTGTTAAATTTGTGGGGCATTGGCGGCAGCATGGTGATCTATCTGGCCTCTTTGCAAGATGTGCCGCGCCATCTCTATGAAGCCGCCGACATTGATGGCGCGGGGGCACTGGTCAAAACCTGGTACATCACGTTGCCGATGATCACACCTACGATCTTCTTCAATTTGGTGTTGGGGACAATTGAGGCCTTTCAATCCTTCACGTTTGTCTATGTGCTTACCAACGGCGACGGCGGCCCGCTCGACAGTACGCTCTTCTATAGTTTGCTCCTCTATCGCAATGCGTTCAGTTATCTCAAAATGGGGTATGCCAGCGCAATGGCCTGGCTGTTGGCGTTGACGATCATTTTGATCAGCTTGCTCATTTTTAAATCTTCCGGTCGCTGGGTTTTTTATGGTGGAGATAATCACTAATGCTGACTTCAAGACAAGTTATGGTGGCGCCAGCGCTGAGTAAAAAGATGCGGCAAAACCTGAATGGTTTCGTTACCCATATCTTTTTACTTTTGTTTGGCTTTGCGTTTGCCCTGCCGTTCTTTTGGATGCTCTCCACCTCGTTCAAGCCAGATGCGCAGATCTTCGTGTTGCCACCCCAGTGGATTCCGCAACCGATTATGTGGGCCAATTATCCACGCGCGCTCACCTATATTCCCTACTTCCTCTATTTCAAGAACACAATGTACATCGCCCTTTTTAATGTGGTCGCCACGCTCATTTCTTGCACGTTCGTGGCGTATGGCTTTGCCCGCATCAACTGGCCAGGTCGCGGCATGCTGTTTAGTATTCTGTTGGCGACGCTGATGATCCCCTCGCAGGTCACCCTGATCCCGACCTTTCTGATCTTCCGCCAATTCGGCTGGGTGGGCACGCCCAACCCGCTCACCTGGCCGTCGCTCTTTGGCAATGCGTTCTTCATCTTCTTGTTGCGTCAATTCTACTTGACAATTCCGCAGGAGCTTTCGCAGGCGGCTAAAATTGATGGGGCGAGTGAGTTTGCGATCTACTGGCGGATCATCCTACCGTTGGCGCGCCCGGCGATGGCAACGGTGGCGCTTTTCACCTTTCTGGCGAACTGGAATGACTTTCTCGGTCCGTTGATCTATTTGAGTGACAAACAACAATATACGCTGGCCCTGGGTCTATACGGGTTTGCCGGGTCGCGCGGCACCGAATGGGGGCTGCTGATGGCCGCGGGCACCGTGACCATTATGCCGATCGTCATTCTGTTTTTCTTAGCACAACGCACATTTATTGAAGGCATTACCTTGACCGGCACCAAAGGCTAAAACCGCAAAACAATTGCACCTATTCAGGCATAATCCTCTGAGCGCTAAATAGATTACAAGTGATTTTCAAAATTGCTCTATTGTAAACGAAAGGTTATGCAAAATGATGAATCAAATTGGGATTGGTATTATCGGCGGCGGTGGCATTGCGGCGGAGGGTCACATTTCTGGCTATCTAACCGATCCGCGCTGCAAGGTAGTCGCCTTGTGGGATAAGGATGAGGCGAAGGTGCGGGAACAGGCGCAGCGCCTGGGCGTAACCGGCGCGACTTTCTGCAAATCGCTCGAAGAATTGTTAAGTCGGGATGATATCCAGGCGGTTTCCGTCTGTACGCCGGATCATCTGCACGGCGAACATGCGCACGCCGCCCTGCGCGCCAACAAACATGTGCTGTGCGAGAAACCGATGACGACCACGCGCGAAGATGCGGCCCGGCTCGTACAAGATGTACGCGATACAGGGCTGATCTTTCTGGTCGGGCAAATTGTTCATCACCAACCCGATTATCAGGCGATGGTCGAAGCCTACCGATCAGGTGAAATTGGCGAGGCTTGGCTGGCGGAAAGTGACTACATTTCCGACATGCGCCGCTATTATGGCTCTGACGGCCAAACACCCTGGCGCACCGACCCGCGCGCACCGCAGGATATTCTGCTCGGCGGCGGCTCGCATTCGATGGGGGTGATGATGTGGGCGCTGGCATCGAAAGTCAAACAAGTCTTTGCCTACGCCAATCATAAGGCCGAGCCAACGCTGCCGATCAACGACTGTTATTTGGTCTCGATGACGTTTGAAAATGGCACAATTGGCAAGTTGATTGCCGCCTCGGGCAGTCGCGGCGCGGCGCCCACCGGTGGGCGGCTCGTGCTCTATGGCACCAAAGGCACGCTCTGGGGCAGTAAAATTTATCGCAACAACCGGGAGTTAAAACAGACTGAAGTGGTGCGCGATTTTAAAGAAGAATTCAAAGAGCATAAGCCGCTCGTGAAGGACACGCGTCAGGTGCAACATTGGGCGGAACAGTGTACACATTTTCTGGACTGCATCGAAGGCAAAACCCAACCTGTCACCTCCGTCGAAGAAGGCGCACGCATCATTGCTGCCCTGTGTGCAGCGATTGAATCGGCGCGCACGGGCAAGCCGGTCGATGTGGATAATGAGTTTTAAAGCGGCCTCACCCCCTAACCCCCTCTCCTGAATCAAAGGGCTGAATTCAGGAGAGGGGGAACAAGCAGGGCGCGGGGGTGAGGCTCCCGTCCTTTCCAAAACATAAACTATGCCACGTAAAACCCGCGGAAAAACGACCACTCAAATTGTCGAGGCCGCACGCTCGTTACGGGGTGATACCACACGCACCGAGGAATTCTTGTGGGAAGCACTTCGTGGCCGAAAGTTGGCCGGTCTGAGGTTTCGGCGTCAGCATCCGTATGAACGTTTTGTGCTCGATTTTTTCTGCGTGGAACATCAACTGGGCATCGAAGTCGATGGCGGCATCCATCTTGCTCCGACGCAAGCCACGCATGATATTGCCCGAACGGAGTTTTTGCAGACGCATGGCGTTCGTGTCTTGCGGTTTCACAATGATGAAATAGAAAACAATCTACAAGCTATTTTACAAAAAATTGTAGCAGTAACAGCTGCCTCACCAAAAGGAACCAATCAATCATGAAACCCTATAAAATCGGCATCGCTGGCTTACGGCGCAGCGTTGGTCCGGCGCAGATTTTTGGCATACTACCCGATTGTGAAGTAGCCGCCGGTTGTGACCTGGACCCCGTCGCGCTGGAATATTTTGGCCAACAATTTCCTGGCGCTAAACTATTTACCAACTATCAGGAAATGTTGGAAATGGGCCTGGATATTATCTATGTCGGCACGCCCATGCCCGCGCACCGTGACCAAACCGTGGCCGCACTCGCAGCGGGCTG
>JBBREZ010000521.1:0-4777 GCA_038225095.1 Caldilineales bacterium
TTTCAGACCGTCTCTTATAGATTATGGATTGGAGATTACGTCGTAAATCGCCAATCGATAATCGCATAAAATTGTTCGTTTATGATGCTCATGCGTATATCAAGGTTGAACGACTAGAGCGAGCCTACGCATCGGCCCATCGTGCATAAATGAGCCCGGTCATTATTCAAAAGGCACCACTATTGTATAACGAGCTACGCAATTTATGATATAAGTATTTCTGCTTAATTCTGCTGACGAAAGCGAAATTTTAGCAAACTGTGGCGAGGTTTTTATTTTATTTGCATTTTTTGGTAACTACTCAGCCCGCGTGTAGACAGGTAAATAGGTAGACGCCCATCAGTAGATGGGACGTAGACAGGGCATGCGACCTGTCTACCTAGCCTAACGCTCCGCCTGCGTAGTTACATTTTTCGATTATAATCGAAAAATAATGTGAGACATCCTGCCTAATCCTTAAAAGGGTCGAATTCGTTTTCACCAGCCATCGCTACGCCGATGGGCGTCAACGTATGCAAAATGCGCACGGTTTCCCTGTGATAGGCCAGCACTTGATCGAGCCGTTTGTAACAATGCGGCGATTCATCCGTACCTGCGCCGCGCAATTCCACGTTTGCCTCGCGCACCCAATTCATCATCATCTTGCGGCTGACCAGGCCCTCGCTTGCTTGAGTCGCTTTGCCTTTTTTCCAGCGTCTTTTGCCGGTAGCCTGCGTGCGCGACATGCTGCGTCCGGCCCCGTGAACGGTCGAATTCATGGTCAGTTGGCTCTCGGCACTGGCGATGCCTTCGAGAATCACCGACGGTTCGCCCATCGTCCCGCCGACAAAACTGCGCTGCCTAGGAAAAGCCGGCGTTGCCCCTTTGCGCACAACCCATAAATTTTTGTCCCCAAATTGTTCTAGCCAGGCGAAATTGTGATGGTTATGGACAGCGTCAACGACATGCGCGCCTAGAATATTCGCGACTTTCTGGCAGACCCAATCGCGCCCGGCGTAGGCATAACGGCCAGCCAGCTGCATGGCGGCGAGATATTCTTGCCCCAGTGGCGAAGTGTCGGCTAGTAATACCGGTTCGACATGAATACCATCTTTGCCGCCACCGGCTTTAATGTAGTGGGTGGCGAGGTGATGACCCAGCCCGCGCGAACCAAAGTGGACACCGCACCAGACCCGATCTTGTTCATCCACAAACAGATCGACATAATGGTTGCCAGAGCCAACCGTGCCCAACTGTTCGCGCGCCATCTGCTTGTGGCGCCTGACGCTATCAATGGCCCAGGCCGGATCGTCATAAAAAAGCGCATGATCGACCTCTTCCTGATTTTTGCGCCCAATCCCAAATGAAATCTGGCGCCAGATATCGTCCATAATCGTCTTAATATTGGCGCGCACTTCGGTGGCATCGGCATCGAGGAGGACAGCTTTGTTCCCGCAATTGTGGGCTATTACACCGTTAGCCAAAAAATTATGGGCGTGATGCATGAGCGGGATGTCGTAAACAACCACCGATTCTTCAATCCGATCAACATTGACAATTGGTGACCAGATGAAATCACCCTCTGTATAACATTTAAAAGCCATCGCAACAGGCACACGTGGCGCACCCCGTTCTTCGTAGATCGCTTTGAGCGCCATTGAATGGGTAAATTGCAACTTCGTTTTTTCAGCAATGGCTTTTGCCAGCTCGTACACGCCCATCCCTGTCTGTCGGAACTCCCTGCATATCTTAACGGCATTCCCTCTGGCCTGAGCAATCGCCTGTCTTTGCCAAATGATTGACATGGCTTCTGAGGCTCTCCGTTGCTTATACTTCGCATAAGGAAAACCTATCATTCGCCATAACGCGATCGTTTGCTGGTGACCACCTTGAATCAATATTTGGTACGTCTGTTTGCCCTGACTGACTTGCCCGCTTGGGTATATGGTTGACTCGAAGCCAAGCGAGTTGAGCAATTCCTTCACAATTTGTAAAAGTGGCAGTGGATTGAGTCCACCTTGTTTCATCACGGCCCCGCCCATTAGTTTTGATTTTCGCACCAATGGCGACGCCATCTCGGCACTGAACATTCCCCCAAGCCACGCGGCTCTTAAATGTTTGGGTAAGCCTAGTAACCAAGCTAACTGTGAATATTGCCAGTTTGATCGACCGGGACTTAACCCCCAATTCGCAAACGTTGTGTGCAAATGCTGAGAATTACAATAAATCTGATTTTCAATGCTTCCATTGGGGCGTACTCGTCGATGATTATTGGCGTTTCCGAAACCAAGACCATGCAAATCGGTTAGAATCAAGGCTGCATCTTCATCCTTTGCAGTATAAAAAGAGATGCGATGCTTTTCTTTGCTTGCGTGGCCATCGCCCATTGCATAACCCAGCAATCGTATCAGTCTATAGTCTATCGTACTCCTACTCTGCTCTGCCTCAAGGCCAATATAAGAAGAAACGGCGACAACATCCGCATGCTTAAGTTTTTCTGCTGCTTTCCAACCGTCAGGTGTTAAGAGCAGGTGATCTGCTGTCAATCTGAGCGTGTCGCCACTTTGTAATGTTAATCGCAAGGTTTTGTTCGCCACTTTAGGCATCAGGCATACAGCCGGACCCACATTCGTCAATTTACCCTGCTCATTGCCCAATAAATCACCTTGGCCAAGGATTTTTTCAATCGAGACGCGCCGTCCGTCCGCCGTCGTAATCAGTGTACCTGCCACTAAACAACTAATATCATAACCGACCCCCGACGGACTGATGTAGCCATCATACGCCGCCACGCCGCCAATCGGCATGCTGTAGCCGAGGTGATGATCGGCCATGAGGGCAACGCTGACGGCCCGCTTGGCACAGGTCACCGCCTGGCTCACGGCATTTTCCAACGGCTCACCCCAGACGGCGATATTATCAATCATTTGATACATCTTATGCCTGTTCCTTTAGTGGTGGATGTTGCTGATGAAAATGGGTTGCGTCCTGATAGGCTTTCGCCACGGCCAGCACGGTCGCTTCGCCATCCAACTGACCGACAAAGATCATGGCGCTGGTGGGGATGCCGGCGCTGGAACACCCGTTTGGCAGCACCACCGCCGGATGACCGGTGAAATTCGTCAGCGCGCTATCACTGCCATCTACATCCGGCTGTAAATAAACATCTACGCTGGTCATGACCTCGGCCATTGCCTGCATAAGCTGCGTGCGCACCCGGTTCAACTGAATATATTCCACGGCTGGGATCAACCGCGCCATGCGGAAGGCATTCGGCCAGGCTTCTTTGCCCTGCCGAGCCAGCAGCGCATCGCGGTCGCTGCGTGTCAATTCGTCAAAGGTGGCAGCGGCCTCGGCATACAAAATCATCATCAGCGCTTCGTGTGGATAATCGGGCAGTTTGAGCGGAACCAACGTTGCGCCGAGTGTGCGCAGCGTTGCCAATGTGGCGTCATCGTAGGCTTTATTTTCATGCTCGGTTGCAAATCCGCGCTCGACATAGCCAATCCGCAAATCACGCAAGTTCACATTAGGCTCCCACATAAACGGCCGGTCAACCGCGGTCACGTCGTGGCCGTCCGCCCCATGAATCGCATCGAAAATCAGCGCACAATCTTCCACCGAGCGGGCAATCGGGCCAATTTTGTCCATACTCCAACTCAACGCCATCGCCCCATGCCGGCTCACACGTCCGTAAGTTGGGCGTAAGCCAGTGACACCACAGCGCGCGCAAGGTGAAATGATCGATCCCATCGTTTCCGTGCCAATTGCGAAACCGATTAATCCTGCCGCAGTAGCCGACGCCGACCCAGCCGATGAGCCGCTTGCACCTTGCTCGGTGTTCCACGGGTTTTTAGTTTGGCCGCCAAACCAGACATCGCCCCACGCCAGTGAGCCAGTGGTCAACTTGCTCAGCAAGACCGCGCCGGCCGCTTCCAGCCGTTGCACAACCGTAGCGTCGAAATCGAAAATCTGGTCTTTGTAGGGCAACGCGCCCCAAGTGGTCGGCGCGCCGCGTACGGCCAGCAGATCTTTAGCGCCCCAAGGAATGCCATGCAAGGGGCCGCGATACTGACCGCGCGCGATCTCGGCATCGGCGCGGGTTGCCTGGGCTAAGGCGAGCTCTTCGGTTAAGGTGACAACACATTGCAGCCACGGGTCGTAACGCTTCAGGCGCGCCAGGTACATTTGCGTCAATTCCAAGGATGTTACCTGCCTGGTTTCAATGAGGCGCGCCAACTGGGTTACGGGACAAAAGGCTAACTCTTCTAAGTTTTGCGGACGTTGCAATGCAGTTGTAGCGCGCAACGTGATCGGTGGCCGTGGCTGCGCAGGCGGCGGGGGCATCATGGTCACCGATCGTGGTTCAAACACAAGCGCTGGGGCTACGCTGTTATCTAAAGCGATTGCCCGTAGTTTCTCGTATTCGGCCAACCGTTGATTTAACCCTTCAGCCATTAATGCGCGTTCGTCGGCCGTGAACTTCAAGCCGATTACCTTTTCCGCTTCGGCCAGCGTGTCGGTTGTGATAGTTGGTTCAAGCGCTGTGCTCGTTGCCATGCTGGGTGCTCCCTATAAAGCTAATAGACAAACCAAATAGAGTTCATAGTAAACAATGGTTGCGTAGGTGCGGTTTTTAACCGCATTGCTTGGGTAAACCAACCTTGTGCGGTTAAAAACCGCACCTACGCTTTGTATGTCTTTTATTTGTTTTGTCTATAACTTTAGTTTCCGGTAAAAGTGAGACAAACGGGAAGCAGAAATGACAAACGGCAGTCAGTCGTTCACAATAGAGGTG
>JBBREZ010000522.1:0-4772 GCA_038225095.1 Caldilineales bacterium
GCGCGAATTTCACGGATCTTCATGGAATTTGCTCCAGGATACAATACAGGTAAATGATCACAGATGCGCCCAGGGAACGGCGTTAGTTTGTGAATTATACTTCAAACGCAAGGCGGATGACTAGCGCGCAAAAAGCTTTGGGTGAATCGCAGACAATTACGAACGAGATCAGCGCTAGCAAGCCAGGCATAGTCATAGAGTTTGGGGCTTCACGGTACAGGATCTTTGCATTCCTCTTGGTCAAATGGGTCGAGATTAGGCTGATTATTTGGCTCAGTCTTTCTTAGTTTTTCCACACAACCAGTCTTATCACCATATAGTAACAAATGGCGCGCAATGTAGAAGGCTAATCGCGGTGCAGCAAACGAAGTGCCATTCAACTGCACGGAAGTCGTGATTGTCCCGGTGATACAACCTGAGGATATTCCACCTGTATCCAAACATAATCCTGTGACCGCGACGCCTGGGATATGATTGGGGTAAGTAAAAACATCGTTTTCTACCAGCCATTTTGCAGAATTCGATGTAAAAGCGCAAGGATCTGTATGTTGCCCATCGCCACCGCTGGTGCTGATGATGTTAGGGAGATTAGCAGGCGCAAATGGGAAACCAAAGTCGGCGTTGCCGGCCGCGGCAACGGTTACCATTTCTCGATTGCCTTGCAGCATTTTGATGAGGGGATTGGCAACCAATTTCTCAGCAAAATCCTTCGCTTCTGAGTGATAGATGGTATAGGGCGTAGTTGCCCACAAATTCTGGTATTTAGATTGACAGTCCATGGATTGACTAGGCATTGGGTGCAAGGTTATGTTGGCAAAACGCATTGCCAAACCGGAGGCCAGAATGTCGGTAATCTGGGTAGTGCTTATGTATTGTGGTGATAATAGCTTTAGACTTTTGTACAACGTATTCAGGTCAGCAGGAAGATCATTCGTGCTCGTCGGATTAGTGGTGAGATAAAGGTTGAGATCTTTTTTAAGCTGGCATGGCACCACAGCAAAGCTTGCATTTAGAACAAAGTGCGAAACTGATGGGTTCAAATGTTTGAGGGCCGCAATGGTCTGCGTAATACGTTGGCTGGCAGTATTGATGGGCTGAACATCAATGCCAACCACATATAGCTTTTGACCGTTCATCGACCATTCATGCATATGCGTTGCGGTAGATATGGTTGTCATTGTAATAGGCCCTGTTGCGGGCGCGCTACCGGTTATAACGGTGGTGGAGATTAAATTTTCCATATCCTGATAGACCAAATCGCCATGCTCAAGGCCGCGAATCAGATAAGATTGAGTAATTAAATTTTCCTTAGGAACACCGGGTTTCACGTAGTTTCCTTCCCCATCAGTCAAATAGAGGCAGTTTGGGGTTGCCGCTTGTTCTGAAAAATTATCAAGCACGATCAGTGCAACTGAGCCAGGCCCAGGAGTCGCAGTAGAGGTAGCGGTTAGTGGAGGTCGATTCAAGCCAATACAGGCGGCCAGGATGAAGCCTACTGTCATGAGGAGCAAGAATGAGTAGAGGCGTAGGCGGTAGGTCATTGTTTTCTCCTTATGAACCAATAGGCTTAAAAGCAAAGTGGACAAGAAATTGACACAGTTCTCGTTCTTGATCGGCTTGCCCAGTTTTTTCAAAGAGGGCGAGCGCGCAAGCGAAATGTTCCGCCGCCTTAGCGATATCTTCCAGGGCAAGATAATCGCGTCCCAAAACTTTGTGGGCGCTCGCCAATAACCCTTCATCATTGCTCGCTAGCGCGTCCGCATAGGCCGCCTGATGGTGATGTAAGGCTGCCTGCAAGCCTAAATCGAATTCCGCTGAACCCAGATTGAGCCGATAGTAACCGATTTCGTTGGTGCGCCCATAGGCAAGGCTGAGTTCGATGCCACGCGCCGCGAGATCACGAACAGTTTTATAATCTTTTTGTTGCCCTGCGGCATAACTTTGTTGCCCAATCACAAAACTCAGGGCTTCATAATCGTGCGCAACCTCCGCCAAGTCAGTAGCTTCCCGAAAATAGTCGTCTGCCTGCTGCTGATTGCCAACGTCTACAGAATGCGACCCAAGTGCCGCTAAGAGGACAACCCGGCGATACAAGTTGGGCGCCAATGCCAAAGCAGCCTGATGTGTGGTAAGCGCGTTCGGAAAGTCACCCATCGCATCATAGGCATTCCCACGTTGACTGAGCAGATAGTGTTGGGTCTCCGCGCCCGCTTCACCCCGCTTACCGTTGATGGCAATCGCATCATCCAACAGTTTTAATAATTCTTTAGTGTAACCCCGCGCCCCAAAATAGCCACCCAACGCCAACGCGCTGAGGATCGCAATGAAAGCCTCAACCTGGCTGGTTTGAGCCGCTTGGGCTGCCCCAATAATGTTGGGCTGGTCTAAGCTGAGCAGACCAAAGTCGTTGGACTGTTCGGTGACATAACGGGTTACCATTTGAATCGGGTCTTGGCTTGCCTCTGGTTGCGCCTGGGCCAGGGCTTTCACATAGCTGAACGTCAGGTCATGCAATTCATAATACTGCGGCTTGCTCTGTCGCACCAGGCAACGTTGGATCAAGTCACCCAGTCCTTTTTCGACAGCGCTTATTTCCTGGGTGAGACAGGTGGCAAGCAAAGCGGCGGTGGCACCCGGTGCGTATAAACGGCCAAAGCAGGTGAAGATCGTCTGTTGCTCAGGCGTCAGGGCCAGAAAGCTGCGATCCAACAGATGTTTAACGCTGGTGTGCCCTTCCTGCGCAAAATCACCCGGCATCGCCACGGTGTGGGGTGCCTGAGCAATCTGCCGGTATAGCTGCGCAGGCGACAAAAATTCTTCCAGCGCTAAGACTTTGCCAGCAATTTCCAGCGCATAAGGATGGTTGCCCAACGCTTTACAGAGTTGCTGGGCGGCCTGGTCAGCGCTGTATGCTTTGCCACCGGCGTAATAACCGAGCAAAGCGACCGCATCCGTCGCCGCCAGATCGCCGACTTCGATACGGGTAAATTCTGGAAACTTGAGGCGTGAAGTCACCACCAGTGCCAACGTGGCGGGCAGCGCCTGGTGGATGTGATAGAGCGTATTGCCATTCCAAACATCATCAAGAATCAGCAAGGTAGCGCCGGACTGTTGCACCAGCGCGCCGATCGCCTGTAGATTGGGCTTGTCGAGCCGCCGATGATAATCCGCTTTGGCTGCTTCTGTGGCAAATTGATCAACCAACCCCTCCAGCAGCGTTTCTGCCGTGGTGTCGCCTGTCTGCACCCAGAGCACCAGCCCGCGCTGGTCGCGCAGCCAGTGATTGGCGAGCGTTGCGGCGAGCGCGGTTTTGCCCGCGCCGCCTAGACCATAGAGCAAAACCCGTTTTGTTGTCGCCAATGCTGTGTGCGCTTGGGCCAGCAATGGCGCGCGGCCAAACAAAACGGGCGCGCGGCTGGTAACCTCGGTGGTATATAGGGTGATGTCGAGCGCGCGGCGATAGGTGGTGAGCGGTGGCGGCATACCTGTTTGCCCGCTCGTCAGATCGACTTGGGACGCCATGCTGTCAACAGGCTGGACGTTGGCTGTTATCGGGGCTGTGCGCATGGTCAACGCCCGCCATTCAGCCTCATTGAGTAACGCCCAGCCCCATTCCTCGGCCAGGATCGCCCAGACCGTCTGAAATTTCTGCGGGTCGCGCCGTAGCCTTAACTCGTCCCACAAATAGCCAACGAACCAAGTGCGCCGCCGTGCATCCGGGGCATAATCACCGCGCTCCCACGCCCCGACAGTGAGCCGACTCTGTCGCCCCGTCAGGCCGCACAGCCGCGCCATCTGCGCCTGACTGAGGCCGGCTTCTTCGCGTAATTGGCGTAGGATGTCGAGCCGTTGGGCATTGGGCATAGGTGGTAAACAGTGATTAGTAAAGCATGGCTGAGGTTGTCGTGGAGAAATTTTGTTCTAGGGTTGGGGCTTGAGCACGGTGAAGACGAGTTTATGCTCGGCGAGGTTGCGCTGATAAATCACTTGGTGCCCAGCAACTTGCCAAAGGTAGTTTTCGGGTTCAACGTAGATGTAATTCGCTGGCGGTAGGCCGTCAACCGTATGGCGGAGCGATTTGATCGCCTGCCATACGGTCTCGGTGTAGGGGTAGGAGTCGTAGATATAGTTGCGTACCTCGCGCTCATATTCAATGGCCCACATAGGCTACCTTGGCGCGGATGTCGCGTTCCAGTTCTTCGTCCGTAACGACTCGGGTAGGGTCGCGTTCGATTTCGGCCAGGCGTTGGTGATGAAGGCGAAGCAATTCGGCTGTGGCCGGGTCCGCATGGACGGCGTACCAAGCGGTAATGGTTTCCTTGAGCGTCAGGTAGAGATCATAGTCGATCAGGGCGGCGAGCGGGCTGCCGTCTGGCGCTGTGAGAATGGCGGGTTGTCGAGCAATTGATTGGTACATGTTTTTTCCCCTTTTATATCTGACCCGGTTCGGCCGTAGCCCAGGATTACATTCTATGGCATTGCTAAGGGATTGTCAACCGTTGAGTGATGAGTGACTTGAGCCACCCATCATCGCCTGATGGGTCAACAGATGGGCAAGATGGGCGCTACCTGATGGACAAGCTAGGTGACAGCCCATCACCCATTCTGTCATGATGTAGGTGCTTAAGCAAAACAATCAAACAACCTGCTCGTTGGGGAAACACGCGTGTACCGTGGCCTGGGCCAAGCTCAGCCACGGTGGGATCCCCGAACTCGATGAGCCTCTAAACCCGATGAGAGGACATTGAAATGAACACAGGTATTGTATCACA
>JBBREZ010000523.1:0-4771 GCA_038225095.1 Caldilineales bacterium
ATATTGATATAATCTATTATACCACTAAATCATGAAAGTTATGCCTGGATATTTCTTAGAATTGTCTTAGAATTTAGCAAGGCTACCAATTCGAGGTTTAGTCAGGCGTAAAATTTGAAAGCCACAAGTGGACAACCCACTGTCGCCTCTATTTGATGCTATAATTTTATGCTATAATTAGTAGAAAATTGCTATCGTAGCGTTTAGAAACGGTCTGAAAAGGGTGGATCAGGTCATCCCCTGATTGTGCGGTTACAAACCGCACCTACGAATTCTTTTCAGACCGTCTCTTAGAGAAAGTGACAAAAGTCGGTCACGCTGGACCTCTCCCTAACTCTCCCGTTCGGCTGCGGTTCGACAAGCGCACCGCACGGGGCCTGAGCGTTCGACTGAGCGCACGCCGAAGTCTTGCCGCAGGCCCCGTCGCAGCCTGCTGGGCGGGAACTGATGGCACTTTCGGGATCTCTCAGGGCGCGCCGTACGATCAGGGGAATCGAAGTGACTCATTCTGTCCTGTGACGGCTCGCCTAGCAGAGGAGGGGTTCGTCCTCGCCGTTGTCTGAAAACAGCCATTCATGAATAACCTAGAACTCACTCTAACCATTAAACAGGCAGCTAGCCAACTTGGTTTCGATCTCTGTCGGATTGTCCCGGTTGGCGAGGCGGTGCACGCCGATTTTTTTGACGCTTGGGTTGCCCAAGGGCGCGCTGGTGAAATGGCGTATCTGGAACGCAATGGCGATAAACGGCGGCATCCCCAGTTGCTCATGGCGAATGACCTGCCCGCTTTGCGTTCGCTGATCGTACTCGGGGTCAACTATCATCAGTTTGATCTGCCAACGGTGCTCCGTGACGATCCCAGCCGCGGCATCATTGCCAGTTATGCTTGGGGCGACGATTATCATGCGATTATTCGTCCCCTTTTGTATGAACTAGACGAATTAATTCGCAGTTTCACTGGCCGTACGACGCATGGAAAATGTTTGGTCGATAGCGGCCCCGTGCTTGAACGCGACTGGGCGCAACAGGCTGGCATTGGCTTCACCGGTAAAAACTGTTGCACCATTCATCCCACCGAGGGCAGTTGGCTGCTGCTTGCCACCCTGCTGATTCCAGAAGCGCTGACCTACGACCCAGCACCCCAGCCCGTTGCGCCGCTGATTCCGGTCAGCGACATCATGAACGGGTTGCCCAGTGACAAAGATTATGGCCGTTGGTTGATTTCACCCAAGCTGCTCGACGACTCCGCAAGTTATCAGCCGCCGTCCGCCATTGGCACTTGTGGTCGTTGCACCCGCTGTCTCACACATTGCCCTACCAATGCATTCGTGGGGCCCTATCACTTGGACCCGCAACGCTGCATTTCCTATTGGACCATCGAAACTGACACGCCGATCCCGCGTGAATTGCGCGCACTGTTTGGCAACCGTATCTTTGGCTGTGACATTTGCCAGGAAGTTTGCCCGTGGAATCAGCGCCTGCCAATTCGTTCGCGCTTGTTAGCCGGGCTGCAAGCCCAAAGTGAGCGCATGGCCCCGCCCTTGCTAGAGGGCTTTGATCCGGCTACCCCTTACTGGCTGGATCAAACGGCCTTTCAGGTCCGCTTTCGCCGTTCACCGCTTAAGCGTGCCAAACGGCACGGCATGTTGCGCAATGTCTGTGTGGCCTTGGGCAATTGGGCCGACCGGAGCGCAGTGGAACCGTTGGCGCGCGCCTTAACCGATCCAGCAGCGTTGGTGCGCGGCCATGCGGCCTGGGCGCTGGGCCAAATTTTACGCCAACACCGCTATCCGCCAGCCCGTGATCACTTGCTCGTTGCGCAGGCGCACGAGACTGATGCCTGGGTTGCGGAAGAGATCAACGCGGCCTTGCAAGGCTAGTGGTCTGACCATTTAGTTTTTAGAAAACGAGGAGATCAGCATTCTCTAATGCGCCCTCCACCTTTCTAAAAATTAAGCAGTCGCTCTACTAGGCTGAAACTTCGCGGGAGAGGCTACGTAGTAATTGATACGCCTGAACGACTGTGCTAGAATCGACTTGTAGATTCATCGGGATAAATTTGCGGAGGAGAATGCTATGGATATTGGCAAAGCGCTTACTTTTTTTACCGAGGATGAGCGCTGGTTGGAAAAGCTAGCGATTGGCACTGGTGTGACCGTTATCAGTTTAATTTTGTCGCCGGTCCTGATTGGGTTTGTGGGTTTTTTAATGGTTGGCGGCTACAGTATACGGCTGTTGCAGCATGTGCGTGATGGCAACCCGAAACCACTGCCGGAATGGGATCAATGGAGCGAAGATTTGATCCGTGGCTTCAAATGGGCCGCGGTGGTTGTCATATGGTCGTTACCGCTTGTCGTCTTTATTGCGCCCACCTCGATTGGTCGTGTCTTGATCTCAGACAATGGCGGCACAGGTAACGTTTTCGGCAACTTGATCGTCTCGTGTGGTGGCTGTCTGTCATTCCTCTACAGCCTCTTCGTGATGGTGATGGCACCCGGTTTTACGATTGCCTTTGCGCGTGATGAGGAAATCCGTAGCGGGTTGCAGCTCACAGAAATTTGGCAGTGGACGCGCCGCAACCTGGGTCAGGTGATCATTGTCGCGGTGGCCTATCTGGTCGCTAGCACGGTAATCTCTGCCGTGGCGGGCATTGTTGGGGTATTATTGTGCGTGATCGGTCTGATTGTGACACTGCCATTGTCTTTGCTGGCAACCCAACTTTTCCGTTCCCATTTATACGGACAATTAGCCCGCGAATTCCCGATGACAAACAGTCTAAATGTTGGCAATTTTCCCAACACCCCACCGGACATGCCCGGCGGCAGCACGTCCACGAGCCTCTAATATCTGGGAGCCTCACCCCCGCGCCCAGGGGGCTCCCGCTCTCCTGAACGGTATGACTGTTTCAGAAGAGGGGAGACAAGCGCATGGTTCCTACTCTCCCTCTCCTGAACGCGGCTCTTTGATTCAGAAGACCCTGCTGGGGGTGAGGCATTCCCGCCTAACTCCTTCACAGGTCACACGGCCTTAGCCTTGCACAAAATTTCCCAGGTACCGCGCTGGCAAACTTCATCCTTCTGATTGACCACTTCCATCTTAAAAGTGACAAGCCCGCCGCCCATACGGCGCATCTCTTTTTTCTCCTGAATTGTCACGCGCAAGCGAATCGTGTCCCCAATAAAAACTGGGCGTTGAAATTTCCATTCTAACCCGCGAAACGCCAGAATCGTATCTTCCATAAAGCCTAGCCGCACCGCCTGCCCACTGGCGATGCTAAGAATTAACAAGCCGTGGGCCACGCGCTGCTTAAACATCTGCGTCGCGCTATATTCGGCGTCGGTGTGGATCAAATTCCAGTCCCCAGAGATACCGGCAAAATTGACAATATCCGTTTCTGTGATCGTGCGCCCCACACTCTCCACTGTGTCACCAATCTCAAATTCCTCAAAATAAAGACCCGCTGGCTTGGATAATTTACGCGTTGTCATCAAGTTTGTCCTTTCTGATTCAGGTCATGTTCGTATAAGTAAGCGGCTTCGCTTGCGCGTTGCATTAAGGCACAACTGTGATTTGCGCAAGTTGGATGGCGGCCTCGGTTGTGCCGGCTGGCGTGTAAATGGGCAGGCGATCTCCATTGTCTGGCTGATATAACCCCACCAGCAAGGGATAGACGCCCGGTGTTGCCTCGGCAAAGATTGGGATCTGATAATAGCCGTTAATCAATCTACCTGGCCTCCATTTTGATGTCGGACCCGCCGTACAACTGGGCGCGGTGTCTAGTTGACCCAACATTTTATCGTCGGGGCCAATCACCTGATTGAATAATGTATAGTCGGTCGCGACGCGGCTGGTCACCTGCCATTGTAAAGTTAACAAAAGTGTACCACTAGCGCGCACTTTTGTCTGTTCTAAACGATAGCCCACCAGTTCAATCTGTTCACCCAAGCGATAGTGCACAAGGGTCATCACAGGCGCGATGGTCGGTGGCCCGAGGCGAAAATTGGCACCCGATAATTGGGCGTCAAATTGGGCGGCGTAATTTTCTGCGTCAAAGCGTTGCGGCGTGGTCACTGCGCCCCGTTGGTAAAGTTCCAAACGCGGTTCCCCATGCGCATAGATGGTGCCGAACAGTTGATACTGGTCTTTCATTTTGGCATGCAATTGCCGCTGTTCTTCGCGTCGCCCCAGTAATTCAATAAAATAATACGGCGCGCTGGCTTCGCAGTATTCCGCCCCACGCGTATACCAATCACTCGCCCATTGCCGGATATTCGTATTATAGGCGCCGCGCAATTTCCCTTGCGCAGCAAGGACGCCGATCACCTTCCAGCCACTGACGTGGGGCGTCCCAAAAATTGGTTCTCCTACAAGCGAAGCATGGATTGGCCACCAACGCGGGCGCGCAACTTCCGACCAACGGCGCGCGACCTCCGCATGATCCAGGTAAAACCAAGCTTCATAGCTACCAAATAAAGCGACACAAAATGTAGCGACGCTAAGCCCCATGCCGATGGCCACGCGTTCGCCCACATGCACCCGACATTGGCGCCAAAGCCAGGCGAACGTCTGCCCCGCAATCAACAGCCAGGGCACAATAAAAACATGAAAATGGGCACTCGGCGCTTTGGTCAGAAACAGTGCTTGGAAGAGCGGCAGACCAAACCAAAGCCAAAGGAGTCGCTCTTCCAGCGTCAGCCGTGGCATGCACCATACACTCAATAAGACCAGTCCAAAAAGCCAAGGCATCGCATCGACATGGCCAATCATCAAG
>JBBREZ010000524.1:0-4746 GCA_038225095.1 Caldilineales bacterium
GTTTTGTGGGAGATTGTCTGCAAAATTACAAGCGCAGAGGACAGGCATGCCTGTCCTCTGCGCTTGTAATTTTATGATTGCCTGCTCATTCCTACGTATCAGGAACAACCATTAGGGTAAGCGGCAGAGATGCCGCTTACCCTATTCTACTTAGATCGTGGTTGCTTTCGCATTAACCAATGGCGTGGGCTTCTTCAACGTTTTAAACTCACTAAAACTGATCAGTTTTTTGCGTTCTTCGTCCCACAGCGTTAAGACCGCAGTCTTTAAGCTATCCAATATAGTCAAGACCACTGCGCGTTGGAATAACGGGTTCTCCTGATGACACTGCTCCAGGCGATAGTTGGGAATGCGTGGGCTTAGATGATGGATATGATGAAACCCAATATTGCCGGTGAACCATTGCAATACTTTGGGCAGTTGATAATACGAACTACCTTGCATCGCTGCTAATGCGTAATCCCATTCCGGTTTGTTGGCCCAATATGTATCTTCAAATTGGTGTTGGACATAGAACATCCAGGTGCCTGCACTAGCCGCAATGACCATGATCGGTATTTCGATCATCAGAAAGGCTTTTAAGCCAATAAAGTAACTGACCGCAACCGCGATGGCGGCAATGGCCAAGTCATTCCAGTAGACACTCGCCCGCTCTTCCTTCTTCCAGGATTTTGAAGCTGCGTATGGAATGCGGTGGAGGATCAGAAAGAGGATCGAAGGTGCAAGGCCAAACAAAAAGAAGGGGTTGCGATAGACGCGATATTTCAGTTTCTGCCACTTGGACGCCTGCACGTATTCGTTTACCGTCATCGTGTAAATATCGCCAATGCCGCGTTCTTCTAAATTGCTGGCATGCGCATGATGGATGGCATGACTTTTCCGCCAGTAGAGATAGGGCGTCAACGTAAACACGCCAGCGATCGTGCCGACCAGATTATTCGCAAATCTAGACTGAAAAAACGAGCCAAGACCGCAATCATGTTGAATAATGAACATGCGCGTGACAAAACCAGCCGCTGGCAAAGCCAAGAGCAGAGTTAGCGCATAACTATACTGCAAACTTAGCACCATCAAATACCAGACCAAGAAGAAGGGGCCAAACGAATTGATCACCTGCCAGATGCTGGCACGCACATCCGGTTGCTGGTATTGGGCAACCATCTTAGTCCAGAGCGACTTTGGTATTTCTGATTCAGTTTTGTGGTTCACTTGTAAATCTAGATTCATGTTGGGTTAATTTCCTTTATCTAATTCAATTGGTCGCATGCGCGTATCCAGAGGCGGCAAATCTGTCGTCCTGAGTCGAGACAAGTGTCCAATAGACGCCGGGCATCTTGCTCATCCTATCTAGCTGACTTTGCCTATTTTGCGCTCTTTTACTATACCACAAGTTTAGATATATTATAGTGTTGTGGCCTACTAAAATACGATTACCTATTATTTGGGGATTATAAAAACGTGCGCCCTAATCAACGTATGGCGCGTAAGGCTCGTTCCACTCTGATTTTACTGCGGATCGTTTCTAAACGCCCAGAAGGCCAACCGACCTGCGGTAAAACCGCGCCGATTGGCGGCTTGTGGGTATACGCTTGTGTTGCAACGAAAATGGTTACGTATAGGCTATTTGCTTTGGAAGCCTTCTGGATAGAGTCTGTGTTTTCGGGTGCCAAGGGTGGCTTAAAAACGAGTTGACGGGTAATCAAGATAACGTTATACTATTAATATGGACGCATAACCCCCGTTAGGATAAGTAGTGAGTACGATTTTGCCTGAGTTCACCTGAAGAGGAGAATACAGATGACCTTGGCCGTTAACGGTGGAACTTCCTTGTGGTCACAAGCGTGGCCAACCTGGCCGATTTTTGGCGAACGAGAAGCAAAGCTTCTCCAACAAGTACTCGAAAGTGGCCGTTGGGCCTATGATGGGCCGGTTGAGGCTGAATTTCAGCGGACTTTTGCCGATTTTCAAACCGCCAAGCATGGTTTGGCCGTCAGCAACGGCACCATTGCGCTGCAACTCGCGCTAGAGGCTTTAGATATTGGCTATGGCGACGAAGTGATTGTGCCGGCCAATACGTGGCAGGCAACCGCCGCTGCCTGTCTTGATGTGAATGCCATTCCCATTTTAGTGGATGTGGAACCAGACACCTATTGTATGGATCCCGCGAAGGCGGCCGCTGCCATCACCTCGCGCACGCGCGCGATTATCCCTGTCCATTTGTATAACAGTTTGGCCGACATGGATCGTATCCTCGAACTGGCACGCCAACACAAACTCTTTGTCATCGAAGATTGTGCGCATAATCATGGATCACAGTGGCGCGGCCGTGGTGTTGGTTCCGTGGGCGACATCGGCTGTTTCAGTTTTCAAAGTTCCAAGAGTTTGAATGCTGGCGAAGGCGGTTTTGTAATGACCAACGATGATCGCCTTTGCGAGCGGCTTTACTCATTGCGCAACTGTGGCCGGATGCGACCTGACGCCGACCCTAGCCACTGGGAGCCCGTCCAGAGTGGCAATTATCGTATCAGCGAATGGCAGGCCGCGATCTTATTGGCACAATTTGAGCGTTTTCCGGCCCAATTGGCTAAACGCGAAGCGAATATGACCTTTCTCAACGAGCATTTGGGCCAGATCGAAGGTCTGCAACCGATGTTGCGACGCCCGCAAGTGACGCGGCAAGGCTTGTATCAGTATGCCTTTCGTTATGATGCAGAAGCTTTCAATGAAGTGCCCGTTGACGCCTTTCGCCGGGCGCTTGGCGCTGAATTGAACACGACGGTGGGCGGGATGTATAATCCCCTAAACCATTCCCCCCTCTACCAACCGCACACCAAACGGCGCCACCACTTGAGTGACGAATATTGGCGTGCGATTGACCCGACTCGCTTTAACACGCCAATCGCTGAGCGGGCCTTTAGCACCGAATCTGTGATCCTGAGCCATCCGCATTTGCTGGCCGACCAGGACGCGATGCAGGCTGTTGTTGATGCCTGTACAAAGATCTACGAGCACCGAGATGAACTGGCCGAATGGGCTGCTTCTGAGTTAATCGAAGCACCCGAACGAAAGTCACATCATGTGGGCGCAAGGTTGTAGATAAAACTATGTAGCCCGTTAAGCAGGGTTTAAGTTGAACCGCTTCGTCAATACATTTTACATAATTTATTGACCGATTTTCTAGGCAAGATGTCCGGTTGAAGCGCGTGCGCATCTGGTGTATCCTCTGGTAAGCATAAGTTGAAAAGCGATGATTGGTCAATGAATTTGAGTTCACGCTTTGCAAAGCCGCTCTCAGGCGCGGTTTTGTTGCGCGCTGATGAATAATACCTGCCATTTTAACGATACGGTTTGCCCGTCGCTTTTCAAACAATTACCAAAGACGTTCGTAGACGTGCGGGAACTTTCTCTGTTAGAAAAACTACCAATGGTTGTTTTCAGCCGCACCTTGGCTGTTGTAAACGTAAATTTTTGTTTCAGATTCGAAAGGAAAAGCTATGTCATATCTCCGTAAGTCGAAGTTTGCTGTTCTATTCGCTCTGCTCATGGTAACGGCGTTACTCGCCGCCTGCGGGGTGCCGGTTGCCCCAGCGTCCGGTGGTGGCGCTCAAGCTCCGGCCGCCGCCAGCGGACAAAAAATCAAGGTCACCTATTGGGCGCATAATTTTGAACCCAGAGTTGCCCTGGACAAAAAGTATATCGCACAGTTTATGAAGGACAATCCCAATATCGAAGTGGATTATCAGGTGATCCCAGCTAAATTCGATGAAAAGTTACGTACGGCATTGGCCGCTGGCAATGGCCCTGACCTCTTCGCCCAATGGAATGGCGATACGGGTACCTTCTATGCGCAAGGGACGATTGTGCCAGTTAGTGCCGAAGCGATTGGCATGGGCTCACAAGATGAATTGATGAAGCTGTATGTCGCGCCAGAGAATACGCTGCAAGGCGCAGTCTTTGATGGGAAATTGTATGGCATTCCCAATGAAGTGAGTATCTACGCTTGTTATGCGAATAAAAAGCTGTTTAAGGATGCTGGGCTAGACGCCGACAAGGATTTCCCAACCACTTGGGAACAAATGCGTGACGTCGCTACGAAGCTAACCAAACGCGATGCTGCTGGCAAACTGACCCAACAAGGCTTTGACTTCGACTGGGGGAACTCGGTCTGGATGTATCTAGAGTGGGGCGCGATGGTCCGCCAATTGGGAGGCTCTGAGTTAAAATTGGGTACACCGGAAGCCGAAAAGGCGATGAAATACTTGGTGGTTTGGGTTAACAAAGACAAATTGGGCGGCGCTGCTTACTGGACCGGTCAAGACACGGAATTTCTTGCTAGTAAAGTGGCGATCAAATGTGGTTTAGGCTCTTGGGCGAAAGACGGCGTTGATAAGGCGAAAATTGATTACACCGTGAAGCCTGTGCCGATCTGGGAAAATGCCAAGAACAAAAATCACTTTGATATCTATGCCTATTTTCACATGGTCAACGCTCGTTCCACGCCAGAAGTGCAGGCCGCAGCCTGGAAATTGGCCTGGGCTTTGGATTCGCATCCAATTGATTATATGGTGAATACGGGTTTGCTGCAACCCCAAAAAGTCTTGTCCGCATCCAAGGAGTTCAAAGATATTCCCTATATGAATATTTTCCTGGATGAAATGTCGGTGAGTATGTATTCACCACGTTCAGCCCACTTTACCGAGATCGCCGACGCGTTAGCGCGGGCCCGCGACCGGTCGATTGTGGAAG
>JBBREZ010000525.1:0-4729 GCA_038225095.1 Caldilineales bacterium
GAATATCCGCCAATCGCCCGGTTATCTGGGCAAGTTGCCAAGCGATGTGCTCAACGTGATTAAACCCGGCGACACCGTGGAAATTATTGCTGGCCCCAACCCTGGGGACAAGCTAAACTGGTGGCGCATTCGTTACCAAGGCACCGAGGGTTGGGTGGCCGAAGCCACGGCCAGCGGCGTACAGATTTTGGGCAAGTAATAAGTGCGGAATGGGGAGTGCGCGGGAGCCCTCTGGGCGCAGAATGGTATCGTAATCCACAAGGCATGCGTTCAGCAGTAATAGGCGAGAAATGACAAACGTAATTCAAAATAGCGCAGAGCCCAAAGATAATCAACACGCAGGCGTCAGCACCAACATTCCACACTCCGGGGCGCCCTCTGGGCCCCGCACTCTGCATTCATTCACCCCCCGCCCGGCCCAGGCGCGTGTGCTCGAATATAGCGGCGGCCAGATGGGCATCATGGCCGTGCCGGGCAGTGGCAAAACGTTTACCCTGAGCTTGTTGGCAGCCCGTCTGGTCGAACGGCTGGCCGGTGAAGGCAAGCTGGACGACCGCGAAGTTCTGATCGTCACCTTTACCAACAGCGCCGTTGAAAACTTCCGCAGTCGGATTGGCAATTTTGTGCGCCAGGAACAGGGTTTGCTCCCCGGCGTCGGCTACCGCGTGCGCACGTTGCACGGGTTGGCCCATGATATTGTGCGCGAACGGCCGGGACTAGTTGGTCTGAGCGAAGATTTTGATATTATCGACGAGCGCACGGCCACCGAGACCAAGCGCGACGCCGTGCTCAGTTATTTGCGCCAACACCCCGAAGCATTCGCGTCCTATATCCAGCCCGATTTCCTCCAGAATTTTCGGCGCATTGAAAAATATGTGATCGAAGACGCCATCGACATCGCCAACACGGCGATTCGCGTGGCCAAAGAATTACGCGTGCAGCCGCATGAATTGCTGGCGAAGTTGCGCAAACAGTCCGGCACCTGGCCACTGTTAGACTTTGGCCTACGCATTTACGCCGACTACCAACGCAGTCTTTTTATGCGTGGTGCGGTGGACTTTGACGATCTAATTGTGCTGGCTTTGCAGGCGCTTGATGCCGACAGCAATTACCTGGAACGCTTACAAACGCGCTGGCCCTATGTGCTCGAAGATGAAGCGCAGGATTCTGGTTCGCTCCAAGAAAACATGTTGCGCAAGCTCACCGACGGGCACAGCAATTGGGTACGCGTGGGCGATCCAAATCAAGCGATTAACACCACTTTCACCAGCGCCGATACACGCTTCTTGCAAGATTTTGTGGTGCATTATGTCGATCAGGCGCGTGATCTGCCCAACTCTGGCCGCTGCGCCCAGCCGATCATCGATCTCGCCAACTATCTGATCGATTGGTCGATCAACCAGCATCCTCATTTGCCTAAACACCTGGCGCTGGCCCCGCCCTACATGCAACCGACGCCACTTGGCGATCCGCAACCCAATCCCGATCCCGGCAATCCGGCGGTCTACCTTTTCGACCGTGCGATGACGCCTGACGAAGAAAGCCATATTGTTGTGGCGAGTTTGCAACGGTGGTTGCCGCAAAACCCAGAGAAGACCGTGGCGGTGCTCGTGCCCGAAAATAGCCGCGGCTTTCACTTGACCGAAGCCCTGCAAAACGCGCAGTTGCCTTTTGATGACAGCTTGCTGCGCTCGGCCAGCGCCACGCGCGCCACCGCCCAAGCCCTTTCCACAATTCTCAGTTATATTACGCACCCACAAGAGGTCAGATATTTAGAACTGGTGTGGACCGAGGTGTGGTGGCCGCGGGCGAGTGCGGAGTGGGGAGTGCGCGGGAGACCTCTGGGCGCGGAATCGTCTGCGCTAGATAATTCATCAGTGGAGGCTGGGAAGCGGAAAACGGAAAGTGTCAATCGCAAATCTGAATTGCCGGAGCCAATTGTCACCTTTGGCCGGGCGCTGGCGCGCATGGGTGAGCCAGAATCCTTTCTCTTTCCCAGCAAAACGGATTGGCTCAGTTCGCTCACATGGTTGGATGAATTTGAAGGCATGCGTGAATTGGCGGAAAAGTTTCGCACGGATCTGCGCCGCTGGACAGCGGCAGTTGTGTTGCCGGTCGATGAACTTTTGCTCACGCTGGGCAACGATCTCTTTACGAAACCAGCCGATTTGGCCTTGACGCATCGCTTAGCGATTTTATTGAAAAAGTTAGGCGAAGAGAATCCCGCCTACCGCTTGCCTGAATTAGCGGGCGAATTAGACAACATTGCCCAAAATAAGCGGCGCATCCTGGGCTTTAATGAAGATAGCCAGGGTTATGTGCCCAAGCCGGGCCAGATTACGGTTGCGACGATGCACGCCGCTAAGGGGCTCGAATGGGATCGGGTTTATTTGTTGGCGGTGAATAATTTTGGCTTCCCTAGCGGCAGTTTGGGCGATAAATATCGCGGCGAACGCTGGTATGTGCGCGACAGCCAAAATCTGGTAGCCGAGACGGAAGAACAGGTGCGCCAATTGCACATGGGCACACTTGACGATTTTATTCCCGGCAAAGCCACCGCAAAAGCGCGCCTGGCCGTGGCCGCCGAACGCCTGCGCCTGCTCTACGTCGGCATCACGCGCGCCCGCTGCGAATTGATCATGACGTATAACGTGGGGCGCAACGCCGAGCGCGATCCCAACCAGCCAGCGGTGGCGTTTGAGGCGTTGCGTCAGTTTGTGCATGCGAGAAAGTGATTACCAGCGGCGCATGCTTCAATGCGCTTTGGTTAGGTAGTTGGCGCCAATGTGTAATCGAAGGTAATCCAATGCGGTTCTGGTCCAGCTAACAAAATACTTGATTGCCCTATCATACCTAATCTCAGCGCAAACGTCTGCCCCTGCTGTTCAGTGTATAAGAAGTGCTGCGCATCCAACCACGCAATACTTGTTAAGTTTCCCCTACGTACTTCTCCTGGTCTTTGTCGCCAGTCCAAGAAGAAGGAAGGTTCCGTACCCACTTTGCCCAACATATAATCACCGGACACGAGGCGCTTAAAGGCGAAATTCTTTGAATCGGGCGACCAAATGGCTTCGGCGCCATCGCTGGTGGCATAGGTAATATCATAGGTGTGATCTAGGGCTATTATATGTAGATCATAGGCTTCAACACCTTCTGTGAATTGCGGGCTCATCCGAAAGAAAAGTACTTTGGTCAAATCTGGCGCAATCGATAAGCCAAAAGGAGAGGCAATAAAAGCGGTAACGAACGTTGGTTGCGCTCCTGCAAATGTTAAACGCCAGATCGCTGTGGGCAAATAACTTTTTTGAAAAATATCTAGAGGAGGAATGGCGACTAGCAGCGAGGATGAATCCGCCGCCCAGCGTAGTTGTGGATAAATAAAGAAAGGGTGTGGAGCATCATTGGGAACGACAATGCGTGGATACTCGAAGAGATCGCGTGCGCTACCATCCTTTGGATCAACCAAACGGATAAAATTTGGTGTGAATAGAGCTATCCACTGCCCATTGGGCGACGGAACAAAGCGTTCCCCGCCGATCCCGCTTTGAAACATTTTTTTGCCGGAATCTCCATTAATGCCATCCAAGCTCGCTTGAGTGCTAAAGACTAGCATATGGCTATGGGGCAGCCAAGCAAAATTGAATAGTTCAATCTCTACACCCTCTGGCCCCTGTGCTTTGAGTTCGTTGAAATTCACCTGTAACTTTTTATTGCTCCTATCACTATGGATTGTCCATAAGCCTTGTGACGTTTGGAACGCAATTAACGTACCATCCTCAGAAATTTTCACAGGTGTGGGTTGATCGAGGTCGGCTAGTACAGTGATTGTGCCTTTCTGCCATAGTTTTAGTTTGTTCTCGCTCACCAATGCAACCCTTAAAGTATCGAATGTCGCAGATAAAATTGCTACTGATGTCGCTGGTAATGGGATAGGTAATGTAACAATAGCAGAATGTGAGAGCAACAAAGGTGAAAATGGTTGCCAAGTTACCGAAACAGGTATAGCGACATTTGTGGCCACATTCATTTGCATAGGTACCGCCAATGATGAATTCAGCCTTAACGAAGCTGCATTAGACTCTGTGCGCGTGGGTACAACAAACTGATAACAACTGAGCAGAAAAAGGGTTAGACTGCCCAAAACAACAAACATTCGCCATACAAAACCGTACTGCTTCATGTTTTATCGCCTTGTCATCACTGGAGCAATTATAGTTGGGGTCATAAAGATGTGGCATATCGTGCATAGAGGAAATGGCTGAGCCACACGTGATTAACGTTTTGTAGGACGCCATCGTTCCTGAATAAGTTTAACTTTATATATCCAAAATTAGCACCCTGAGTCTATTGACAAATAAGATTTTGTATCGTATCATTCACCCATTGAATTCAATGGGTGAATGATACGATACATGCTATGGCCGAAGAACTGACAAATTCAGAAAACGAACTCCAATTGATGGAAGCCTTGGAATCCACGCCGGAAACCACGCAGGCCGATCTGGCGGCGCAGGTGGGCGTAGCCGTGGGCACGGTTAATTGGTATCTGAAGCGTTGGTCGTTAAAAGGCTACGTCAAGATCACGCGCATCAATCGCTGGAAGTGGAGTTATCTGTTAACCGCGGATGGCATGGCGCGCAAAGCCCGGCTCGCCAGCGAATACGTCGAAGCGTCGCTGTCACTCTACCGGCGCACACGCACCGAAGCTTTGCGCCTCTTGAGTGAAGTG
>JBBREZ010000526.1:0-4728 GCA_038225095.1 Caldilineales bacterium
ATACGTGCAATGCAGCTCGCTAATTTCACCAGCAGTGTCCTTGATCACCGCCTCGCATTTGATGATGTAGGCATAGCGCAGCCGCACCTCGCGCCCTGGTGCGAGCCGAAAGAAGCCTTTGGGCGGCTCTTCAGCAAAGTCGTCACGCTCAATATAAAGTTCGCGCGCAAAAGGCACTGGGCGCGAACCTTCCTTGGGCACATCATAGGGATAATAGGCCGCGTCTAACATTTCAACCTGATCCGCTGGATAGTTGGTAATCACCACTTTCAGCGGGCGCAGCACACACATCACGCGCGGGGCTTGCGTATTCAAATCATCGCGGATACAGTGTTCCAACAGGCCAAGCTCGACCCGGCTGTTGGTCTTAGCGACGCCGATCTTGGCACAAAAATCGCGAATAGCCGCAGGTGTTACCCCACGCCGGCGCAAACCGGCAATTGTCGGCATGCGCGGGTCATCCCAGCCGCTGACATAGCCACCTTCGACCAACGCCAACAATTTACGTTTGCTCATGATCGTATAATCAAGATTGAGCCGGGCAAATTCGTATTGGTGCGGGCGCGGCGCCGCGAAGAGATTATCGACCAGCCAGTCATAAATATCACGGTTATTCTCAAATTCAAGCGTACAAATCGAATGCGTGATACCTTCAATCGCATCCGACAATGGATGAGCAAAATCGTACATTGGATAAATCGACCACTGCTCGCCGGTGCGATAGTGCTCGGCGTGGCGAATGCGATAAAGCAGCGGATCGCGCAACTTCATATTGCGGGCGCTCATATCGATCTTAGCGCGCAACACATGCGCGCCATCCGGGAATTCGCCGGCGCGCATGCTGTCGAGCAGATCCAAATTCTCTTCGACCGAGCGATTACGATAGGGGCTTTCCTTGCCCGGCTCCATCACCGTCCCGCGATATTCGCGAATTTCCTCTTCGCTCAGGCTGTCCACATAAGCCTTGCCGTCCTTAACCAATTGCATGGCTAGTTTATATAATTGATCAAAGTAGTCCGAAGCAAAGAACAGACACTGCTGCCAGTCAAAACCCAACCAACGAATATCGTGCTGGATCGACTCGACGTATTCGATGTCTTCGGTGGTGGGATTGGTGTCATCGAAGCGCAAGTGACAGCTGCCCGCATAGTCCAGAGCCAGGCCAAAATTCAGACAGATCGACTTGGCATGGCCGATATGCAGATAGCCGTTCGGCTCCGGCGGAAAGCGCGTGACAACCTGGTTGCCCGTCTTGCCAGTGCGCAAGTCTTCTTCAATAATGGTACGGATGAAATCCTTGCCCGCAGTGGACAGATGACTGATTTCCACAATAGCCCTCAAGTTCTAGTTGTTTGTAACTGTTCAGGCCTTGTGTAAACAGGTAGACAGGGAGTACGCCCGTGTATCCGTGTTTACGACCCATCTACTGATGGGCGTCTACCTGTTTACCTTCGTATCAACACGCCTGCACAGTTACGTTATTTTACAGTTACGTTATTTTAATGTTGCCACAAATGCCTTCCTTAGTATACCACATCCAATATTGGGCCACCTACGCCGGTAGGGGATAGGGCACACCCAGGCGTTCAGCCAGATCGTTGAAATCGGCCTCGACGACATCGAACGCCAGATCTGGTTCGGACGCAGGCACAGACCCGCCATGTTCGAGTGGGCGGGGAATAAAGGCCGTGCGCAGGCCTACCGCTTGCGCCGCCCGCAGATCAGACGGATGCGCCGCCACCAGCATGATCTGTTGCGGACGCAGATCCAACAGCCGTGCCGCCATCAAATATACCTCAGGGTCAGGCTTATAACGTTGCACCAATTCCGCAGAAAGGATACAATCCCACGGTAAATTAACCTGTTTTGCCATATGGACAAGCAAAGCTAGATTGCCATTCGAAAGCGTCGCCAAAATATAGCGTGTGCGCAAACGGGTCAAGCCGGTCATCACATCGGGCCAGGGTAAAAGTCGATGCCACACCTGGTTAAAGTGTTCAATTTCTGCGACCGTCAACGTCGTAATCTTGAAATCGACTAATAATTGGTCGAGGATCATCCGGTGTAGACGGTCGAGCGGGGTCCAAGGCAGTTCACCGCGCCGCACCCGTTCCATGGCTGGTTGATAACCAGCGCGCCAGGCATCTGCAAAGCGCGCCCAATCAACTTGTAAGCGTTTGGTGCGGCCCAAAGCCGTGCCCTCTTTGATAATCGCGCTGCGCCAATCCACCACTGTGCCAAATACATCAAAGGCTAGTGCCTTAATCTCCATGTCCATAATGATTTTGCGTCCATAGTGATTTTGCCTCACGACAAAGCCGTTTTTTTCGTCATTTTCAAAGATTTTATCACGCGCCCACGCTTGCCGACAACCAATCACTATCACACAAACAAAAAAGCCGCCAAGTCTTTAGTGACTTAACGGCTTTTGGGGGCGGACGAAGCGACTCGTTCTGTCCCGTGACGGCTCCCTCCCTTACCAGGGGAGCGGGAGCCCTTTAGGGCGCGGGTGGGGTAATCCGTTACGCCGAGTGAGCAGCGTAGGGGCATGTGGCTTCGACGTGAGCGACTCGCCGAACGTCTGAGCTCGCCGAAAGATCGGCGGCGCCCGCAACAACAGTCAAACTACAAACAACTTTCGCCGCCGATTGCGTGCCCGCTTTTCCGCGTCGATAAGAGCTACGATCCTACACTCTGGTATAGAGTTGCGCCATCGCTTGTTTGAGAAAGGCTTTGGCGACATGGACCGGGACGGCAACCCCGACATCGGGGCCATTCATCATGGTGTTAATGCCGACAAGCCGACCCTTTGCGTCCACCATTGGCCCGCCCGAGTGACCAGGGCGCAAATGCAGACTGGCCGCAATCCATTCATGATTGGGCTCGCGCACCTCTGGCAACGAAGCCCCTGCGTCAATCACAACGCCGGAAGTTGCCCCGCCCGTGACGCCCCACGGAAAGCCCAGGCATAAGACAAATTGGCCAGCTTGTAATTGACGGGAGTCGCCCACTGCAATGGTCGGCAAATCTTGGGCGTCAACGCGCAAGGCGGCGAGATCATGCTCGGTGTCACGTGCCATCACATAGGCAGGCAATTCGCGCCCATCGGGCAATAAGACGGTTAGCCCGCCTTGCTCATGCGTACGCCCCTCGCCAATCCCGGCCACGACATGGGCATTCGTGATAATCAGGCCATCGGCATGCCAGATTGTGCCCGCGCCCACCCCACGTCGCCCATTGCGCACCTGCACCAGGCTGCGCAAGACAGTTTCGCCAACTGCGGCTAGATCATTGCTAAAATTCTGGAGAAGGCTAGACATTTGGTTACCCTTTGATCAATGCGGAGTGGAGAATGCGGAGTGCGGAGTGAAGAAGATTACTTCGCATTCCGCACTCCGCACTCCTTACCCTTGCCCAACCGTCACAGTCAGATCCTGCACCTGACCACTGCGGACGATGCGCACCGGTACATTCTTGCCGACCCGGTCGCCGGTCAACAACGTCTGTAGCTCATCTACATGGCGCACTGGCTGGCCGTCTAACGTCACCAATATATCACCTTGCAAAAGGTTACCTTGCGCTGCCGGGCTGTTCGTTTCAACCGACATAAACATCAAGCCGGTCTCCTGATTAAGTTGTTGTTGCAGCGCATCGGCCAGACGCACGGGCTGAATGCCAACGCCCAGATAGCCGCGCGGCATTTTGCCATGCGCCATGATCGTTTCTACGGCCTTTTTCACGGTGGCCGTGGGCACAGCTACGCTTACCCCACGCACCAACGCCGATGAATTGATACCGGCCACGCGGCCACTGGCATCCAACAAAGGACCACCGGAAAAGCCAGGATACATGACCACATCGGTTTGCAGATAATGGTCAATATCACCGCCTGCCTGCGTGCGCCAAGCGCCGCCCAGTGCGCTGACAATGCCAAGCGTCGCCTGCACAGTTTTGCCCGGCCGCCCCAGCGCCAGCATCAGATGGCCGACGCGCAGATCATTGGCATCAACCCAGGTGGCGGCCGTTAGTCCACTCGTTTCGGCTTTTAACACAGCCAGATCGGTATTAGGATCGCGCCCAATCAGCGTGGCATTGACGCTGCTACTGTCAGCCAGACCGATTTTAATGTTGTCATCGCGCTCGACCACATGGTGCGAGGTCACAATCACGCCATCGGTTGACCAAACGACACCGCTGGCGGCCATGCGCCCGCGCGCTTCGACCCGCACAATGCTTGGGCCAGCGGCCTCGACTAACTCTGCCATTGCGTTTGAGAGGTTTTGTAATGTTTCAGACATGAGAAGTTCCTTTTTGATTGACGATTTACGATTTACGATCTGCACGCGCAAAGTGATCTTACGAATTATTTGTTGGCACGTGCCAAGTTTGGATGACATTTCAACGAGTGCATTGCACTGGGCGTCGCCATCTCGCGTTTACGAACCACCTACTGCCCAGTGCGCTGCACGCTCGTGAGCGCTCACGAGTATCAATTGAATCTTCAATGGCACAATTGTAACGCCATGCGAGAACGAACGCATCACCTGTTCGGTTGGGGACTACCTGGAAGAATGGCTAGGAGAATCTCAATTTTTGATTAACAGGGCGTCGATCAAGGAACTAATTTCGTCAATCTAAAATCATCAATCAAAGCAGGATTAAGCCTGCGCGTGTGGCGCGCACGACCGCCTCGGTGCGACTTTGGGCGCCGAGTTTGCCGAGGATGGC
>JBBREZ010000527.1:0-4719 GCA_038225095.1 Caldilineales bacterium
CCAGACAGTTAGGATGAAATAAGGGTCGGCTGCTTCCCAGGTGACGCCCGCATCCTGATGCCAGTGCACCACATGCGGATCGCTGCCGCGCGGCGTCAGGCCAGCCGGCAACTTAGGCCGCACATGTTGAATCGGGCTACATGTAATCTCCGGCCCGATGAACGATTCGACCAGATCCAGAAGTTGCTCGTGGCGCAGAAAAGCGAAGGCCGCCTGGCCGCGCAGAAACATAATGTCCAGTTCGGGATAAATCTCGCTATTTTCGCGACAGATCGAAGCCAGACGGCGATCAAACGGTTGATCAGCGTAAAGCTGGGTGAGCTTGCCAGTAGCAAAAAGTTCGCTCGCCCGCTGGTCAATGTAGGCAGTGTATTCTTCGATCACAGGCGCGAGGTCACTGGCAGTCAGCACATTTTCTAGGATGAGAAACCCATCTTTGTGGAATTGCTCAAGTTGGGGTTGCGTTAATTTCACGTTTTCTACTTTGGGATCATTATCTTGGGAATGTGTAGTGATGTGTAGGTGCGGTTTATAGCCGCACACAGATGGTTCACCTTAATTGTGCGGTTACAAACCGCACCTACACCATTATTGGTTGATTGATTGGCTTATGCTTCACCAATGACGCCTACTGCCACCGGTGACCGCGAATACCTTTGCTACTTTCCAATGCCTCTGCCCACCGGTGATCCCAGGTGGCCCAATCGGTCAGCACCGTTGACGGCTCCGCTTGGCTGCGCACCACAAAATCGGGCCAAAAGGGACGACCAGTCGGTGTGCCGGTTTTTTGATAACGCAAGTCGGCGCTCCAGCGCACGGTGTCAGAAACATTCGGCGTCGAGCGATGTGGAATTTCTTTATGCATCAACAGGATATCGCCTTTGTTCATCGGCAAGGTCACCACTTCACCGGCGGGCATCGCTTCTTCGACAATCGTCGTGCCAACGCTGGGTTTGCTATGGTGTAGTAACAGGCCTTGCCCATACGTGCGCGGGATAACTTGCAGACAACCGTTTTCTGGTGTCGCCGCCACAAAGGGCAGCCACACCGTTAAGATAAAAAACGGATCGGCCTCGGCCCAGGTGACGCCCGCATCTTGATGCCAGGGCGCGACATGTTGATCGCCGCCTGCTGGCGTCAGACCTTCGGGCAACTTGGCGCGAATATGCTGGATCGGGCTACAGGTGATCTCCGACCCTACCAAACCTTCAACAATGTCTAACAAATTTTGGTTACGCAAGAAGGCAAATGAGGCTTTGCCACGCAAGTGCATAATGTCAAGCTGGGGATAGATCTCGTTATTTTCGCGGCAGATCAGGGCCAGCCGTCGATTAAAGGGTTCATCGGCATAGAGTTGAGAAATTTTGCCTGCCGCGAAAAGTTCCTGTGCCCGCTTATCAATATGCGCGGCATATTCCTCAATCACCGGATCGATGTCGCTGACATCCAGCGCGCCGCGAACGACCAAATAACCTTCGGCATTAAATTGATCGATTTGGGCCTGTGTGAGTTTCATAACTTCCTCCTTTTACCGATAAATGATTGATAGAATATTATCCGCTTCATAGCGCACCGTCTGGCTGTCGACGCGGATCACGCCCGGCTGTAACGCTGCTTGATCGGCGACATGCGTGTGGAAAAACCGTTTTTCCAGACAATACGGCCCTGGCCACGTCAGCGGTGCGATTGGTTGGGTCTGATGACGCTCAATTGCCTGGCGGATCCCATCACGAATCAGGCTGCGCGCGGCGCTGGCTGAAAGCGAGATCGCGGCGCCGCGCCCCAACCCTTGCTTCACGCTCGTGGTCGTAATGCCAGGGATCAGCGCTTCGGCTTCTTTGCAGGCGTCAATTTCGCCACTTAAATAGATCAGTGGCTTACCCCGCGCGCCGCAGTAGAGCGCAAACTGGGCGATTTCGCCGATCAATTGGCCATTGAGTTTCATGTAGTCAATCGTCTGGCTGGATTGCGTGTGATTCTGGTTGCTGGTAGGGACGCCCGCCATCGCATGCTGGCCGATCATGACCACGGCTTCATAGTCGGCTAGCGGCGCAAAAAGTTGCTGAATGGTGATTGGCCGCCCATGCAACAATTTGGCCTTGGGATGGATATCTTCAAACCAAAGCCCGCCCGCGCCGTGCCCGTCGCAGATCAAAACATCCTCGACCTCAGCATCTAGTAAACCTTCCACTGCCGCATTGACTTCCGCCGTGACCAGCCGCTTGGCCTGATCATAATAACGCCCCGTGGCAAAGGCCTGATCTTCAAAAGAGACCACCCCGGCCACGCCCTCTAAATCGGTCATCATGTAGACACTGCGCATTGTTCTCATTAACCTTGTATTGATAAAAATTGTGATTGTAAGGCATATAGGAGTGAGAAGTGATGAGTGAGATTAGATGTTCGCTCATGCTCGTTCCCACGCGCCCAGAGGGTACCCCAGTGCGCGGAACGATCCACTCCTCACTCATTCCACTGGAACCAACTTTTCCGCATTCTGAAAAAAGAGTTTGTCTTGCACAGCCTGGGGCAGTGCGAGCGTGCTCAGAAATTCCTGCAAGGCGTTGCCCTTGTTATCGCGGCCATAGAGCAGCCGATCGGCATAACGAATTAAGAAGTCACGCGCAAAAACGGGATCGCGGCGCAGCGCACCCAAGCCTGAACCGGCGGAAAGATCAGCCCATAGATTGGGATACTGCTCAAACAATGCGAGTAAACGTCCACCCGGTTGAATGGGGCCGGTGGGATAAAGGGCACACTCCGTAGCTTCATCGCCGCTGAAGTAGCGCCAGAAACCAGGTGCATGGCCGATGAAAATTGTTTCTGGACAAGCTTGCAAGGTGCGTTCAAATGCGCCGATGTTACCGCCGTACCAAAATTCTTGATAGACTGGCTTGCCCTGGGCATCAGGCAAATAGGGTGCATCAATGTGCAGCACGGCTGGACAATGCAACTGGCCGGCGCGGCGAAACAGTTCGATGGCGCGTGGGTCATCCAGCAAGGTGCGATAACTCCATTCGCCACAGACGCGCACGCCATCGACGCGATAGGCGGCCTCAAACAGATCGGCGGCATTGCCTTCCGTGGGACAAGGACAGTAGCCCGGCACAAAGCGCGTCGGAAAACGTTGGCAGGTTTCCAACACATCAGCGAGGGTGACGCCAGCATGCGTGCCATCCTCGCGCACATTGCGTGGATTAAAGGCACGATGCGAACTCGGCACATGTTCGCTGGGTGGCAGATACCAAGTCAAGAGCCAGGCCCGATCAATGCCAAAGCTGTCCATTTCGGCGATTAACCCTTCTGGGCCGACGCCATTATAGTGGCTATGATTATGCGAATCGATGAGCATAGGTTTAGGTCAAGTAGGCAATGGTTTGTGGGCCTTCGGGCAGCACGCAAATACGAGGATTAGGGCCATATTTTTCCTGTAGACAGGCGATGGTCGCTTCCAGACCGCGGCACGGTTTGAAGAGCGCCCGTTCGATCTGTTCATCACTCAAGCCGTCGCTGTAGACGTAGACATCGGCGTGCAATTGAATCTGGGCCTGCACTTGCACTTGCCATTGGTCCTGGGCGCTAAAACCGGGCTGGGCGATCAAATCTAACACACCTTGCGGCGACCCGCCGGTTGTCAACAATTCGGCATAGCGTCCGTGGTCCGGCAGCCCATCATTGCACGCGCCAACCATGATGATCGTGCCGCCCTTGCGCACAATTTCTTTGGCCGCACTCATGCCCTTGACGCATTGATAGAGATTTTGATCCAGCGGATAGCCGCTGTTGGTGGTGATCACAATGTCATACGGCTCGCGCACAGGCACCATGGCGCTCTGTCGCACAAATTCAGTGCCTTGTTTGTGCGACGCCAACATATCACCCGCAAAGACGCCCGTAATCTGCTTGTGCACGTTGAGCGTTACATTGAGCAGCAAGGTCGGGTTCGCCAGCAGCGCCGCTTCACACATCTCTTCCCAGATTGGATTGCCTTGCGTGCTGCCCCAAGTGGCTTTCGGATGCGCAATCATCATGCGCCCGTGATTGGTGAGCACGCTTTCCTGACCAGCTAGCGCGGGGAGTACACCTTTGGGGCCGCCGCTAAAGCCAGCGAAGAAATGCGGTTCAATAAAGCCAGTCAAAATTTTGACATCCGCTTCCGCCAGCAACCGGTTAACGCGCACGGCGTTGCCAAACGACGTGGCGCCCAACGAAACCAGATTGTCATCATCGAAGGCGTTATGTTGCAGACAGCGATAATGATCGACAATCGCATCGCCGAGCATCATACGCAATTCAGCGTCGGTTTGGGGGCGATGCGTGCCGAGCGCGTTGAGCAGCGTAATATCTTCACGCACAATGCCAGCGGCTTCTAATTCGGCCACGAGCACCGGCATAATCCGGTCGTTGGGCGTCGCGCGTGTGATGTCGCTATGGCAGATCACCACCTTGTCACCTGGTTTGACTTTGGCGGCCAGGGGCAGGGAGTCAATTGGGTTGCGCAAGGCATCGCGCAAAGCGGCCGCCTCATCCGGCACGCCTGGCGTGAAGCGTGATGTCAGCACATCGGTGGTGTCCGGTAAATTCACAGCCAGGCCGTCGTGGCCATAAGCCAGATGAACGTTCATCGTCGAGTGTGTTCCTTTCTAATCATGGAGGACTTATACAAACAAAAGCAAGTCGCGCCCAGGGGCTCCCGAAAGGCGCAAAGAATGCAAAGTT
>JBBREZ010000528.1:0-4697 GCA_038225095.1 Caldilineales bacterium
CTATAATTATTCGCTGTAAGTGCAAGTACAAAGCCAACAGCCCAATTTTACAAAAATGATAGCAGATATAGACGTAGGATGGGTCAGCTGCTTCATCTGAACTTTCAACCTATGATCGTGAAGCGGCTGACCCATCCTACACGGAGTTGGCGTAACTTGAATAACTCAATTTATCAAAATTTATGAACAGCACGCCTGCTTTATTCAACCTGCAACTGGATAGTTTTTTGCGCCAAGCGGCAACGTTTCAAGCGAAGTCAAGCTTTTCGCAAGCGCCATCCCTTTATCAGTCAGCAAGTAAGTGGCGGCAGGGAACTTCATATTGCTGGCAAGCAGGTGATGCCGCTGCAAATCCGCCATAAGCGCAGCGTCTATGACCACAGATAGCGCTGCACCTAGTGGATGCAACTGGTAGACTTTGTCACCATCCAAATTGCGGTGATCCTGCAGACGGCTCCCACGAGCCAATTCGCCGATAATCTGCGTATGCGCAGCCGAAAGTTGCATGGCAATTGCTCAGCCCAGGTTAGCCACGTGCTGTTGCAGTTCGCGCTGCGAGATTTTGAGATAGTTGTCTTTGATAATTTGTTCCATCTCTTCATCAGACAAGCGAATCTGCAAAATGTCCAGTGCATCTTCCGGTGACTGACCATAAGCCAGCTTTTTCTTGCCGCTTTTCATCGTAAATAAATACATATAGTGTGGGTTGCTAAAGCTGCTCATAAGGTCTCCGAGACCTGTCATTAACAATTGATAATTCACAATTGACCATGGTCAATTATTTATGCCTTGATCAACGCGCTTTCATACAAATCCGATCCATAGCTCAGGCCAGTTAGCCCCCGATTGATCTCTTCGTCATATTTTCCGGCCAACAGCTCGCGATAAAACTGATAATCAACCCCCTTGACTTTTTCGTCGTCGGGGAAACGGTGGTAATTATCTTTGCTCATCCGGCTCTTGCCTTCAGCAATTAATTGGTTGCCCAATGCCGAACCGGGGTAAGGTGCATAAAAGGCAATTGACGGGAAAACGCGTTTCATGCGTTTTAGCATGCGCATCGTCTTGAAAGCATCTTCATGGCTCTCGCCCGGAATGCCGAGCATGATATTAGACCAGAATTTGGGTGGTTCCTGACCTTTGGCTTCCAGTTCATCGCCCAATTGATTGAGCAGATCAATCGCAAAGTGATTATCTTCTTCTGTACATTCCTTGTTCAGCAGGCGCAAAATGCGGTCGCTGCCCGACTCAAAACCAATCGAGACGGTTTTCCAGTTGGTCTCGCGAATCAGCGCCTCGAACAGGTCGGGCCATTGCCGCACGGTGTCCGCCCGGCCAGCCGCCCAATACGGCCACACTTTATTGGCCTTGCGCGGATACGTTTCAATCCACTCGCGCAGCCAACGGGGATTCTGAAAAAACATGGAATCGTGAATGACGACAGAACCCACGCCATATTTATTGTCGAGATAGTTCAATTCGTCGATCACAGACTCGACGGGACGCCGCCCCATGTTGGGAATGTAGGAGTTTTCATTGCAAAAAACGCACTGCCACGGGCAGACGCGGCTGGTCATCAGTGTCACCACCGGGCCCGGCCCCCAACCGCATTCGGGTTCTAAAGGCCAGTTGAACTTGCGTTTTGTCTTCCAACTGTTCGGTTTGGGCCACAAAGTTCGGTCGATCACCGGCCATTCGGCCATCGACTTGGCGCCAACCCCCTGAATCACGCGCGCAAATGCGCTCGGATCTTTCACCAGATCAACAATCACATTTTCGCCGGGGCCCTGGCAAATTTTGTCGAATTCTTTGACTTCTTCCATTTCGTCCAACGCGACGGTGGCATGCATGCCGCCAGTCAGGATCATGCCATTGGGGTTCACTTGCTTAAAAATTTGCGCCGCTTTGTAGGCAACCGGAAAGGTATAGCTACGCACGTTCATAATCAGCGTATCATAACTTTTCATCTGGTTGCTTAACTGCTCCCAAGAGGTAACCGCACGCGTGGAAGCTAAATCGGTGAGCACGCCGTTTTGATGCAAGATGGTGCGCAGAAGACCGAGGCCATGATCCTGCCACTGTTCATGGGGGCCGTTGGGGTGGACGAGATCCCCTAAATCGCCTAAATCTAACCACAGGATCTTTGACTTCTGCTTTGTTGTCCACGGCCAGGATATTGCCACGGTGCGTAACCTCCTTATGCATATACGTTACCAGTCAACAGTTACGAATGACTAGTTTTCAGTCCACTGTGTTATCAGCCCCACATGCATCTTGCCGATGTCACGCTGACTGTTCATGGAAATCGCTGCGCAGTATAGCATAGAGGCAGCAGAGTGTCAATTATTATGAAAAAAGTCAGATTTATTCGGAATACTAACCGCCGCCCGCTTTGCAAATAATCCAAGAAAGCTAAGCGTCTCATGCTCAATTTGCCCGTGAGTGTGCGCCAATCCGCCAACTGCGAAGTCAACAGCTTGCCAGCATAACAGGCGCGGCCTGTTTCCGCTGGGACACCACCCCATACCAACGGTATTACAATACAGCATTACGAATGAGTAATTTCCACTAACGCTGCTTGTGAAAAAATTTACTTGACATCTGGGGCGCTCCCCGCTATAATTTCCCCACAATCTCTAAAAATATGTTGCCCTCTTGCTTTTCAGGAGTATAAATCTATGGCCGACAAGCCTAAAATTGGATTGTTTTATGGCAGTTCGAGCGGTGCTGGCGAAACTGCTGCCAACTACATCAAGACTGAAATTGAGCACAGTGGCCTCGCTGATGTCGATATGTTCATCGTTTCTGCGCAAAATATCAAGGCAATGGAAAAATATCAATATCTGATTTTTGGCTGTTCCACTTGGAATATTGGTGAGTTGCAGGACGACTGGAACTTGAAGTTTAACGAATTGGATATTGTTGACTTTAAAGGCCGCAAGGTTGCCCTGTTTGGCAACGGCGATCAATTCGGCTACTCGAACAGCTTTGTCGATGCGCTTGGCATTATCGGCAACAAAATTGCGGGATTGGGCGCTGAGTTGGTTGGCTTCTGGCCGCGCGATGGCTTCGAGTTTGAGTATTCCAGAGGTCAAATCGAAGATGTGATGATGGGCTTGCCCTTAGACCATGATAATCAACCGAATCAGACCAAGCAACGCTGCGTCAACTGGACATTTTGGGTGATGGAGCAGTTTGGCATGCCGATCCCTATGCCAGCCTAAGCGGTGTAAATTGTCAATGCTACAGGTTTATTACCGATGCGTGCGAGGCTATACACATACCGATGACGGTTTACACTTTACGCTTTAATGGTTATCGGTTCTAGTGCCAAAGTTGACCGACACCTGTGCTTCAGGTAGAATTTAAGTGATAGTCCGCTATTTTTGTAGCGCTTAGCGCTGTCAAAATACTATTTACCTTTTACGATTCCTGCTGAGGAGTACGCATGGCAGACTCTCCTGCAACTAATTTTCAAGATTTGAAAAGTACGCAAATTCAGAGTTATCTGCATGACACCATCCAAGTGCCGTCTGAATTACAGCCCAACGTGATGGTGACAACGTTAGATAAAGTCTATAACTGGAGCCGCAAGTCGAGCATGTGGCCTTTGCTCTTTGGTCTGGCTTGTTGCGCGATCGAAATGATCGCGACCGCCGCCAGCCGGTTTGACCTGGCCCGTTTTGGCATGGAAGTGATGCGGCCAAGCCCACGCCAGAGCGATCTCATGATCGTCTCGGGCACTGTCACCAAGAAAATGGTGCCGGCGATTGTGCGCATCTATAATCAGATGGCCGAACCCCGCTATGTGCTAGCGATGGGTGCCTGCGCCACCGGTGGTGGTCCTTTCAAGGAAGGCTACAATGTGGTCAGCGGCATCGACACGTATATTCCGGTGGATGTCTACGTGCCCGGTTGCCCACCTACGCCAGAAGCACTGATCTATGGCCTGCTCAAGTTACATGAAAAAATCGAGCGCCAGAGCATTGCCAAAGTGTCCTGGTATAAGAAGAATACGTCGGAATTTGTCCCAATCCCCGTCTTAGGTCCCGATGTCTTTGACCCACGTCAGGTCGAGATGATTCGTGAACATACGCTGGGTGCAGGCGCCGTACGGGGTCCAGTGGCCGCAGCTGCGCGTGTGTTGCCGCAACTGTTCAGCGCCGACCAAAAGGCGCATCTAGAACAGGTGCGCGCCCGTTACCTGGCAAAGGCAAAACAGCCCGCCTAACCTCATCCCACTGTAGGGGAGGATTAGGGCGGGGTCAAGTTTCATATAAAAAGGCAAAAACCATGACTGAATTAGTGGCGGAAGCCCCGGTTGCAGAAAAAACCGTAGATCCATCTTACCCTTATAACAATGTGGTGCCTGACGCGGTGATCGGCCATTGGGCAGAAGGTTCTGATCCGGCCTTGCTCGTTGCGCCCGATCAACTGATCGCGTTGCTCACCCATTTGCGTGACCAAGAGAGTTACGACTTTCTCTCTAGCGTCACCTGTGTTGATTATAGCGCGTATGCAGGCAAAGCGCGGGCGGGTGTCAAAGAACGTTTTGATACGGTCTACCACCTGTACAGCACCCAGAAAGGCGGCGGCCACATCAACCTGCACGTACGTGTGCCGGAAGATGAAAGCGTTCCCTCCGCCACCAGCGTTTACCCCGGCGCAAACTTGCAGGAATGTGAAGTGTATGACCT
>JBBREZ010000529.1:0-4677 GCA_038225095.1 Caldilineales bacterium
TGACTTGTTTAAAAGTGCCGCCAGGTGCATCTAATTGATGGTCATCATCGTTGCCCCAACACGCAAGGGTGTCATTGCTCTTGATACCACAGGTGTGCAGGAAGCCATTGCTGATTCGCTTAAAACTACCGGTAGGTGGGGTTGATTGGCCTTCGCTGTCGTCGCCCCAACAGGCAATCGTTCCATCATTCTTGATGGCGCAGGTATGGATGGCGCCGGCGCTCACCTGTGTGAAGGCGCCCACCGGCGACGCGGCCTGGTCGTCATCACCATTACCCCAGCAGGCGAGGGTGCCATCGCTTCTAATTTCACAGTTATAATCTGCGCCTGCACTGATCGAGGCGGCGACATTACCAATCAATTCGGGCGCAGCATAGGCCGTTTGCGTCACGAATTGTCCGGATAAGCTGATAGCAATGACCAACAAGCTGGTCAGGAAGACGGTAACCCGACGAAGCCGCCCATGAGCGAATTGGATATTGTATAAATTAACCACTGTATACTCCTGTGCAATTCAATAAGGTCAGGCGCGTTGCTTGCCAAATGATCGGTTTAATAAGAAGCTGTCGCTGTGAAGGATAGAAAAATGCTGAAATTTAATGATAGTAATTTACAACTATATTAATATACAGGGTCAAATCCAGAAAGTCAATTTGTTTTCCGTAGATTACCTTTCTATTTAATTACAATATTGTGATAGGATGACGTTCACCCAGCAGGAACCGGCGGATTTATCGTTATGAAGGGCGCTGACTGGTAGATAGGCTGGCGCTAAAGAGACGGCGTTACGAAGATTTGTCTTACAATAAAAACTGGGTCAGACAGGCCAAAATGACAATATGCATTGTCTGATCGACCATGATTTGCACAAAATGCAGTTCACTTTGGCGAAAAAAGTGGGCCCAGCGGTGGGCCAAATTGGTGGCATCGATCAGCCAGTGTGAGAGCAAGATAAAAACGCTGAAGATAAAATAGGGAGGATGAGTGGGGTTTTGTAAGGCAATCAGCCAGAGCGAACCAAGCGTAGTTAATGTATACATGACACAATGCACGGCAATCGCCCGGTTGAAGAGACTTGCCTGTTTATGGCGGGCCATCCAGTCATTTTGCAACATCCAATCACCGATCAAGTGGGCAACTAGAAGCCAGGTAAAAGTCGTCATTGTCTTATTGTTGGCTGCGTGTGGATGGCGAGTGAGCGCACGCAATGCTAAGATTGAGCATTGATCAAGCTTTCCTAATAAGCTTAAAATGATGTTGCTGCACTCGTCAAATGGTTCTTTGCAACAACCGTGCGTATAGCAGATAATTTATCTTAACAGATTTGGCGCGTCCATGCCACTTCTTCCCATATATTGATGCTGTGATCTAACGCACAGTCTATTTATACACCCGCGCACATACACATACTGTGAGAAAATGTAGGCTTAAGGAGCTAAATTATGCAAGATAAGATAACGCAAGACAAAACAGCGCAAGACAAAACGGTGGCTCGTCGCATTGCAACGCTAAAGGATATACCGCTGTTTGCTGGCTTGAATGATAAAGAGCTAGTAACTATTGTCGATGATTTTCGTCGTAAAGAGTATGCTAAAGATGAATTGGTTTTTCGTCAGGGCGATGAAAGCCGCGAGGTCTATATTATTCTGAAGGGCAAGATCCGGATTTACCGGATCAGCCCGGCCGGCAATGAGACGACCACCGCGATTTATTCGACGAATGACATTATTGGGGAATTCGCTGCGTTAGACAATCAACCACGTTCGGCCACGGGTAAATCAATCAGCCCGCTCACGTTGTTGGCGATGTCGCAAGAACGTTTTCTGTATCATCTGCGCTCGACAAACTTGATGGCACTCAACCTGGCTAAGATCCTTGCGCAAAAATTGCGTTGGCGCACCGCCTATGCTGAGTCGATTGCCCAATATGATGCCGCTGGTCGATTATTGCATATTTTGTTGGAAAATACAACCCGCTTTGGCGAAACGCTTGAGCCAGGCAAGCGCTATGTATTAGATCTGGCGCTCAACCAAAGTGATCTCGCTTCGATGGTGGGCGCGCGGCGCGAATGGGTAAACCGCATTCTGAGCGATTGGCGCAAGCGTGGGCTGCTGGAATATGACAATGGTGTGATCACAATTCTTGATTTACCCCGTGTCCAAGCGGAACGTGACAGCCGGATCGAAGCCAATCGTACCGGCACTGATTGGTAGCTTCTGGCGCGGCGCGTTTCCAATTCGCGACGTCGTAGCGTCAGTTTGTGCGGCACGACGTAAAAGCAAAGAGGAGACAGAAATGATTAAGCGTACCCAAATGGTGATGCTACTGTGCATCGCCATGCTCGTTGCCGCATTGGCCGGACTATCCACAGTCCATCGCGCGCTGGCTCAGTCTCAACCAACGAACGTAACCATTCCTAATGACGACGCTGGTATCAAGTTAGACGCCAATTGCGAGCCGAAAATTGAATACGCAAAGGCGGTCTCACTCACCTATACCGACGTTTTCGGGCGAATTGGCACTATCTACTTAAAGCATGATGCTGATAATGTTTATATCTGCATCCAAGGGGCATCAGGCACCTTTAAAGACCGCTTTTTTGGCGTTTACCTGGACACTGAAAATCGACGCGCCCAGGTGCCGGAAAAAGAAGATCTCTCTTTGCGCGTGCAATTACAGGTGCCAACAACAGTGACTGTTGCCACGAGCACCTTCCAAGGCACGGGGATTGACACCAGCCCGTATACATTGATTAATGTGCGGCCAGGGCTCTGGGACGCCGCAGCTGCGCCAAGCCGCGCCGGCGACACGGCTGAATATCGCATTGCGCGCGACTTGATCTCGCCCGCGTGTAGCTCGCCTTTTGGGCTGGCGGTTTACCATCAAGCGGTGCGTGCTATCAGCGATGATTATGGGCTACCAGGCAATCGCGCCTATAACTTCCCGTTTGCCTGGATTCAGGCGACGCTTGCCAATCCACGCTGCATTCGGGTCGTGTCGTCTGTGCCGGCGCCCAATACGCCCGCGGCTGGCGCCACTGTCTATCGTACAGCCGATAGCGCAATCTTCTCTGTCAATAGCGAAGGGTATGTGGTTCACGGCAACCAGATCGCCAACGGCGCAACGTTGTGGGCCATGCTGCCGGTCACTGTGACCAGCAACGCCACGGTTTATCACACAAGCGGCGACCCTGTGATTGTGAGCGCCGCCGCCTTTACACCGTCTGGCACCATGACAGTCCTCGTCACGCCACAAAAGCCGCTGATGGTCCAACATTTGAATATTTCGGCCCAATGGTATGTGGAGGGTGATCCACAGCGGGCCGCTTGGTTAAATGACAACATTGTCAATGCCGCCCACTATTTGTACGCCTTTACCAATGGTCAATTTACCCTGGGCAATGTGCAGATCCAGCAGAGTTATGACGGGTGGGACGCCGCCAACCTAAAACTACATCTCAACAATGTTTTTCAGCCTAGGGCAGTGATTGGCGGCGTGGTGTTGACAGACACGGTTGATCTGTCACCCACTCTCGTCATGACCTATGCGCCAGGCAGCATCTATATGGGTTCGGCGTGGAATCGTTTTGGGACGCCACCCGGCCAGCCGGTGAAAGCGGGTGGGGTAGTTGTCGATCCTGCTACCCTGCAAAACGACTGGTCACTGGCGCTGGCGCATGAACTCGGCCACTATATGCTCTATTTATTCGACACATACACGGGGGTTGACGGCAAAGCTAGCCAGGCATTGGCGAAAATCTGCACCGGTTCGGCGATGGGCGATGTGTATGAACCTGGCAACCAAGGCTATATTGCCGATTTGACGCACTGGAACACCAAATGTAACGCAACCGAGGCTTTTCATGCCCTCCAAGGGCGCACCGAATGGTCCACCATCCATATTTGGTATCCGTGGACGATCTCACCAAGCCATTTTATCAATGGACCGGCAGCGCCACCCGTCAATTTGACACATGTCAGCTTTGTGCCGCCCAGTACACCGCCCGGCACGCTGGCCGCCAGCCAGATTTTTACGCTGACCTATCAGGATAGTGAGCGTAGTTCTGGCGCAGCGCGTGGCTTTCTGCTGCGCAACAATCAGGTTTATGAACAAGGCAAGCCCGCCAAAAACGCGACCCAAATCGGGTTAATTGACGCCGAACTAGGCGACCGGCTTTGTGTTTACGACATCAACGATCAGGCCGAAAACGGCGAGACACCCCGCCACCAATTCGGCTGTGAATTCATTAAGCCAAATGATACTGATCTGGTGATGACCAAGAATATCCTGTGGGGACCGCTGGTAAAGCTTGAACAAACCGGCCCGCAACAGTTGACGATTGCTTTGACGCAGCCGATCACAGCGCCGATCGCCGCCGCGTTGCAGGTGCGAATTTACCCAGAAAACGGCATTGGTTATGCGCCGCTCACCTTGACCGGCAGCAACGGCGTTTATCAGGGCGTGATTAATTTGCCAGAAGCCGTGCCGCCAGTCTACGCGCAAATTTGGGTGGAAGAGACAACCACCAACCCTGTCACACCGCGCGAGGTCATGGTGGATCGGGGGACGGGCGGGAGTGGCGCCTTTGGGCCGGCGCGCCATTATGGCGGCGTACTGGTTGTTTCTTCCGACGGCCAGGCGAGCTTTGAGCGTGAGCAGCCAACGGAACTTAGCCCT
>JBBREZ010000530.1:0-4652 GCA_038225095.1 Caldilineales bacterium
CGCAATCAAAGAATAAAGTATCCAGTAGGTGCGTGCTTTTAGCCGCACAATTGGGGTATACGCAGAACGTGCGGCTAAAAGCACGCACCTACGAATGATTTTGTTCGGCAAACGCTGGATACTTATTTCATTGAAATGGCCATAGAGAAATCAATCAAACATGACAAATATTCCGTAGGCACCCAGAGGGTGCCTACGATTGTGCAAAATTTACTCGGGTTGGCTATGCGCTGTCAAATTTTTGGCAAAAAATCGCTAGGATAACGGGCGGCGCGCTGGCATACTAAGCATAAGAGCCAGCGCAAAGGCTTTTGGCGTCAGCATTTGGAATGATGCCTGTTGAATGACGCACGGTCCCGCTTTCAGAAAGGTACCCTATGAAACACAACACGTTCGCTGCCCATAGTCGCAAGTTTATCCTGCATCTCCTGTTGATCACCGTCCTCTTGGGTTGTGTGGTCATTTCTTTGACTACACCATCCATGCCCGTGTTTGCTACCAATCCCTTGGCCGCCAATGTGGTTGTTTACGCCGATGCCCTACCCGCTGGCTGGGACGATTGGTCGTGGGATTCTACGCTTGATTTTGCGAATGCTGCTCAGGTGCACGGTGGCATCCATTCGATCGCGGTGACCTACAACGCCGCCAACGCCGGCTTATCGTTACACGCCCCAGCAGCGCTCAATGCCGCCGACTTTACTGCCGTTGAATTTTGGGTCTATGGCGGCACAGCTGGCAGCCAACTCTCTTTCTATACGCAGGCCACCGATGCTGGCGCCCCCAGTATGCTTGCTGCCATCAACGCGCCGGCTGACACGTGGACCCGTTTTAGTATTCCGCTGAGCGCCTTGGGCAACCCAACCGCCATCGCGCGCCTCAACTGGCAAGACGCCAAAGGCGCCGTGCAGCCCACATTTTACGTGGACGACATTCAATTCATCGCCGCAAGCGGTACAAATCAGGGTTTGCCGGACTCGACCGCCGATAGCAAGGTAAACAGTCTGGATCGCCCAGCGGGCGTTGCGATTGCCCCGAATGGACGCGTCTTTGTGGCGCTCTTTGGCAATGACGGCAGTGATGGCAACCCATTTCGCCAGGGCGCAATTCAGAGCTGGGCCAGCGCAACCGCCTTTACCAGTGGAGCGGCGGCTGATATTATCCTGGGCCAGAGCGGCGCTACTCAGGTTGGCAACCCAGAAGCCCTCACAACCGACAGCCAAAACCGGCTCTATATTGCCGACACCGGCAATCATCGGGTGCTGGTCTATAACAGTGTGACGGCGACCGGCCAACAGCCGAGCTTCGTCTTTGGCACCCAAGGTAATTCCAGCCTGTTGGAAAATAAATTCCGATTTACGCGCGGTCTGGCCGTTGATAGCAAACAGCATCTCTTCGTCACCGATGAATTTAATAATCGCATATTAGTCTATAATTTGCCCATTGCGTCAAACAATCCAACGCCCAGCGCCCAGTTTGCAGGGTTAAATGGCCCGCGTGCCGTGGCCGTGGATGGTCAAGATAAGGTCTACATTGCCGACAGCGAAAACGCCGTAGTTAAGGTTTTTCAGGACCCGGTCACAACAAACAACTTCACAACGCCGGATCAAACGATTGGCGATCCGCATGCTGCGGCGAAATGTCCCTCCACCGCAGCGCAAACTTCAGCCACGCATCTAGCCTGTCCCATTGACCTCGTTCTGGACAGCAATGGCAACCTCTTCGTGGCCGATACACCCAATCACCGCATGCTCGGCTATGCAGCGGGCAGCACGACCCCGACGGCAATCTATGGGCAAGCTGATTTCACCAGCTATCTGGCGAATCGAGGCGGTGCAGTGGGTGACAATACACTGAATTCGCCACTGGGCATGAGCTTCGATGCGCAAGGCAACCTCTATCTGGCCGATTTTGATAATAATCGCGTGCTCGTCTTTGCGGCGCCCGTTGCTGCGCCAACGGTCACGCCAACCCCTATCGTCAATCCTAACCCTGACCCCAATGCTGACATCACCCTGTCAATTGATGTCAACGCAGATCGCAAGCCGATCAGTCCCTACATTTATGGCTTGAACTATGCCAAAGAAGCCTTTGCCAAGGAAATTGATCTGCCCCTGCGCCGTTGGGGTGGCAATATCACCACTCGTTACAACTGGCAGACCAATAACATGAATCATGCGTCTGACTGGTTCTTCCATAATGACGTCAACTATGATGAGTACACCAGCGCCCCCGAAACCGCCGATCAATGGGTGCAGCAGAATCAACGCACCAACACGGAATCCTTGCTCACCTTGCCGATGGCCGGGTATGTGGCCAAAGACGGCAAGCAAGCTACCTGTGGCTTCAAAATCTCAATCTACGGCCCGCAAGATGCCAATGATACGGATTCCGGCTTTCCCGATTGCGGCGATGGCATGAAAGGCGGTAAAGCCGTGGTCAATAATCCTCTCGACACCAGCGTGGCTGTTGACCAATCGTTTATGGCGGCTTGGGTCACTCATTTGAAGGACAACGCAGCCGCCAATGGCACGGTTAAGTTTTATGCGCTTGACAACGAACCCGGCCTCTGGCACGAGACGCATCGCGATGTCCACCCCGTGCCGCCCACCTACGACGAACTGCGCGACTTAGGCATCGCCTATGGCGCCGCGGCCAAGGCTGCCGATCCGAACGCGCAGATCTTTGGGCCGGTCCAAGATGGCTGGACGCGCTATTTCTACGCCTCGTACGTTTCGCAAGCACAGGCCAACGCTGATCGACAGGCGCATAGCGGCCAGGATTTCGTACCTTGGTATCTGCAACAGATGAAGGCATATGAGACCCAGCACAATCTGCGCATCTTAGACTATCTCGACCTCCATTTCTACCCGCAAAATGGCGTGGACCAAGCGCTGGCTGGCAATGCCACCGAGCAAGCCTTGCGGTTGCGCTCGACGCGTGCCTTGTGGGATCCCACGTATGTGGACGAAAGCTGGATCAAAGATGCCGGTCCAGATAATGGCATTGTCCAGTTACTGCCGCGTATGCATAAGTGGGTAGACCAAAATTACCCTGCTACAAAATTGGCGATCACCGAATACAATTGGGGTGGCTTGGAAGCTATCAACGGCGCGCTGACGCAGGCCGACATTCTCGGCATCTTTGGGCGCGCAGGGTTAGATGCCGCCGCCCTCTGGAATTATCCGCAGAACAAAAATGGGGCCGGTGAAGCGATTAAGTATGACGTTTTTGAAACATTGCCCGGCGCCTACGCCTTCCGCCTCTATCGCAACTATGATGGCAATGGCAGCAAGTTTGGTGAGACCAGCGTCCAGGCCACCAGCACCGACCAAAGCAAAGTATCGATCTACGCTGCGCAACGGAGCAGCGACTCTGCATTGACGATGATGATCATCAACAAGACCGGCGGCGATCTGACCAGTCGCGTGAATCTGGCAAATTTTACACCGGCCAGCGCCCAGGTCTATCGTTACAGTGACACGAATCTGAACACGATTGCACATTTGCCTGACCAAGCCGTCGCGGCGGATGGCTTCACCGCCCTGTTTCCCGCCAACTCGATTACCTTGGTGATGATTCCCACCGCGGGCGATATACAACCCACGCCGACCGCAACACCCATCCCGTTGGGTGAGTTGCACCAGAAATTGTTTCTGCCCGCGGTGATGCGTTAACATCAAGTTTTTTACAAGCCGCAGATCACCTTTGTGGTAAGAGAGTAGAGATTAGGAGATTACATCGTCAATCTCCTAATCTCTACTCTCGCAAAAAATGTTCGTTTACGCCGCTGATGCATCAAGCCCAATCGACCCCTCGCTCCCTGCGCAAAACAAATAGCAATTGGTGGTTAAATTTCATCTATTTCTAATCCACCAGTGATAAATTTGATGTACACTATGCCTGCCACACCGTTTACCCCTGTAGGCCTGCTCCCTGTGTTCTGTTTTTGTAGGAAAGGAAAAACCTGTATGCCAGTTCTTCATTTCCGCGCCCCCACTTCACACAAAAATCATCGACGCCTTCGTCGCGGCTTGCACGTTGTCACCATTCTGATGGTTTTGCTGGGCAGCGTGCCCCAGCAACTGTTAACGTTACCGTTCTGGACGCCACCGGTCATGGCCGCCGAACAACCGGCACCGATAGTGTCAACCCAAGCAACGCAGCCCCCCGCGCTCAGCACACAGGATGCTAAGCCAGCGACACCAGCCGTGGCTACCTATCCACTGCCCGCCGACCTGCAAGGCAAACCCGAAGTCACGGATGCGCGTACGGCCAACAGCGCCACGTTTGACCTGGGCCATAATCAGTATGCCCTGCTGCAAGAAAGCCATCCCTTGAACTATCAAGATGCCAAAGGCGCGTGGCAGCGCATCGATCCCACCTTTCAAGCGGTCGATGGCGGCTGGATCAACACCGCGAATACGCTTAAAACGAGCGTGGCCCAAAGTAGCAGCACGGCTAAGATCGGCCTGAATGAAGTAGGCGTCGGCTGGGAGCCGCTGGCGCTCCAAGCGATTAATGCGGCTAGTCAAGTCCAAATTATCGCCGCGCCATTGGCCACGGACAAAGCCGTGGCTGGCGTGCGCAGCGCCGACAGCACCACCATTCGCTATGCTAAGAGTTGGAACAAGCCTATCCTTGCCGATCAATGG
>JBBREZ010000531.1:0-4636 GCA_038225095.1 Caldilineales bacterium
TATACTGTGGAGTGGACCGGCAAAATTGCCATTCCGCAAAGCGGAAACTACCTTTTTGGTTTGGAGTCGATTGATCAATCGACACTTTTTATCGATCGGCAAACAGTGACGACGGGCCGGCTGCCCAATCTTTATGAGGAGAACGCCCTTGATTTGACCAAGGGGTTACATGACATCCGCGTCCGTTTCAGTGATAGCACCGATCATACACACATCAATCTCTATTGGACACCGCCCGGCGGCGCGCAACAGATCATCCCCGCTGGTGTGCTTTTCCCACCGCAAGCTAATTATGAGCGCGTGCAACTGCCCGATTTGGCCGCGCTTACATTTAATCCGACCCAGCCAAGCACGCCAAGCCAAGTTGAAACCACGCTGCCCGGTTCGATCCGCCTGGTGCAGAAGGGCTTGAAGCAACCGCATGGGATTGCCGCGGGACCGGATGGTCGTTTGTATGTGGCGGATACCGGCAATCAGCGCGTGCTGATCCTTTCGCCAAAAGGTGATATTGTCAAGGAAATCGCAGGTGGCAGCGAGCCTTTTGTCGAACCTTTTGATGTAGCGGTTGATGCACAAAATCATCTCTATGTGCTGGATGCCACATCGGGGCGGCTGACGCTGTTTGATGCGGACGGCGTCTATCAGCGCGAGATCTCGACTGAAAAAGCGCTGTTGGAACACGCACGCGGTCTGGCGGTTGATCGAACAGGGCGGCTTTGGGTTGCCAACACATCGGCCGGTAATGTGGTGGCACTGGATGAGCAAGGCGCGGTGCAGATCACGATTCCGGTCTGGCCCAGCAGCAATGCCCAACCGGTTGACGTAACCGTGGGCAATGATGGTACAATTTTTGTGACGGATTCTGGACTCAATAAACTGGTCAGTTTTGGTGTGGATCAGCGCCGACGATTGGCCTGGGATATTCCTGTCGCCAATAGTATGGATGGCGCGCATCTGGCGACCAGTGCGAATGGGTTTATCTACATGACCGTGCCAGAGAAAAGTCAACTGGTTAAATTGACGCCGCACGGTGAACGCATCGGGAGTTGGGCTATGAAAGGCGCTGACGGGGCCTTAGTAAAGCCAATTGGAATTGCTGTGGACCCAACTGGGCGCATCTGGTCTGCGGATGTGGCGGGCGGCAATGTCTTTGTGATCGAGCCCGGTCAATAGAACCAAAGGGATAGAACCAAAGGAGTAACGCGTTGCGCGTTGTGTGTTGTGGTTTGTGCTTGATCGTAGTAATGGCAACCCTGGTCACCTGGTTGCCGGCTACGGCCTTGCCTTTGGCGCAGGTCGCCCTGGTGTCACCTGCCGACATTACAACACCCACACCGGTGGGCACACCAGCCCCGGCCATCACCGCCACCGCAGCGATAACGGCTGCCGCAGGCTCGGCGCAACATCCTGATCAACCGCGCATCTACACGGTGCGGGCTGGCGATACACTCTTGAAAGTGGCGTTGGAGATCGGCGTTGATCTGGACGACATGGCCTGCATGATTGCCCCAAATTTCAACCGCGATCAGCCGCTCGTGATTGGCAATCCGTTGGAAATTCCGCCATCAAGTGTCCGCTGTCATCATGTACAAAGGGGCGAAACGCTGCAATCGATTGCGATCCAACATAGCGTTACCCCCGAAGCCATTTATAACCTACCCTGGAACCGTCTAAACAATCAGCCGATCGTTGCTGTGCAACTGACGCCGAACCTGCACTTACGCATTCCACTTTTGCCCTTGCCCCTGAGCAACCATAAACTTGCGCAGGCCGACTCGCCCCAAACATTTCTGCCCTTTATGCTCAGTCAATCGATTGATACGTCACCCTTTGTCGCCTATGCCGTAGGGGGAACTGGCGAGCCCGCGCCTGCGCCCCAAAACACGCTGAAAGTGCCGCTCAATTGGCCCTATGGCAGCGGTCATTTCACCTGGCCGTTGTATGGCTGGCTGACCCAAGAATACCGCTTTGATCATCGCGCCATTGACATTGCGGCCAACCTGGGGACGCCAGTCACCGCCGCCGACCGTGGGGTTGTGATCCGCGCTGGTTGGAACAATCAAGGCTATGGCATGTTTGTCGTGATCGATCACAGAATTGATTATGTGACGCTCTATGCGCATTTGAGCGAAGTGTTGGTGCAGGAAGGCGATGTAGTGGCGCAAGGGCAGGTGATCGGCAAAATTGGCTCCACCGGCAACAGCACCGGACCACATCTGCACTTTGAAATTCGCGATTTTGGGCGCTTAACTAACCCACTCGAGTTATTGGGCAAGTAAAAAGACAACTACGTATTTGTAATTGTCTTATGTGTGGTCTGTAGCGATTTTACGTGGGGTAGTGGTTGAAGGCTTAATGCATGCACAATTTCGATACCGTCATCCAAATCCGCCCACCATACAGCGTAGCCATAAGGCTCAATCGACCAAGTGACTCTCTGCTCAGGCGTAGCCTTCGCTAACCAGTTGAGCCATTTAATCTTTTTGAATGGAAGCCCAATTTCGCGCTGATCGCTCAACTCGATTACAAGCATATCATGATAGAAACGGACATTGACTGCTTCGACTTCCTGGGTATCATGTTTAGCTAAAATGTTCATTCCACATCTCCACTAGCGCATCTCGATATTCGCGTGTCAGACTTAGAATCTTATTCAATTCTGGATCGCTGTAACCTCGATTGTATTCGACTTCAAGGTTGGCGAGCCAGATTTTTGCCACGCTGCCACTCCGTTTTACGTGTACATGCGTTGGCTCATTCTCGTCCGATGAATAAAACTGAAACAGATATCCGTTAATTTTCTTAAAGCCTGTTTAAAAAGGAGATGGGCAGCCAATGAATTGGCCGCCTGTTATGGAAAACCCGTTAAAACGGGTTGGACAGTAGCCGCCTAACGGGTTTTAACCCGTTTTTCATAGTAGGGGACGCGCCGCCAGAAGCGGAACGAGGAACGAGCGGAGCTATAGGCAGTCGGGTGCAGCGCCTTGTTCTAGCGCTGTTGTTCGGTTTTAACTGCTGTTTATTATAGCCGCGATTTGTAGAAGTTGCTCTCGCATCTCCTGTTTTTTATGCGGCCACACATTAAAAACTCTGGCGCTTGGATGATGTGTATCTATGATGGGCAAACTCGTTAATTGACGAATTTGATGTTTGGCTGATTGAGCCTTTTTGCCGACAAGAACAATAACCTTGAGATTTGGGAGAAGTGCGAGCAAGTCATTGACATAAGGAAACGATTGGCGAATATCGTCATTATTGACCGCTCGGATACGGTTGCCATCGCCCACATACCACGGAACGATATTCCACAGTAAAGTATCGCTGCGAGAAATGCCTGCTTCTTGTAAAAGACCGCACATATTACGCGCTGAAGGATCGGGATTGTTGCGTGAGATGAAAGTAGAGCCGACGGCTTTTGGCCCTGGCGCTTCCAGCAAGAATAATGATTTTGCGAGTATTCCACCATCACATGGATCGAAACATGGCAATTCCTTTTTTGAATGCTCGGCTTTGATGTTTGCCAAGTACTTTGTCAATGGTTCAATATGCGGTTGGCTTAGCATTGCGATGCGGCGCTGCCTTTCAGCAAGCGAACTGAGCGCATAAGGTTCATCTTCTAATTTCATATTTTAAGTATGGGACGTAGCCAAGTTACGCCCAGCGACAGAACGCCTCAGCCGTCAGTTGCGGGCGTGATGTGCCTGTGCATCAGAAAAAACGGCGATCCAACCCGTCAACGGCATGGCACTGTTGGGCGGTAGCTCACCCATTCTACGGATCGTTCACGCATGCGCACGTTACGGCTCCGGTTGTGCGCTCCCCTTACGACCACCCGTTACTTTACAATGCCGAAGCGAAGATGCGTTCTACCAGCAGGAAGCTCGATTGCCTTCATTCTTTCCAGCTGAATCTGTTCTGAGCCGATATCGTTAAAGAGCCGCAGACCGCCGCACAGGAGCACTGGCATGATGTCAATGTGTAGTTCGTCGGCGATCCCTGCTTTCAGGCATAGTTGCGCAGTTCTTGCCCCGCCAATAAATACAACATCTTTGGCACCTGCGGCCACTTTTGCTTGTCTAATGGCGCTCTCTATGCCGTCAGTCACGAAGGTAAAGGTTAAACTGCCAGCCTCCTTTGGCCGCCTTTGCGGCACTGTGTGGGTCAGAACGAAGATCGGCCCTTGAAACTCGTAATTCCCTGCGTAGGAGTCCGGGTCTTCTGCCATAGCATAGGCATTCCAGCCCATCACCACCGCGCCGGTGTTTTGTATGAATTCCCGCATGGGCTCGGTATCTCGCAATGTATCGAGATCAGGATACAGCGCGCCGACGCTGCCAGCACGATCTTGGACAAACCCATCCAGTGATATGGTCATACCTACAATGACTTTTCCCATACAACCTCCTCGTTGGTTGAAGTGTCACAATCGTAGCATCTTCCTGTGACAGGGAGGGTCTCAAAGGCATCACGTCGCCAAGGGGCCTGACTGCCACCCAACCAAAAGCTGAACCGCCACACCCCGCCCGCAACGCTGGCCTCCCCGGTTCGTACTGGGGTGTGGTCGGTTCCAGCGGGTGTTCGAGGAAAGGCGGGCTATGGCGAAAGCGGTGGGGCAAACGCCTGACTCACCGCGCCA
>JBBREZ010000532.1:0-4633 GCA_038225095.1 Caldilineales bacterium
TCGCGCCGCGGCCTGGAAAGTGCCAAGCTCTCTGAGTTTCTCTTTAGCGATTTGATGGCGCAGGTGACCCAAGCCCTCTTGGGCCCAAATGTCTATCTGTTTAACGAACAATTCGTCATCAAAAGCGCCGAAAAAGGCATGAAATTCGCTTGGCATCAAGATGGCGGGTATGTCATGGCGCATGATGGCGCGCTCCACACCCCCTATCTGAGCTGCTGGTGTCCCTTGGATGATGCGACGATTGAGAATGGCACCATTTATATTTTACCTTTTGATCGTGCTGGCACACGCGAAATTCAGACGCATGTGCGCGAAGAAGGCACTAACGACCAAGTGGGCTACTTTGGCAGCGACCCAGGGGAACCGGTAGAAGTCCCGGCTGGCAGCATTGTGGCGTTTACCAGCGCCACCTTTCATCGCAGCGGGCCCAACACCACCGATAAAATGCGCCGTGTCTATCTGACGCAATATTCCAGTGAACCATTGCGCAAACTGGCCGATCATTCACTGTGGGGCTGGGCGGTGCCGTTTCTTGAAGATGGGAAGAATGTGGCGGCGGTATCTGTCTAATCGAAGTGTAAGTTATGCCGACAATTTCGAGATTTTACGGCATCATCGTGTTCATGAACTATAATGACCACATGCCGCCCCATTTCCATGCCCGATATCAAGACTTTGAAGTCACCGTGGCGATCGAAACGGGCGTGACAGAAGGTAAAATGCCACGACGAGCTTTGCAAATGATTTTCGAGTGGTCAGCAAGTTATAAAGATGAACTTCTGAATAACTGGACGCTTGCCAGAAATCATCAGCCATTGCTTGAAATTCCACCGTTCATGTAAGGAGGAGCGATGTTCTTGCATGTAAATGATGTACAGTATTTGCAGAATTATCAGCTGCGGCTGACATTTAATAATGGGTCTGTCTGTGAAGTAGATTTGGAGGCAGAACTTTACGGCGAAATTTTTGAGCCATTGAAGGAAATTGCGCGCTTCTGCCAGGTTTACGTGAATTCAGAAACTGGAACCATTGAGTGGCCGAACGGTGCTGATTTTGCGCCTGAATTTTTGTATGAAATCGGCAGCAGGGGCGGTCTTGGCGACTCAATCGCAACAGAGCCCAAGTCAAAACTTGTACCCGCGTAATGCCTTTTGACCAATGGGATGATCAACGTAGTCAATTTACAAAATATGCTTATCAATCTTGCAGGAGAAAATCATGGGAAGACCTGTTACACTGTTTACCGGCCAATGGGCCGATTTACCACTGGAAACGTTGGCGCAGAAAGTCAGTGCCTGGGGTTTTGACGGCCTCGAATTGGCCTGCTGGGGCGACCACTTTGAAGTGGACAAAGCGCTGGAAAGTGACAGTTATGTCCGCCAAAAGCGCGATCTGCTCGACAAGTACAATTTGAAATATTTCGCCATCAGCAATCACCTGGTGGGCCAGTGCGTCTGCGATCCAATTGATATTCGCCACCAACGCATCCTGCCGCCGCGCCTATGGGGTGATGGTGATCCCGAAGGTGTGCGCCAACGGGCGGCTGCGGAAATCATCAACACGGCCAAGGCGGCCAAATTATTTGGCGTCAACGTTGTCAACGGTTTCACCGGCAGCGATGTATGGGCCAAGCTCTATTTCTTCCCGCCCACAACGCAGGGCGATATTGATGCGGGTTACCAAGATTTTGCCAATCGTTGGACGCCAATTTTTGATGAATTCCAAAAGCTAGGCGTAAAATTTGCCCTGGAAGTCCATCCAACCGAGATCGCCTACGACATCATGACCATGCAGCGCGCGCTGCAGGCCGTGAACAATCACCCTGCCTTTGGCATCAACTTTGACCCCAGCCACTTGATCCACCAATTTATCGATCCGGCGCAGTTTATTGACGAATTCCCCGATCGCATTTTTAATGTGCATGTGAAGGATTCACGTTTGCAACTGACTGGGCGCAACAGCATCCTTTCCTCGCATTTAGACTTTGGTGATCATCGTCGCGGGTGGGACTTTGTTTCGCCGGGGCATGGCGATGTCAAGTGGGATCCGATCATCCGCCGCCTGAACCGCATTGGTTATCAAGGTCCGCTCTCGATTGAGTGGGAAGATTCAGGCATGGAGCGCGAGTTCGGTGCTCAGGAAGCGATGCGCGTGGTGCGCAATGCGGATTATGCACCATCAAACGTCGTGTTCGACGCCGCGTTTGGGCAAGAATAGATTGTAAGAAGTAGGGATACGGGATTAGGTGGTTTTTCGTATCCCGTATCCTGTATCCCAGCCCTACCATCATCCAATCAAACAATTCAGGAGAACACCCTCATGGGCAAAAGTGGCGGTTTTACGTCAATGGCCGATGCCAAGGCCACCGGCTCTGTGCCAGAAGTTGGCGTCGGTATGTTGGGCTATGCCTTTATGGGCAAGGCGCATAGCCATGCGATGCTGACCATCCCCCACATGATTTACCCAGCGCCCGCCATTCCTAAACTGGCAGCCATTGCTGGGCGTAATGAAGATGCGGTGAAAGAAGCGGCCAAGCGCTATGGCTACGCACGCTATTATACGGACTGGCGCGAGATGCTGCAAGATGACAGTGTCCAACTATTTGACAACGGTGGTCCGAATGATGCCCATGCCGAACCTTCGATTGCGGCGGCAAAGGCTGGCAAGCATGTCCTCTGTGAAAAACCGCTGGGCCGCACCGCCGATGAATCCAAACGCATGCGCGATGAGGTGATGGCCACAGGCGTCAAGAACATGGTGGCCTTCAACTATCGCTTCGTGCCGGCCATCCGCCAGATTCGTCTGCTGATCGAGAGCGGCGCGCTGGGTAAAATCTATCACTTCCGCGCCGTCTATCTGCAAGAATGGATCATGCCGCACTATAACACGCCGATGATCTGGCGCTTGCAAAAGGATTTGGCCGGCAGCGGCGCCTTAGGTGACTTGGGCGCGCACATTATCGATCTGGCCCGCTATCTGGTGGGCGAGGTTGCCAGTGTCGGCGCCATGACCAAGACCTTTATCAAAGAGCGACCGACTGGCGACGGCAAAGGCACCGGCACGGTCGATGTCGATGACGCCTTTGCCGCTGTCCTCGAATTCGAGAATGGCGCGCTGGGTACGGTCGAAGCCTCGCGCTTTGCTGCTGGCCGCAAAAATGGTCAGAATCTAGAAATCAATGGCGAGAAGGGCAGCATTCGTTTCAATTTGGAACGGATGAACGAATTGGAAGTTTTCTGGGTGGGCGAAGAACCCAAGGAAACCCAGGGTTTCCACAACGTGCTCGTCTCGGAAAGCTATCATCCCTGGTGGAGTAACTGGTGGCCACAAGGTCATATGATCGGTTGGGAACACACTTTCGTGCATGAGATCACCCACATGCTCGACTGCATTGTGAACGACAAACCAGTTTCCCCGATTGGCGCGGATTTTGAAGATGGTTACCGCACAGCTGTGATCTGCGATGCGATCCTCGAATCGGCGAGCAGCAAGCGCCAGGTGAATTGCCAATATTGATGGATGAAGCGTGGCAAGTGATGTATGAAAAGGCAAGTGCCTCCCCATTCATGCATTGCTTGTCACGCTTTATGCCCACGTTCATCGGTAACCGTGCATCCGGTTTTAGAACAGCGACTTTTCCCCTCCTCTGCTTGGTCCAACCGCACAGCTACGCTAATAACTCACCTTACGCCGTTTGCATAAAAAAGCCTGACGCAAAGAAACGCAAAGAAACGCAAAGAAAAGCCGATCGGAACAACCAGCCAAGGTTTGTCGATTGCTGCGGAAAAACGCAATCTGCGCATCCCGTATGCCACACACTCCTTCGCTGCGCTTAACTGGCAAATGTAGAATAGGATAAGCAATCTCATCCTACTCCGCATTTAGGCCAATCCAGAAAAATAAATAACGATATAGGGATCGAGACCTTCGGCAGAGCTCAGGTCGACGCCTGACAGGAGGAAAAGGCCCCACCTGTCAGGTCCGTTGATAAGCTCAGCCCGTATACTTATTTATTTGGAATGGCCTTAAAAGGAATCATCTATGACCTTCCCACAAATTTTTGTCGTGCTTGTGCTGCTCATTCCACTCACCCTGGTTTTCATGGGCCGCCTGCGCGAGGATGTCGCCGCTTTGCTGATGGCGGCCTCGCTCGGTTTAGCACAGTTTTTTGGGATGGGCGTACTAGGACCAGCCCACACACCCGAAGCCGCTTCCAAAGCGCTCACCGGCTTTGGGACGCCTGAAGTAATTACGCTCCTCTCGCTCTTTATCCTCACCTATTGTCTGGACAAATATGGCGTGACGCGCGGCATTGCCAGCCGGCTGTTGAAGATCGGCGGACGCTCGGAACGGCGTTTGATTGGCCTGTTTGCCATCACTGGAGCGCTCTTGTCTATATTTATGAATACCCTGGCCGCCGGCGCATTGCTGCTGCCGAGCGCCCTAGATGCCAGTCGGCGCACCGGCGTGAAACCCAGCAAACTCCTGATTCCAATCGCCTACGGCACCATGCTCGGTGGCGCCGCAACCTATCTTACGACGGCGAATATCGTCATCAGTAGCCTGCTTCCCTTGGCGATCCCGCCGCAGAAGGCGCTCGGTGTGCTTGACTTCACGCCAACGGGTGGGGTAG
>JBBREZ010000533.1:0-4626 GCA_038225095.1 Caldilineales bacterium
CGGTCCGGCTAAAACACCGACAAGCACCGTACCAATCGAATCTAAATAAACCGGCAACTTGAGCAGCGACACAATCTGGCCGATCACGATGTTGATGGCGATGGCAACCGGAATGAGCACCAGCGTCATCGTGCTAAAATCTGTTTTCAAGCGTTCTGAAAAACTCATAAATCCCCCCCTTGCTGAATTATTTTTTACGCAATGCCAATTGTTCTATCCGTTCCACAAATAAGTCCAAAAACCGCCGCGACTGCACTTTGAGCGCCGCCTGCATATTCGGTGGTTTCTGCCAGGCGTTGTAAAAATCCGCAATCGTATTACCCAACGAAACCTCGCTATGAATGTCCACCGTGACATACAGGAGTTTGGTTTCGACCAAATCGGGCATAAAGGCCAGCGCCAACGCCAACGGATCGTTGATCACACAACCTTCAATCGCTTGGTATTCATTATGAAATTCCATGTAAAATTTGGTCGAGTCGGCAATAAAACGTGTAATCGGTGAATCAATTTTCAGCAAACGATCGACATCTGCTTGCATGAAGACACATTGATAGGTCACGTCAAGCGGCACTAACGTGATCGGCAGGCCCGAGTGATAGACCATATAGGCGGCGTGGGGATCAACATAGGTGTTAAATTCGGCCACGGGGGTGGTATTGCCTTGAAAAAGCAGCGCGCCGCCCATAATGATCACCTCGCGCACCGCCTGGACAATGCGCGGCTCGCGCCGAATCGCCATGGCAATATTCGTCAACGGCGCAACAGCCACCAATGTGATCTCGCCCGGCGCGGCCATAATGCGTTCGATCAGCAGATCGACGGCATGTTGATCAGTTGGGCCTTGTTGCGGCGGCGGCAGTTTCGCGTATCCCAACCCGGTGTTGCCGTGGGTCTCGGCGGCGATGAGCAGCGGCTGGATCAGCGGCACGGCAACGCCCGCAGCCACCGGCACATGGCTAGCGCCGGCCAGTTCCAATACGCTGAGCGCGTTGACCACGCCCTGCTCAACCGGGCAATTGCCGCTGGTGACCGTGACGGCTTCCAGTTGAACCTCCGGCGAGGCCAACGCCAACAAAATCGCCAGCGCGTCGTCGATGCCGGGATCAGTGTCCAGAATAATCCGTTTTGGCTGCGAATTACTCATCCATGATCACCAACTCCTCATAGCCCGACGCCGGGTCGAATTCACGCACGAAGCCCACACCCGGTAAGACGCCAATCACGATTTCGGCGGTTGTGTAGATCAGACAACCTTCCCACAAATGTCCACCAATCGTGCGGCCTTCACTGTCCGAAAGCGAGATGTGATAATGGGCATCGCGTTGGCTCAACGTGCCGGTGAGTGAGACAATTTCAAATTTCTGTTCAAGTTCAACCACGCCTGGTTGATCGGCCAGCCGCAACACAGCCTTGCGCAAACTGCCAACGCAGGTCAGGACGCAGGCCGCTTCCAACTTGTGCAACTGGGCAAAGCTATCCAGTTCAACCTTTAAATCTTGATCGGGGCGTAAGCGGAAAGCCAAAGCTTGCATCCGGTGTACCTTTTGTTTGATTTTGCTTATAGACGAATCAAATAGAAGTCGCACAATCGTAGGGCCACGAACTATCGTGGCCCTACAGCTGAAGGTGCGGCGTTTATTTGGTCTCTCTAATATGACAACGCAAGGTTGCGCGCAAGGGCGGAGCCAGCACGCCGCGTGCGCATAGTCCGGCCCGTAGGCGTGCCGGCTCCGCTGTGGTCTACCGCTTAACAACCTTGCGCTGTCATCCTATTAGATTCCTCATTATCGCTTATAAACAAGTACAAGCAAAATAATTCAACTTGGAATCGGTTCATGCTTGCTACCATTTTTCATTTTTAAGATAGAATTGAGTGAGAAACGGTCTGAAAAGGGTGGATCAGGGACTTTGTAGGTGCGGTTTGTAACCGCACGTTCTCGGTCATCCCCTGATTGTGCGGTTACAAACCGCACCTACGAATTCTTTTCAGACCGTCTCTGAGATAAAATGTCTATTAGCGATTTTCACATTTCCACCTTCGCAAAGGAACGCCTATGCTTGCCAAGTTGATTCGTGGTCGCATCCATTATGCCTGGATTGTCGTGGCTATCTCGTTTGTCACCATGCTGGCGGCGGCGGGCATTCGTTCGGTGCCCGGCGTTTTGATTTTGCCGTTGGAATCAGAATTTGGCTGGACGCGCACCACCGTTTCGCTGGCGGTCTCGATCAATTTGCTGCTGTTCGGGCTGTGTGGACCGTTTGCAGCGGCCGTCATGGAAAAGTTTGGCATGCGCCGGATGATGACGATCGCGCTCTCTGTACTGGCGGGTGCGGTCGCCTTGACTACGCAAATTCATAATGCCTGGCAACTCTATCTGCTCTGGGGCGTGGTGGTTGGGTTGGGCACGGGTGCGATGGCTGGTTGGGTGGCGGCCGCCGTGTCGAATTATTGGTTTGCCGAGCGGCGCGGCTTGGTGGTGGGCTTGCTGACGGCGAGCAACGCCACGGGTCAACTGGTATTTCTACCCATGCTCGCTGGCGTGGTGGAAAAGTACGGCTGGCGCCCAGCGGTGTTGATTGTGGCTGGCGTTGCGCTCGTCGTCGCTCCATTGGTTGCCCTGCTCATGCGCAATCGCCCAGAAGAGATGGGGCTGCAGCCTTATGGCGCGCCCGCACATGAACCCTGGTCACCCACCAGCGGCCAACCGACGATTACCATCCATGTGGCTGGCAACCCATTTCGGGTGGCGCTGATGACGTTGGTGCGCGGCGTGCAATCGCGTGATTTTCTGCTCTTGGCGGGCAGCTTTTTCATCTGCGGCGCAACCACCACTAGTTTGGTCGGCACGCACTTAATCCCAATGTCGCATGAACATGGAATCCCTGAAGTGACAGCCGCCAATATGCTGGCGCTGATCGGCGTTTTTGATTTGTTCGGGACGATGGCTTCTGGTTGGCTTTCTGACCGCTATGACAGCCGCTGGCTGCTTTTTTGGTACTACGGTTTGCGCGGGCTTTCGCTGATCTTTCTGCCGTATGCCTATGGAACAGGCCTGTTTGGTCTGGGGCTGTTCGTAGTCTTTTACGGGCTAGACTGGGTGGCAACGGTGCCGCCCACCGTGCGGCTGGCGGCGGATTTATTTGGCAAGCGCAATGTCAGCACGGTCTACGCCTGGATTTTTGCTGCGCATCAACTAGGGGCGGCCACTGCGGCCTTTGGTGCTGGGGCCTTGCGGACCTGGCTAGGCGATTATCAAATTAGCTTTATGGCGGCGGGTGGCTTGGCCCTATTGGCTGCCGGGATGGTGTTGCGGATTGGGCGCGATGCCCACAGCGATTTTCTGCCAATGCAACCAATTGATACGGCAATCTCGGCAGCGGATTAAGCCCAAAGATCAGAATAAACACTATCTAATGTAGGTCATCGCTTCCAGCGTCACATAGACAGTTTACCCTGAAGCTTGTGGCTATCCCATCATTGTCACGCTGGAAGCGATGACCTACGTTTTCTCAGCTTGGCTTACTTCATCACGCGAAAAACCAACTCTGTTGCAAAGTCAAAACGTTCAATCTGCCAAGATTTGTCCGCCACCAGCTCGCGAAAGTGCTGCTCATAGTTAACAGTCATCCCTTTGTTGCGCCCACCCAGGCTTTGCGCTGGAAAAGAGACGAACAGAATGGGCGCGTTAATCCGCTCTAACAATTTACGCCCAATCGTCTTGTCCGCCTGTTCTAGGCAAGGGATTGTCTTTAACAAAAGCACGACATCGGCGGCTTGGTCTGGACAAGCCTGCAACAAGTCACAGGGTTGAGCGACACCGTCCACCCCAAGCAAGGCAAAGCATTGCTGGAGAAAGTCGATTTGGTCCTGATAGATGTCACAGGCAGTGTAGGTTGCCCCTGGCGGCAATCGCATCCAAGGGATAGCCAGTGGATTCAGCCCACAAGCCAAATCGAGGATTGAAGCAATCCGCGGCAAATTAGCAAAAAGTGTGCTGTAAAACTCATCCAAAATCCCCAGTCGCTCACGCGTCGATGCGTGATGCGCCATGATTTCTCGGCAAACAGTGCGCAATAGTGCAGGACCGTCGCCGATTTTTTGCAAGGCATGCAGCCAATTTGCGTAATCTACTTTTCCAGTTTGGTATGCCCCAGCGATTTGGTGAAGTTTGTTCTTGGTCGCCTTGATCGCTTCTTTTACATGGCGCCGTTTGGCGAGTTCTTGCGCGCCAATTGTGCGCACTAAATCTGGGGATAGAGTCCGATATTTTGGACTGGCTTGGACCGACGAAACTAATAAATCCAGTTGACTAGCCATCGACATGGAGCAAGTATCTTCTATGGAATCGGTTTTGACAATAGATGTTGTATGTCAAACTATCTGTGCACCGGTGCAAAGGCATAAATCGAGCGCAAATCGTATGCCCTTATTATTCAGGTATGCTCCATCCTACGCCGAGTAGGGGAACCGTTGCGCGTTTCATGTCCGCAATCGTTGCCTGCAAAACACCACTTGTCTGCAACGCAAGTTCAATCTGCTCGCCAGCAAGTGCGGCCAGCGGGATTTTCCAGCGCCTGATCCAATCTCCGCCGGGCACGCGCCAGCCCAGGTAGAGAAAACGT
>JBBREZ010000534.1:0-4618 GCA_038225095.1 Caldilineales bacterium
CACATTATCAACGAGTTGGCGCAGCAAGGGCTGGGCATCATTTTAATTTCATCCGACCTACCCGAAGTGTTGGCGATGAGCGACCGCATTCTCGTTATGCGCGAAGGCCGGCAAATGGGCATCTTCACGCGCGCCGAAGCCAACCAGGAAAAAATCCTGACCGCCATGATGGGGCAAGCGCGAGGCGACGCCAGCATAAGTTATCTGTAGGTGCGGTTTGTAACCGCACATTCTTGGTTAAGCCACCACGTGCGGTTACAAACCGCACCTACAACAAATTTCCAGCCTCCCCTTACCTTATGAATACAATCAAACGTTATCTTCGTCCTGAACAAATTCGTGAATTGAGTTTGGTGCTGCTGATCATCCTGGTTGTCTTCTTCTTTAGCACCCAGATCGACAACTATTTTAGCGCCCGCTTTATCAACCGGATCGCCACCAGTGTTGCTATTATCGCCGTGGTCGCCGTGGGTCAGACGTTAATTGTTCTGACTCGCAATATCGACCTCTCGGTTGGCTCGATTGTGGGGCTGACAGCCTATTTGGTTGGCACCCAGCTCGCGCATTATCCTACGCTCTCGCCTGTCGTTGCTGTGCTGCTGGCGATTGGCTTGGGCGCTTTTCTGGGGCTGATCAATGGTCTGATCATCGCCTATGGTCGCGTGCCGGCCATTATTACAACGCTAGGCACGCTGGCGATCTACCGCACTTTTTTGGTTGATTATTCCGGCTCAAAAACGGTCACCACGGACTCGCTGCCGCAATGGGTGATTGATCTGCCGCGCGTGAATTTATTCTCGATTGGTGGGTTAGATATTCGGGTGGCCGTGGCAATCGCGCTGGTGATTGTGATTGTTTTTCAGTTAGTCATCACCTATTTGCCCTATGGCCGTCGCCTCTATGCGATCGGCTCCAATCCGGAAGCCGCACGCGTTGCCGGTTTGCCGGCGCGCCAAATTGTGATGAGCGCCTATGTGCTGTGTGGCGCGCTGGCTGGTCTGGCTGGGTTTATGTTCTTGGTGCGCAACGGTAATATCACGGTGGTGGCGGCCCAGGGCATGGAATTGCAGGTGGTGGCGGCCGTTGTGGTCGGTGGCGTTAATATTTTTGGCGGCTCCGGTACGATGATCGGCGCGCTACTTGGCACCATTCTGATTGATCTGCTAGAGCAAAGTCTAATTCGTTTACCGCATGTCAGCCAATTTTGGTTGGATGCCTTGCTTGGCCTCTTGATCCTGATTGCGATAGCCTCGGATGCTGTCATCCTCAATCGCGTGCGCACACTTTGGGCGCGCAACGCGGTTCAGTCGGGCGCGCCGGCGAAAAAGAAGTTGGTCGTGTCTAGTAAGTAGGAGAGATTAGGAGATTGAGAACGAGCAATCTCTAATCTCTCCTACTTACCTAATTTGATGACTTTATAGTGCATAGTGCCGAGGAAAATTTTGCATGGTGCGTCATTGGGAACGGCTCCGACGTTGGGAAAGTCTTTTATTAGTCATTCTACTGCTCGTTGTCAGCATGAATGTTGTCCGGTCGCCCGAATATCTGAGCGTTGGCAATCAGATTAACCTTTTTCAATTGTCAATTGAAAAGATCATCGTCGCACTCGCCATGACCTTGATTATTATCAACGGCGAAATTGATTTGTCGGTTGCTTCGATGATGGGCATGTCGGCCTGTGTTTTGGCTGCGCTCCATGCCAAAGGCGTCCCTGTGCCCGCTGGTATCGTCGTTGCCTTGCTGGCTGGCATCCTGTGTGGCGCCTTTAACGGTTTCTGGGTTGCCTATGTCGGTTTACCGTCGTTGGCGGTGACGCTGGCTGGGTTGATCGGCTATCGCGGCATCGCCCGCATTTTGCTGGAGGATCGCTCGATTGGTCAATTTCCCGTTTGGTTTAATCAGCTGGGGCAACAACCGTTGGTTGGGCCGTTACCCTTGGCGATGATCATCTTCTTTGGCCTGATTATTCTCGCCGTCATCCTCTTGCAATATTCCGCCTTTGGCCGCTATATCTATGTGATTGGGAACAATCGCCAGGTCGCCCGTTATGCCGGCGTAAAGGTACAACGGGTCAAGTTGATCCTTTTCATGGTTTCGGGCTTTATGGCTGCGTTGGCTGGATTGTTGTTGGCCGCGCGCTTGGGCGCGGTGCGTGGTGATACGGCTTTCGGCTTTGAACTTGATATTATCACGATGGTGTTGTTGGGCGGTGTCAGCAGCTTTGGCGGCACTGGCACGTTAATTGGGGTTGGCTTATCCATCTTGCTGATTCTAAATTTGCGCAACGGCATGTCGCTCGTCAACATTACTGGCAACACGCAAACTGGTGTAATCGGCCTGCTTTTGATTTTGTCGGTGCTCATCCCCAATTGGGCGCAAGATTTGCGCAGCCGCTGGCGTCGCCGTCGCTGAACGAATTACGCTGCCGCTTGAACCCCATCGCGCTAGAGTAATTCATTGCACGGATCGGCACGACATGTTAAAATGATCATGTAAACTACCCAAAGCTGCCCCAAGCTTTTTAAACCAAGAAAATCAAACAGAGAAAACCCAAGGAGAATCAGTATGAGGAAGCATTCCCGACTTATCTTTAGCCTGCTAACCATTAGCATGTTATTGCTGGTTGCCTGCGGTGGCGGCGCTGCGCCAACCGCCGCCCCAGCCCAGCCAACCGCAACGACCGCCGCTGCCGCTACTGATACGCCAGCGGCCGCCCAGGCCATGACCGAGACGACCAGCGCGACGACAACGACGACCGCAATGACCGCGACCACGCCGGCTACAGGGACAACGGCCATGACTGGCACGGCGACGATGACGGAGACCGCTGCTCCCACCACTACTTCAGCCATGACTGGCACCAGCGCGATGACTGGCACCAGCGCGATGACCGCCACCAGCACCACGACGGGCACGACCGCGGCGAGTGGTCCTGTGATCAAAGCTACGCCGGGTAAAGCGGTGAAGATGGTGTTGTTGCCTAAATTTTTGGGCATCGCCGTCTTTGACCAAGCGCACGATGGCGCTGAAGAAGCGGCCAAGGAACTCCAAAATCCGGAGAAATTGCAATTTCTCGGTCCGACAGCCGCCGACAGTGTCGCCGGTCAAATTGAAATCGTCACCACGGCAGCTACCCAGAAGGTGGGTGCCGTTATGCTTTCCAACAACGCGGGTGATCAGATTGTCCCGGCTGTTAAGAATGCCAAAGCTGCTGGTTTGAAGGTCGTCACCTGGGATTCGCCGATTCCGACCGCAGAAGGTGAAGATATCTTTGTCGCTCAGGTTGACTTTAATGCGATCGGTAAGGTAATGGCCGATATGGCACTGGACATCCTGGGCAAGGATGGCGGCCAATTTGCGATTCTTTCAGCCTCGCCTGACGCTGCCAATCAGAACGCCTGGATTGCGGCTATGAAGGAAGCTTTGAAAGATCCGAAGTATGGCAAGCTGAAATTGTTAGACATCGTATACGGGAATGATGAACCCGAAAAAAGTCGCGAACAAACGCTGGCCTTGGTGGATAAGTACCCCGATATGAAACTGATCATGGCGCCGACTAGCGTGGCTGCACCGGCTGCATCGAAAGCACTGCAAGATGAAGGGCTATGCGACAAAGTTAAGGTCAGCGGGTTGGCCCTGCCCTCCGAAATGCTCGCCTACACCAAGAGTGGCTGTGCACCAGAGTTCGCCTTGTGGAGCTTTGTAGATCTGGGTTATTTGACATACTATACCACCTATCTGCTAGCATCCGGCCAGATCGAGGCAAAGGAAGGTGTCACCTTCGAGGCAGGACGCATGGGTAAATACACGATCACTAAAGACCCTACCCGCAAGAGTGGTCTACGCATCTTGATGGGACCGTTCACTATCTACAACAAAGATAACATCGACAAGGCTAAGTAAGCGCCGAAGTCGATGGTCAGTCGATAAATGATAAGAGAACAGAGCGAGCATGGTTCGATGACCATGCTCGCTCTGTTCTCTTGTTGCCACCCTGGATCGATTTTTCCGATACGCTCCTTGTTTTTACGTCTTTTGCTCCAATTCCTGGTATGATTACCCAAATAAATTGATAAATTACTTTGGACGTATGAAAGGATAAGGCTATGGCTGCCCAAGATTTTTTTCAAGCCAAAGATACCTTTGACACTGGCAGTGGACAGGCCGTGATCTACCGGCTTTCCGCGCTCGAAAAACAAGGTGTCGCTAAAATTGGTCGTTTGCCTTTTTCGATTAAAGTGTTGCTCGAAGCTGCCTTACGCCAGGCCGATGGCTTTGAAATTACGCGTGAAGCGGTCGAGATCATTGCCAACTGGGGCCCCAAAACCGCGGGCAAGGTCGAAATTCCCTTCAAGCCCGCGCGCGTGGTCTTGCAGGATTTTACGGGCGTCCCCAGTGTGGTCGATCTGGCCGCGCTGCGCAGCGCCATGCACCGGTTGGGCGGCGACCCGCGCAAAGTTAATCCATTTGTGCCCGTCGATCTGGTGGTCGATCATAGCGTGCAGGTGGATCGCTTTGGCAGCATTTTTGCGCTACAGTACAATGCCGAGCGCGAGTTCGAACGCAACAGCGAGCGCTATGAATTTTTGAAATGGGGTCAAGCGGCCTTTGATAATTT
>JBBREZ010000535.1:0-4599 GCA_038225095.1 Caldilineales bacterium
GAGAATTGAATCACTGGATCGTTGACAAGGATCGACCGTTAACCGTTAATCATTCCTCTGCTTCCGGCGTGACCACGCGCAATAACACGCTATCCTGCTCGGCCGTCATCTGAAATTCGCCCAGATCGGCGGGGAGGAGCACCCAATTGACACCGGTGATCGTCAGCGGTTCGCCTTGCCAACTAAGGGTGACTGCGCCGCTGAGCACTGCCCAGATTTCAAACGTTGCCCCGTCGCAGAAGCCATAAAAACTACTCCCATCGGGAATGGTCAAGCGTTCGGTTTCAAAATAGGCACACTGACCGATCTGTTCGATGCGCAAGCCGCCGTCATCGAGCAGCAATTTGGGCTGGAGCGGCCTTGGTTCGACCAAGTCAAAATCGAGCACGTCGAGCGATTGCTCAATGTGCAGTGGGCGCGGGCGACCCCAATCGTCAATCCGATAGGTGACATCGCTATTTTGTTGGATTTCGGCAATTAGCGTGCCAGGCCCCAGCGCATGGATTGCGCCGCTTGGCACAAAGGCGACATCGCCGGCTTTGACCGGCAACCGGTGCAGCAAGTCGGTGGTTTTGCCTTCGATTACCGCTTGGGCGAATTTCTCACGGGTGACACCGGGCTTGAAGCCATAGATAATCTCCGCCTGGGGTTCGGCAGCCAGAAAGACCCACATCTCGGTCTTGCCCCAATCGCCGCCATGCGCCAAGGCATACGTGTCGTCTGGATGCACCTGCACCGAAAGCCAACGGTTGGCGTCTAGAAATTTGATCAAGAGCGGAAATTTACCGGCGGCCAACGCGGCTTCGTTACGTTTGCCCACTAGCGCTAAGCCCAATTTCTCCTGCACTTGCGGCAATGTGAGACCAGCTAGCGCACCATTGTTGACTGTACTAGAACCGTTGGGATGCGCGGCAATTTCCCAACTTTCAGCCACAATGCCGTCAGGAATCGCGCGACCGAGCTTTTCGCCCAGATTGCGTCCCCCCCAAGGATAATCTTTGAAAATGGGATCAAAGGTAAGTGGGTAGATTGTATCTGTAGTCATATGAATAGTAATCCAATCGAATCTGGTAAATAAGTAGATAAGTCAACAGATGACATCTACTCGGCTGGGGTTTGCTTCCTGACCATGACCAATGCGTATGCTCGAAGGCGGCCGAGTATTTGAAGCCAGAGATTCGACCCATGATCGAATGACCAAATAGGCTCAAGCCAATCTATTGTAACATTTGCACGTCGAAATACGCACCTGGCAGATAGAGCGCGATAGCAATGCCTTTGTGATGGATCAAATTATACACCAACGCGCCACTGCGCGGGCTCAACAGATAACCGAGCATACTCAGATCCGGTGCCAACAGAAGGAGGAAGAACCACCACCAAGCGTAGTTTAGGGCCAGGCAGAGACAAAAGAGATCTTCCAACTTTAAGATTATTTTCATAGATTTTAGCCTATAGGAAAAGCCTACAATAGCGTTGCAACCATAGCTCGATCATTGTCACTCGGCATGATGGCAATTTTCTTGTACACAAAAATAATCAGTGGCTATTTTATGAAAGGTTTTTCAGTTAGGATACTTTACGTGCGACAAGAATTAGTCGTTGTTGACTCTGCTCGTCATGAAAGGGCGAAAATTTGTAATCGGAAAATTCGCGGTACACTTGGAAACCGTGCTGATGCAACAAGGCAAGGCATTCAGCGCGACTGTCGGCACGCATGACAAAGCGCCGTGGGTCTGTAGACTCGACCAATTGATGATTACAATGCGTTTCGAACCACCAAATATGCTCCCAAAGTCGTTCGGACTGACGCCTTATCTGAGCAAAATGCATATAGTGCATTGCCCCAATGTGACGTTCACTATGCAAAGTTCTTGATTGTTCTGTACAGGCTTGATTGATGCGAAAATCTACAATTAGATATCCTTTCGCTTGTAAATGTGTCCAGATGTTGAGGAGCAGCTGATTGCGAGCATTATCAAGGAGAATATGCTGGAACACATTTGTGATCAGGATCAGTGGAAGTTCTGTATCTAGCTGGAAGGATTGACCATCACTGTTAATCACCGTGGTCAATGGATCAAGATTAGGGATATTGGCAAGCTGTGTTAGCAAGACCGAGCGCATCGCTGTTGAAGGCTCTACACAGATGACAGGGATGCCATGCTGAGCGAGGTAGATAGCTGTCGCACCGGTGCCAGCGCCAACGTCCGATACTGGATGCTTGCGGGCTGCAAAATGGAGTAAAAATCTTTGCTGAGCATGACTTTCCTCGTCATGACAATAAAATACATCGTATAAAAATGCAATGTCTTTATAAAGATCAGACTTATTTTCAGTATCTTCAGGCTCAAGTTTATCGTAAATGTTTTGCGTTTGGTCAGCGCGTGGCGGAGGTTGATTTGGCTGGTGCGGCGTCACCGGTGGTCTAAAGACGGCTGTAAATGTAGCGCGCATAATCTTTGCATGGGACGAGAGCAACTGCCACGTTGTCGGGATCCATGTTCTGTGCTGGCGCATTTCAAAGGCGAAAAGTGTCAGGATTATACCCAAAGTGAAAATGAGGTGCCTATCGACAAAGACTATCACCTCAGCTAATCCAATCTGACTAAAAAAAGATTCTACTTTTTGCGCGTTTTTTGTCGCGCGAATAATTTGATCCATTGTTGCTTGGTCATTGTGCATCCGCTGCTGATGAACTGCGGCACTAATCGATAATGCTTTGATGCTAGTTGAGGCCGGGTTGAGACTATCTCGCAAGTCTGATGCTATTGGTGAAATTATCCAAGTATTGCTATTTCCCGTACTTTCTAATCCTTTGAGCACAGTATCCATTGCCGAGTTTGCAGCATTTGCTGTATCGGCAACCCATGTAAGTTGAGTATCAGCTTCACCTAAGGGTTTAAGACCTCCTTCGTCATAATAGTTTGCTAGCCGTTGTAATGCACCTAAATCTGAATAGTTTTGAAATTCTTCGGTGACGATAGCAAGCTCAGAGAATTTAGAAAACCCTTGCAACTCGTTCTTGATGCGAACAAGTCGGTGGCTTAGCTCGTCTAACATATCAATACCTGTTGCGAGATTTTCATTAGCGATATGGAATTCGCTCATAAATGGATTCCATACGCCCGCTTTTTTTGAATCATCAATGAACTAAACAAGCGGTTCGAGTGGTTCGAGCAGATTTGTTTGCGCTTCCCACTCTTTCCCTAGCTTACTATAACTGCGCAGGTCGTCTACCAAGGCTGGATTTGCTTGAAGCGCGCGCTGTGCCTGTCCAATTGCGCTTGACCATGAAAGTCTGGCAAATAAAATGGCAATTAAAATAATTAGAATAAAACCTACCAATAAGCATTGCAATAAATCAGTCAAAAGATTAAAGTTACTTCGCTGCCTTGTCATGGTCTGATTGTATCCGACTAGTCTCAATTAAAACACGCAAAACACTACAGATTAGAATGGTTTTTTGCATTTTAAATCAGAGGTAGCGAATAGACAAATCAAATAAAAGAAGCACCTGTGTGAAGCTATCGTCTCTGGTGAGCATGAAGGTTATGCTAATGTATCAGAGCAAGGACTATTATTGTGGTCCATTACCTATCGCCGGTCGTCATGCATTCACCAGCCGCTCAATTGCCTGCGCCAGATTTTGCCTGGCCTGCTGCTCATAGCGCGCCTGAAAGAATTCAGTCTGGTAAATGGTGGGCCGGGCCAGAAAATTAGCGAGCACCTGGGCCCGTCGTTTGCGGTATTCGGCTTCGGTCACCCACTGATATTCGACGCGAATCTGGTGATTGTATTCGGCAAATATAGCCGGTGCACGCCCTAAGATCGCCAAATCGATATCAACGAGCAGTTGGGCGTCATGGCCTTGCGGTAATAGCTGGTGTTCGGTTGTCAGTACTAATCCGGCGATATTTCGGGCAATCGCCAGTGATATTTCGGCGTCGGTCAACGCCTGCACCGCCCAGGCTGCGCTGCGCGTTTCGTTGTCTGCAGCGCGCGGGTCATAGATGGCATCATGAAACCAGATCGCCATCTCCACTTGGTCGGGATCATCAGCCAGCGCGGACACCGCGTCAAACTGCGCCAGGCAATCTGCCAGATGCGCGGTGGTGTGGTAGGCCCGCTGTGGTTCGGCATAAGCGGCGGTAAGGGCATGGAAGGTTACTTCTGCTTCCGCCGCACCACCAAGCCGCTGCCATAGGGTGATAAATCGTTGTTTGTCTACGAATGTCACTTGAAAATTACCGCTTGCGCTTATTGCTCGTGTTGAAACTGGCTGTCCAGCTTTGTAGCCGCCATAACAGGCCAGCAGGTTTGATGGTAAATTCATCCTGTGCAGGTGGAGGTGGGTCAGGAAAGGGTGGTAGATCGAGCATCTTACGCCAGGCATAAGCGCCGATCAGTTTAAGCGAAGCAACGACCGGCGCGGCCAATACCGCGCCCAGGATACCGGCCAATGATGCACCCATCAGGACGCTGATCATTACGAGGATCGGGTGCAAATCGAGGGCGTCGCCGACAATGCGTGGCACTAGCAAATTGTTTTCTAGCTGCTGGAGGATGATCATTACTACCAAGATGAGGAGCGCAAAG
>JBBREZ010000536.1:0-4596 GCA_038225095.1 Caldilineales bacterium
CGGTTGGTAATATATCAAGTTTTAGATTATACTGTATCCCCAGCTAACCTAGTTAAACCCGTACTTATCGTGTGTGCTTTGCATCAACCGTCGGGGCGGGGCTTGCTGCGCCTTCGTGTGGACAGCAGGCGCAGCAAGCAGCGCCCCTACGGTTGAATTTTATTTGGTTTGTCTATTAAGGCTATTCCAAATAAATAACAGTACAGGGATCGAGACCTTCGGCAAGCGTTCGACGACGCGGCGTGAGCTCAGACTTCGGCGAGTTCAGTCGCGTCGTCGAACGCTTGCCGAAGACCGCCGAACGTCCGGTCAGGCGGGTGCCCTCTGGGCGCGCTGGCAATTTTGAAATCGGCCCAGCCTGGATACCTATTTATTTGGATTGGCCTTACTTTTAGCCCTACCACTTAGCATTCAACAACACGCCATTGGCAGTAAGTACAATTATGCACAGAAAAATCAATCTGGATCACCTGGTCGTTGTCGTTGGTGCGGGGTTGGCAGGCTTAACGGCGGCGTATGAATTGCAGCAAGCTGGTTTATCCGTATTGGTGTTAGAGGCGCAGGATCGCGTTGGCGGGCGCGTCTATACGGCCAAGGGACAATTTGCCCACCAGCAATATGCCGAGGCCGGCGGTGAATTTCTAGATGCCGCAGAAATTCATCCACAGATCCATCAATACATTGATCGTTTTCAGTTAGAGTTGCAATCTGTCGGGGATCAAGCGTATGATGACCTTTATTATCTGCAACAAAAAAGATTTAGCGCCCAAAATTTGGGCCAGGCATTGGATAGTGCGATTACGACAGATGTTCAGCGGTTTTGGCAAGCATTTGCCGCGTTGGGCGAATTAGCCGTCAATCTGGATGAGCTTAGCGATAACCCAGAGTTGGCAAGGTTAGATGCCTTCTCTGTCGCTGATTGGCTCAATGAATTGGCTTTGCAGCCTATGGCGCGTGTCATCGTTGAAGAATATTTGTGTTCAGATTTCGACAAGCCAAATCACATTTCACTTTTAGCCCTGGCGCACGATGCAAAGCTTTATGGTCGTGTACCAGACGAATTGATTGAGTGCTATCGAATCTGCGGCGGCAACAGCCAACTTACAGAAGCCATGGCAGCCGCCCTCGATCCGTCCGTACAATTAGCCACACCTGTGCTTTCGATCCATACAACGGCGCAAGGCGTTACCATTCGCCATGTTCATGGTGAAGTGAACGCACACTGGCTGGTGCTCGCCACTTCGCTGCCTGCGTTGCGCCAAATTACGTTTTTTCCTGAACTCCCGCCCACAGTCCAACGGGCCGTATGCGAATTGAACTACAGCCGTCAGCTTAAGGTTCAATTACAGTACAAACGACGTTTTTGGCAGGAGCAAGGATTTTCTGGTTACACTATTACTGATCTGTCGCTAGGGCGAACCTGGGAAGCAAGCGATCAGCAGCCAGGCAACACCGGTATTTTGACCGTCTACACAACAAGCAACGCTGATGTAGCGAGTGTTACGGTCAGTGGTGCAACCGATAATGGCATAACCGATGATGCGACTTTGATCAAAAGTGTTGTTGCGCAAGTGGAAGAAATTTATCCTGGTTCACAAGCAGAATTTGAGACAGCCAGCGTATTTCGCTGGGACAATCTACCGCACATCGGCGGCGCCTTTACTTGTTATGGGCCAGGTCAGTTAAGCGCTTTCTGGGCTGCCTTGCGCCAACCCCATGGTCAAATCTATTTTGCGGGCGAACACACGGATATCTATTGGGGCTATATGGAAGGGGCCATACGGAGCGGTCAACGGGTTGCGCAACAAATTATCGCAGACGCAGATAGATAAACCAAGCGACATAACCATTTATGACTCATCAGCAGACTCTTCCTAGTCTGCACACTTTATACAGATAGGATACAGATAAGCTAACTACAGATAAGCAAATCCAAAAAAGGCGCCTTCCAAAGGAGAAAACAATGCACACAGACATCGTTGGGGTCCATTATGTTCTAGAATTGTATGAATGCGTTCCAGCGTTACTAAACGATGCCGATGCCGTCCAAAATGCGATCATCGAAGCGGCAGAACGAGCTCACGCAACTCTATTAAAGGTAATCACCCATCGCTTTGAAGGGCAAGGGATCACGGGCCTGGGCTTGTTGGCAGAATCCCACCTCTCGATCCACACCTGGCCCGAATGTGGCTATGCGGCCATCGATATTTTTACCTGTGGCAGCAATACCGAGCCAGAAAGCGCCTGCAATTTTCTGATCGAACGCTTTGGCGCCCAAAGCCATGTTATCATCGTGATCACACGCGGCACAACCCCCGCAGCCCTCACCATGAATCTACAACCATATACCCTAGGAGCAGCAGCATGATCATTCGCAACGTGGCCGATAAGGAGTGGTTTGTCGACGAGTTGACGCCATCCGATTTGCATTATCATGAAATTCGCAAGGTAATCGTCCATCAACAGACGGCCTTTCAAGACCTGTGGATCGTTGATTGTGGCTTTTATGGCAAGGCGCTGATCCTCGACGGCTATTGGCAATCGACAACGGGCGACGAATTTCTCTATCATGAGCCATTAGTCCATCCAGCGTTGATTCATCACGGCGACCCCAAACGCGTGCTAGTGCTAGGTGGCGGCGAAGGTGCAGCAGTTCGTGAGGTGCTCAAATGGCATGGGGTGGCCGAAGTCACGATGGTCGATATTGATGCCGATGTGGTGGCGGCCTGCCGCGAACATTTGCCCGAAATGCACCAAGGCGCCTTTGCCAACCCACGCACCAAGGTGGTGATCGCAGATGCGCTGACTTATCTGGATGAGGCGGAAAACAAATGGGATATCATCATCTCAGACTTGGCCGATCCGGTTGAGGACGGTCCAGCCTATAATCTTTTTACCCAGGAATACTTCGAAAAATGCCGCCGTGCCCTTACCCCAGAAGGATATTTGGTGGTGCAAGCGGGCGCCTGCGATCTGGCCTCAATGGCCATGCATGTGCAGTTGGTGCACACGGTACAAAGTGTCTTCCCCCACATCGCCACCTATAGCTCCTATGTGCCGACCTATGGCAGCGTCTGGGGTTTTATCCTGGCCAGCGCGCAGCCCATTAACACGCGCCCTGAACCATTGATCGTTGACCAAATTCTGGCCCAAAAAACAACCGGCAACTTTCGGATGCTGGACGGGGTTACCCTCCTGGGCCTGTTGCAACCGCCCAAATATCTCCGCGATGCAATTGCTGCGGAAACCAAAGTGTATACATTGATCGATCCACCCGGTTTACGGAGCGGCAGGCAAACGCTTTAACCCCAGCATTCGCCAGGTCTCAGCAACGGCTGCGTCGGCGCGAACAGAGGGTGCTCATCGCACAGGATAACTTCGGTCTATTTTTCTTCCCTGAGTAACAGTGCGCAGGAAATTCATGAATGACGCTTTCAGAGCGACTGTTGACGTTGGCGAATATTCGCCCTAACGAGGGTAAAGTGTTCGCATGGGCGCTGCTTTATGCGGTCCTATCCAACACCATGTATCTTTTTGCCAGCACCGCAGCCTATGCCCTCTTTCTAAGTAAGTTTGACGCCCAACGTTTGCCCTACATCTATATTGGCGGCAGTCTCCTGGCAACGCTGATTTCTATGCTTTACCTGCAACTCAGCAAGCGCTATTCGCTGGCGCAATTGCTGATTGGGCAGTTTGGTTTGATCCTACTATCGCTGATCGGCTATCGAATCGGGCTTACCGTGCTTACAAATGGCTGGGTTGTCTTTAGCCTCTTGATCTGGGATGGCGTGGTCAGTACGCTGTTGTTCACTGCCTTATGGAATTTGCTAGGCCAACTTTTTAACCTACAACAGGGAAAGCGACTATTCGGTCTGCTAGCGGCTGGCCAACAGATGGCTATGATTGCTGTTGGTTTCCTCGTTCCTGTGATCGTCGCGCGGATCGGAACACCCAATCTTTTCGTGGTAGCTGCGGTCGTAGGCATTGGCGCCTTAGGTGTGCTGCGCCACATGACGCGCACCTTTATCGCACTGCAAGCGCCGGATGTGGAAGCAGAAGCAAGCGAAAGCAAAACTTCACCTTCAGAAAGTTTACTGTCCGATCCGTATATTCGATTGATCTTTACCATGTATATCTTCTTTGCGTTAGGTTCCTATTTTATTGACAATATTTTTTATTCACAAGTCGAAGGTCAACTGACCAATCAAGATCAACTAGCTGGTTTTTTAGGCATCTTCAGTGGCATTGTCGGCGCGTTCAGCTTATGCAACCAACTGTTCCTCGCCAATCGTCTGCTCAGTCGCTATGGCGTGCGCGCCGTCATCGTGCTGACGCCTGCGCTGCTGTTCCTGGGCGTTGGCTTATTTACCCTGATAGGGACATTTTCGCACCTGACGTTTGTGCTCTTTGTCATGGTCGCTGGTATAAATCTCGTCCGTCAAGTGCTGGATGCGTCGGACAATACAGCCGCGAATCTGCTCTATCAACCCTTATCGATGGCGGTGCGCACGCGCGCCCAAACGACCGTTGATGGCATGATTGAGCCCAGCGCTGCCGGTCTAACCGGCTTGATCTTATTAGGGCTGACCAATCTCC
>JBBREZ010000537.1:0-4576 GCA_038225095.1 Caldilineales bacterium
GACCCAGATGCGCTTTGGCGAATACAAAGACGCACTGATTTTGATCGGGCGCTATCCGATCTTCGGCGTCGGTTTCACCGGCACGCCGGACATCGACATTTATCTCGGCGTAAGCATGCTCTACCTGATCATTGCCGAAAATATGGGCTTGGTGGGGCTGGGCATTTTCCTGGCCGTGATGAGCGGCTTCTTTATGATGTTCGGCCATTCCTGGCGGCAAGGCTATGCGCCGGGCGTGGAGGCGATCCTGCTTGGCCTGGGTGGTGCGTTGCTCGGTGCGTTGGTCAGCGGGATTTTTGACCATTATTGGTTCAACATGACCTATCCGCACATGACGGTGCTTTTCTGGTTATATGTCGGGCTGGCCGTGGCGACGATAGGATTACAACAGGGGAATAGAACAGCGAATGCAGGAAACAGCGAATAGGACAGAGGTTTTATTCGCTGTTTCCTGCATTCGCTGTTCTATCGTGAAATTGTATAAAAGCGGGTCTTGTCGATGAGTGGATTAATCTACGCGGAGTTTGTTTATTATTTGCAGGGTCTTGGCTTTCGCATCCATAATGCCATCAAAGGTGGTCACGATGAGCAGTCGTATGAAGAAGCTGTCGTTTGGTTGCTTGATAAGGACAAGGTGCCTTTTCAGCGCCAACCCGTCTATTATGTGACGTACAAAGGGCAACAGGTGGGCAAATATCGACCTGATTTGATCGTCGGTGAAGAGCCTATGCTCCTTGAACTCAAAGCGACTCCCGATATTTTGCCGATCCATGAGGCGCAAGCATTGTCTTATCTGGCCGTCACGCGGCTGCCATTAGCGCTCATCATGAATTTTGGCGGCGCGGCCATGCAATATAAGCGGTTGCCTAACTTTCTGGACCGCCGTCAGCCGTTTCGCTGGCAGACGGCTCTAACCGCTACGCTTTTATATGCTGAACTAACTGACAGATTATTGGCCGCGCTCCATGAAGTTCATTATACGTTGGGGCCAGGTTTTCTACACCAGGTGTACCGGCGCGCCACTACGATTGAACTTGGCCGCCAAGGTGTGCAATTTCAATACCTCAAAGAACTTCCGCTGCGCTTCGAGGGCCATCAACTTGGGATCAAGCCGACGCGACTTTTTTGGGTCGAGCAAAAGTTATTATTGGCAATCTTTGCGCTCCAAGAAATCACGACTTCCCATATGGAGAAGCTTCGCTGGGCGATGAAGGAAACGGAATGTCGCCTTGGCTTACTGGTAAATTTTTATCCAAGTAAATTGGAGATTCGTGTGGTGCGGACATAAAGCGCGTCATGGTGGAACAGCGAATGCAGGAAACAACGAATAGGACAAAAGTTTTATTCGTTGTTTCCTGCATTCGCTGTTGTTGGTATTTAGTCGGTGCCATCACTAGTACGCCGCGGCGCAAATAGACCAATCATTACGCGTGAGGCAGTAACACAGTGGACAGTGGCTGACTTATGCCCAATCTCGTCTTGTGTACTTGCCAACATAAGCAACTTGTCCATATCGGTGCGTAGTTTGCCCACGAGCAGGGTCAGCGACTCAATGGTGGTCTGTTGTTTGACGAGATTTTGTAGTAGGTGGCCGGTAGTCATTTCCACGGCTATCTCTTCTTGCTTCCACAAGGTCAATAACTCGGCTGGGGTCATGGTGCTCATCGCCTGCTCCTTAAAGATTTAAAAGGCTATGGATTTTTGTAGGCTATAGGACTACATTTTAGCACACCATAGAAGAGGTGTCAAGTACCAATATGAAAAATTTTGGACAGAAATTACGCCGCTTACGTGACCAACGTGGGTATAGCTTGCGCGAATTAGCACAAATATTGGTCGTGCATTACACGCACCTAAATAAGATCGAACTTGGTCAGAAGGGCCCATCTACAGATCTGGTACTGAAAGTGGCTCAACTGTTTGGTGTTAGCACCGATCAACTTATGAAAGATGATATAGATCTGCCTTGAATTCAGAAATCGTTTGTATGAGATGTTCATAACCGGACTTCAGTATGTTTGAGCAAAGGAAAATCTATGCCACTCGGAGCTCCTAAAGATGTCGAAGCAATTACCGACTCAATTCGCAACTTTTTGAATACACGTCACGAAAATGGTAAGCGGATTGGATCCGCAAAGGGTGTATACGTCTTTTTTGACTACGATGAGGAGCCAATCTATGTAGGTCAAACAGATGAAAGTTTAGGGACGAGAATTCGTAGACACCTAACGAACAAGCGAACTGATCCTGTTGCAATGGGGGTTCTTGATCCTTTTGAGGTTGCTTACATAGAAGTATGGCCTTTAAAGTTTGGCGAATTTACAGGCGATGAGAAGCGAGAACTTCACCGTCAACTGATGGCTACCGAATACACGGTACACCGGAAAGTGATTCAAGCTTCAAAGTTAAAGGCGATACTTAACGAAAAAGATATACCTAAAACTGATGAGATTGAGTTGCCGCAGTCTTACCGCGCAAAGATTGTCCCTGATTCGATCTTCGATGCACGTCTCCATCCAGATATACGAATTGCTAGGCGAGCGAGTACGATTGCTCGCCTAGCACAAGTCATTAGCGAACGAAATCCATCAGCTGGGCTACGCAGAACGCTTGTCACACAATCTACGCGGCTTTATCTTCTGGCAAGTGAGCGCTTTGCGCCTTTTAGCAACGATGTGCCGCAGGAGAAGCTAGGTGAAAACACTGGTGAGGATAGCGGGTGAAATCGTGTCTGAGCATCCAGCTAGAACTGATAACTTAACACCAGAACAACGACATCGAACGATGCTTAGTGTTCGCAGCAAAAATACTAAACCAGAACTTATCGTTCGTCGCCTTACTCATAGGATGGGTTATCGGTATCGATTACACCGGCGGGATTTACCGGGCAACCCCGATTTGGTTTTTCCTAGTCGTCACAAAGTTATTTTTGTGCATGGCTGTTTCTGGCATGGCCATGATTGTCGCTCTGGACTTAAGCAACCAAAGACCAATAAGGATTACTGGCTAAAAAAACTTCAGCGAAATAAAACCCGCGATATAAACAACCAGTCACAACTTAAAGAACACGGTTGGGATGTACTGATAATTTGGGAATGCGAAACCAAGGATCTAGATGTGCTGGCTGATCAAATTAAGCACTTTTTAGAGGTAAAAACATAATGGCTACTTCAAAATTCGGTTTCTACGAATTCTTTGCAGGTGGGGGCATGGCCAGATTAGGACTAGGATCGCGCTGGCGTAGTCTTTTCGCTAATGACTTCTCTGCAAAAAAAGTTCAGGCGTACCGCACGAATTTTCCACCAGCACGCGAGTTAATTGAAGATGACGTGTATAACCTGAGAACTAGTGATCTCCCTGGTAAGGCAGCTATGGCATGGGCATCGTTTCCATGCCAGGATTTGTCCTTGGCAGGCAAACAACGTGGTTTGATTGGTGAGCGCAGTGGTTCATTCTGGGGATTCTGGCGATTAATGCAGGGACTCGAACTGGAAAATCGTTCCGTGCCAATTATCGTCTTGGAAAATGTTGTTGGAACAATAACTGCTAATCAGGGAGAAGATTTCCGGGTTTTATTAGAAACCCTCGTCGAGGCTGGATATTATGTGGGATCGTTGGTCATCAATGCCGTCCATTTCGTTCCACAGTCTCGTCCTCGTCTTTTTATTATTGCAGTTAAGCGTGACCGCCAATTGCCTAAAGCATTAAGAACTGAGTTGCCTAGTGATCTATGGCACCCAACAGCTTTGTGTCGTGTATATAATCAGTTATCTAAACATTTACAAGAAGCTTGGGTTTGGTGGCATTTACCAAAACCGGGACTTCGTAAGTCAGTGTTGATAAACTTAATTGAGGAAAACCCTGATAGTGTTTCCTGGCATACAGCAACGGAAACTCAACGCTTACTTGATTTGATGATGCCGTTACATAAAGAAAAAGTCGAAAAAGCCAAAAAACAAAACACGAGAATGGTAGGCACAATTTATCGGCGGATCCGAATCAATGAAGATGGCGTTAAGGCTCAATGCGCTGAAATTCGTTTCGATCAGGTTAGTGGTTGCCTGCGCACTGGAAGCGGCGGCTCAAGTCGTCAGTTTATCATGATCGTAGAAGGCCAACACATACGTTCACGGTTGTTGTCTACTAGAGAAGCTGCTCGTCTTATGGGAGTCCCAGACTCTTACAAATTACCTCAAGGATATAATGAAGCATATCACCTCATGGGAGATGGGCTAGTAGTTCCTGCCATCTCTTGGCTTGAAAAGCATTTACTGTCGCCATTAGCTGCTATCAGTTTAGATTTTCCAAATGAGACAGGGCTAGCTGATGAACATGTGGCTTATGCAATACCTGCTCATAATATCCAATATCGTCTTTTAGAGAGGGTTGCTTCTAAATGATGAATCAAGAACTCGAACAGCGTCTGCTAGCATACAGTTTAGAGCATAAGCTAAATAATAAAGGGGCTCTTAGTGTGATGCTGCACGTTACTAGAGTAGCTCGCAACGAAGGATTGCCTCTTGATGCCAACTCTCTACTTACAGGTGAAGAAGGACAAGTGCGCGGGCTTAGTGGA
>JBBREZ010000538.1:0-4569 GCA_038225095.1 Caldilineales bacterium
CATTTCATCAACTGTAGTGGTTAGCGGTGCTTGCTTTGCCTGTTGTAAATGCGCTTCCACGATCTGGCCGACAGGTAAGCCCAAGATTAAACCGAGTAACGCTTTGCGATTTGGTTGATTTGGTTCGGCCTGCAACTCAACGATCACCTGAAGCGCGCCGGCCTCATAGACAAAATGCTGATTGTGCTCGCCGCGTTGCGCCGCAAAGGTGGGTATCAATCCGCCAACGCTCAAACCGGCCATTGCATCTACCAGTTTGGCAACCACTACGCGCAGACGTTGGCCCAACAATTCGCCAACCGGTTCGGGCGCAGGCGCAACTTCTAGCGTAGGCGCCAGATCCAGCAGATAACCTTGCAAGGCTTGCACTTCGCGTGCGCAAAACAAACATTCGGCAAGATGTTTCTCCACCGCCAGCACAAGTTTGGGAGCGAGCAGGTCGAGGTGATATTCACCCAATTCCAGCGGTGGGGGGCACGCTACCCGATAGAGTTGGATTGCCATTTGCTTTTGCCGCCGCGCCCATTGGTTGGCCCGATTGCGACAACTGGCACATTTTTGTAAATGGATGGTCACGTCATCGGCCGCAGCGCCATCAATAAAGGCTAACAACTGTTCATCGGTCAAGGCCGGTGGTGTTATACAAGCCATGAATTGCCCCTTTGCATGCGAACTAACTTCTTAATCAGTAAACGTAGATAATGGTTTTTTTTAATCATTTTGACCGAGGAGATTTTTCAATTCGGGGTCGCGCCCCAGCCGATCAAGAATTTTTTGGAGCATCTTATAGACTTCCTTCACATCGGCAAACTCTTCGGGGAAGCGAGTGCAGATTTCACGGGGCATAAGATCAAGCGCAAACCGGTAGTAGAGTAAACGGAGTTCTGCTTCGCTCTTCAGGCGTTGTTGAATTCGCTGCCAGAATTGCTGGCATTCTAACTCATTTAAAATAATCGCCTCGATCCCGGCGTCGCCATATTTTTCACTGTCATCGTCTTGATGGTCGATGGGCAGCGCAGCAGCGAATTGCAGATGCTCGCGGGTACGGGTGTGATCAATGATCACGCTGGCAGTGCACAGTTGGAGATAGCGCAGCAGCGATCTCAGGTCGGGGAAGTGGGCGAATTTGTCGGGGCCGAGCGCTGACCACATCTTTTCAAAGGCGCGATTGACAAAATAGGCGGGGTCTTCGCCGCTCGCAGCAAAGTTGGCATGGTTCTCCACCCAACTGACCACCAAGGGTGAATATTGGGCATACACAATCGCCCAGGCATTGCTCAACCGGTGTACGATAGCGCGCCGGAATACCTCATAGCAATAACGGGTGTCATGCAAGGTTTGTTGAAAAAAACGTTCACTCTCGTGTTGACAACGTTGCGCAACTGAGGCTAGAGACAAATTAAAAAGATCGTCATCATGTGACATAGCGGTTCCATCAAACCTATCTAGGGAAAAAGTGGCTTACGATGGTAGTCGGTCAGCTAGTATGGGCGCAAACCTGACTTTGCGGTCTGTCTATTTTACCGTTCTGCTGACATAAGTTTTAAATAACTGGATCAGCTTCTGCGTGTTCGGCCCTGGCCGTGCCTGCCCAACCATTATCTCATCAATTTGCACCACCGGCAGCACTTCTTTGGTCGAACTGGTGATGAAAGCTTCATCGTACGTCGCCAGATCGGCATAATACAACGGTGCTTCGCTTACCTCAAAATCATCTTCCGCAATTTCGAGCACCACTTCGCGCGTAATACCGCCCAACACTTCCGTTTTGGGTGTGATCAGCCGCTTGCCTTGGAAGACAAAGAAATTGGCGCGCGTGCCTTCCGTCAAGCGATTATCCGCCGTGCGATAGACGGCCTCCACGGCCCCCACTTGCCTTGCCGCTTGCATGGCCATAATCGCCGTGATGTAATTTAGGCTCTTCACCGTTGGCATGATGCGATCAATCCGCGTGGTGATCACCTTGACGCCGTTCGTGTATTGTTCGACGGGCGTAGGGCCAATCGGATTGACCATGACGATTAACGTGGGTTGCGCGGGCGGCGTCATAAAATCCTCCGACGCCCCACCGGTCGCCACGATCCGAATCGTCGCATTGGCCAGCCCATTGCGGGCGTAGGTTTCACGGGTAATCTGTTCGATCTCAGCCGCAGTCCAGGGTAAAGTCAGTTTGATCTGGTCGGCAGAACGTTGCAGCCGCAAAATGTGCTCATGCAACTTGAAAGTTTTGCCGTCATAGGTACGCAACAGATCAAAAACGCCATAGCCGCGCACAATGCCCAGATCATTGAGGCCCAGCGCTGCCTGGCTGGCCGGCACATATTCGCCGTTAACATAGTAGACAGGTTCAGTCATAAAAGCCTCTTTTTAATGGTTAATGCTGAACGGTTAATGGGTAATGGTTAATCGGTAATGCACGCACTTTTCATTAACAATTACCCATTCACGATTAACCATTATTCACGGTCTCACGTGCCAATCGCCCAGACAGATCCACTTATACGTGGTTAATTCTGCCAACCCCATCGGGCCGCGCGCGTGTAATTTCTGGGTGCTGACGGCCACTTCGGCGCCCAACCCGAATTGACCGCCGTCATTAAAGCGCGTACTGGCATTGACAAAGACCGCCGATGAATTAACTTCATTGACGAAGCGCGTGGCATTGTGCCAGTCGTTGGTCAAAATCCCATCGGAGTGCTCAAGGCTGTGTTCTTGAATATGTTCGATGGCGGTGTCCAGATCATCCACCACTTTAACGCCCAAGATCAACGCCATCCACTCCTGATCAAAATCTTCAGCGCTGGCCGGGCTTACAGTCGCGCCATGACCGTCCCGTTGCAGGATGGCGAGCGCGGTATCAGCCGCGCGCAACTCAACTTTACGCCGCGCCATGCGTTGCGCCAATAAGGGGATAAATTGCTCGGCCACCGTGCGATTGACCAACACCGTGTCGAGCGCGTTGCAAACGCTGGGCCGTTGGACCTTGGCATTTTCGATCACGTCGAGCGAGCGCTCCAAATCGGCGCTGGCATCGACATAAAGATGACAGACGCCCATGCCGCCCGTGATCACCGGGATATTGCTCTGCTCGCGGCATAATTTATGCAACGCAGCCCCGCCGCGCGGGATGATCATATCCACATATTTATCCAGGCGCAGCAATTGGGTGACCAAGGCGCGATCCGGGTTGTCGATGTACTGCACGGCATGCGTGGGCAAGCCAACCCGTTCCAACGCCGCGCTGATCACGTTGAGCAAGGCCACATTGCTGCGCAGGATATCTTTGCCGCCGCGCAGGATCACGGCGTTGCCCGATTTCAAACAAAGGGTGGCAATATCAATCGTTACATTAGGACGCGCTTCGTAGATGACGCCCAACACGCCAATCGGCGTGCGCCGGCGGCTGAGGCGGAGGCCATTGGGCAACAGGCGTCCTTCGATCTCGGCGCCAACGGGATCAGGCAAATCAACGACTTTGCGCACATCGGCGGCTAGCGTGGCAATACGGGCCTCGTTCAGCAGCATGCGATCCAACAGCGAAGGCGCCAAATCAGCCGCCTGCCCATCCGCAACATCCAAGGTGTTTTGGGCAATCACAATCTGGGCCTGGGCTTCCAATTCGTCGGCAATCACCAACAAGGCCTGATTTTTTTGGGCCGTCGTCAATGTGGCTAATTTACGGCTAGCCATCCGAGCAGCCTTACCCATCTCTTCTATGTTGATAATTGCCTGGCCTGTCATGATAGGATTCTCCATAGTTATCCTGTGTCCGTCTTACCCTACCAGCCTGCGCTTGGACAATGAAGTTGCCGTTGACGGCGCGATCTTAAATTTATCGACCATCTGTCATCATCTTTAGTAGGCAAGGATGAGCGTAAGATCTACTATTTTTAACTTCATTTCTCTTTACTTTACCACAAACAGCGGTAATCTGGCTACATCATCCATTTCAATCGCTTGAATTTTGCCTTCTCTAGCTGAAAAAGGTACATTTAATGCTTGTCAAGGTCCCCGTGACCTGTTCCATAGTTCATTTTCACCAAAGGGTAAGCATATGTCGATCAAACCAGATCACTGGATACGGCGGATGGCGCTTGAACATCGGATGATCGAACCGTTTATGGCGAATCAGGTGCGCGCAGGGACAATTTCTTATGGGTTGAGCAGTTTCGGTTACGATATTCGCGTGGCCGATGAGTTTAGAATTTTCACGCCAGCGACGGGTCAGTTGACGGTGGTTGATCCCAAGGCCATGGACGAGCGCGCGATGGTACCGTATCAAGGCGAAGTCTGTATTATTCCGCCCAACAGTTTTGCGCTGGCGCGCACAGTGGAATATTTTCGGGTTCCGCGCAACGTGTTGTGTGTTTGTCTGGGGAAATCAACCTACGCCAGGATCGGCGTTATTGTCAACATCACACCCTTCGAGCCAGAGTGGGAAGGCCACGTCACCATCGAAATTTCGAATACAACGCCACTTCCCTGCAAAATCTACGCCAATGAAGGGATCGCACAAGTGCTCTTTTTTGAAGGCGAAGAACCAGAAGTTTCCTACGCCGATCGCAAGGG
>JBBREZ010000539.1:0-4559 GCA_038225095.1 Caldilineales bacterium
ATATCCATATAATGTTGCTTATACGTAGCTACTTCAGCGGCCGTAAAGAGACCTGGCACGACCACATAGCCCTGTTTTTGATAGCTTTCAAGATAGGAAGAGAGATCAGCATTTTGCATGATTATTACCTCGCTTTGAATGAGCTGGACAATATTTTAACTTTGAACACTATACTGTAAAAGTCGCTGAAATGCAACTAAAAAACAGATTACAGGTGTCGGCACATTGGGGTTCCGCAGATTATAACCGGGCTTTGTATCAATGGCTACTTGTCATTTTTCCCAAAATCAAGTAAAATGGAAGGGTAATTGAGCGTTTAATTGATTTAATTAACAAGTGGCTTCTCCTATTAAGGAATTTTCAACCTGGTGATCCGCCCTTTTCAAGTAGGCGACATCTTTTTGATTCAGCGTCTGAGTGGACAAGCAACAAAGCTGCATACCATTCATGCTTTGTTACAGCCACACTCAGTGTTGCGAGCTGCGTTGACTACGGTCGTTCCGTGGCACGAAGCTAAAGTGGCAACTTATGTACTGAATCAACGCGGCCACAATCTGGCACGCACTGGTTTTTTGCAAGTGCAAAAGCGCCCTGATCGCACAGAAGCCGATGTACTGTTGTTAGCGCCGACGTTGGATGCTCCATTAGGCCACCCAGCGATTTGGCAAAAATTATTAGTCTATTACTGTAATGAAGCGGCCCGCCAACAGATTACACGTATTTATGTAGATGCACCTGATCAACCTCTTCTTCTTAACACCTTCAGCCATGTTGGTTTCCGAGTCTACACGCGCCAGACGATCTGGCGTCTGAGTTCCTATCGCGCGGGGACGTTTTCCCCGGTCTACACAGATGCAGTTCGCCTTTCAACCAAAGCCGACGAATGGGCCCTACGCCGGCTCTATGCGCACATAAGTCCTACACAAGTTCAACAAGCAGAAGGCTACCTGGCAGGGAACACAGTTTCCAAAGCAGCCAAATCGCCAGTTTTAGAGTGGTGGCAACCTGGCCTGCACAAAAGTTTTATCTTCGAGCGAAAGGGCGACATTCAAGGCTGCATCGACATTGCCTATGGTCAACGTGGTGTTGGGTTACAGCTATGGGCTGATTTCCATCAACCAGATACAACATGTATGCAGCAGTTGCTCAACTGTGCCTTAACGGTGCTAAGCCAGGAAAATAACCCGCTGCCAATCTACATTAGTGTGCGTGAATATCATGGCGGATTGAGCGCGGCGTTGGCTGACTATGGCTTTGTACCGTTTACAGACCGCGCAAAGATGGTCAAACATGTGGTGCAATGGGTTAGAAATCCAGCCCCAGTATTGGTGCCCGCGATCGAGCGCATCCAGGAAGTTATTCCCGCTCCTTTTGCCTTTCCAGAGAAATCTAGTCTGCTGAATTGCGAAGTGAGCGCCCAACCGCAAAAACAATCAGGGTCACCAATTACCCAGGTGAGCAAAGGAGAGTAGAAAGCTAATGAGCAAGGAACATTGCGGGTATCTACAACGTTATTTATTTAGTGTTGTACGTTTAGAATGGTGATAATGATAGTTCATTATGCCAAGTGAGTAAGCCTGTGCATTGCCTGTCGGTTTATGTAAAACCACTCACTTTCGCTTGATGAATTATGATTTATTGTGAAGTGGATAACTTTACAATCGCGGCAACAATAACGATATATTTTGTTCAGTAAATTAATCAGGCAAGTCAAGGCGATAGCCCTAGGTGTAAACTCCGCAGTGTAAATTCAGCCTTGTTCAGAGAACAAAATAGAATTTACACCATTTGTGGTATATCGACCCAGCCAAAGGAATATTTGTGATAGTGGAACGTACTTTAGAACAGACTGATTATTCACAACCCACACAGAACCCTCGCAAAAACGCAAATATGACTGGTCTACAAATTACAGACGATTTAGAAGTGCTGCTTGCTATTTTACCGGACCGCATCCGCACCGCATTGGATGCCGCCAATCGATCTGCAGACTTGATTGAAATCATCATGGATTTAGGTCGCTTGCCCGAGGCGCGCTTTACCAAAGGTGAGATGTATCTAGACAAGACTGAGATCACGCAAGAAGACCTCGAAATGGTGATTGAGCGGATTGGTGACTTTGGTTCGGATAATCGGGCCGGTATCGAACGCACTTTGCACCGCATTTCGGCCATTCGCAACCGTAAAGGCAAGATCATTGGCCTGACGTGCCGGGTTGGTCGCGCAGTGTATGGCACGATCGATATCATCAAAGATATTGTGATCAGCGAAAAGAGTATTCTACTGCTTGGACGACCGGGCGTCGGTAAGACAACCTTGCTGCGCGAAGCTGCCCGTGTCCGTGGGGAAGCCAAGCGCGTGGTGATTGTCGATACGAGCAACGAAATCGCTGGCGATGGCGACATTCCTCATCCGGCGATTGGGCGTTCACGCCGTATGCAGGTGCCGGAACCCACGCTCCAGCACGAAGTCATGATCGAAGCGGTGGAGAACCACATGCCGGAAGTGATCATTATCGACGAAATCGGCCGTGAACTAGAAGCAATTGCCGCCCGCACCATTGCCGAACGCGGCGTGCAGTTGGTCGGCACCGCCCACGGCAATAGCCTGGAAAACTTACTCATGAACCCCACCTTGAGTGACTTGGTGGGTGGGATTGAGTCGGTGACCCTATCCGATGAAGAAGCACGGCGGCGGGGTACGCAGAAGAGTGTGTTAGAGCGGAAAGCGCCCCCCACTTTTGATGTATTGATCGAAATCCAAGACCGCCAACGGATGATCATCCATCACGATGTATCAGCCGCAGTCGATGCCCTGTTGCGCGGCCGCACGTTGATGCCCGAATTGCGCTACTTGGATGAGCACGACCAGATCCGCATCGAGAAGGCCAGTGATTATGGAACGCCAGCGCCAACAGCAGAAACCCGTGAGAGTGGGCCGCGCAAGCATCGTGGCCGGGAGTTGGGGAACAATGGCAAAAGTGCGGTAAGCACACCCACACCCACTTCATCGCTGATCGAGCGTAAGTATGGCGACGCCGAGCCAAGTTGGGATGAAGCTGACGATTTCCAGCCAGAATCGTTTAACAAAGCGCCGCTACCAGAAGGTGAGGATCGCCAACGCAAACTCGTGCGAGTCTTCCCGTATGGCATCGGCCAAAATCGCTTACGGTCGTCAGCCAACGGCCTGAATGTGCCCATTCAGATTGTCGACAATCTCAACCAGGCGGATGTGGTGATGACGTTGAAGAATTATTATCGCCAGCAGCCGCAGCCAATTGTTGATGCCGAGCGACGCAACATTCCGGTCTACATTCTGCGCAGCAATACAGCGACGCAAATGGAGCAGTGTCTGGTTGATATCTTTCACATGCCGTCTGACCCGATCGATGGCTTTACCGAAGCAATGCGCGAGACCCAAGAAGGGGTGCAGCGGGTGTTAAATGGCGCGAGCGACGCCGAACTGGCGCCCCAATCGGCGGCCATTCGCAGCCAGCAACATCAACTGGTGCGGGCGGCCAACCTCGTCAGCCACAGCTACGGGCGCGAACCATACCGGCGCGTGCGGATTTTTGGTAAATAGTCACTAGGCAGGGAAACAGGTAGATAGGTAAACACGTAGCATATCCTGTCTACCTATTTCCCTGTTTACCTGCCTACACGAGGACTGAGTAGTTACGGTAAATAAGTCATCCCAGATTTCGTAGATTTCGCAGCTAGAAATCTGCGAAATCTAGGGGTAATCCTGTGAGCCTTTTTATTACCTTCGAAGGGCCGGAAGGCAGCGGCAAAACAACACAGATTCACCTGCTAGAGAATTTCCTGAAAGCACGTGAATTTGCTATACTGGTGACGCGCGAACCGGGTGGCACGACGATTGGCAATGCCATTCGCGCCATTGTCCTTGAGCCCAACCATAGTGAAATGAGTCCACGCGCTGAAGTACTCTTGTTTAACGCAGCACGTGCACAAATTGTGGATGAAGTGATCCGTCCGGCTTTGAATAGTGGGCGGATTGTTCTTTGTGATCGCTATGCTGATAGCACCTTAGCCTATCAGGGTTATGGACATGGACAGGATCTGGCCTGGCTACGGCGGATTGTTACCTTCGCCACGGGTGGTCTCCAGCCGGATCTGACAATTTTTTTGAACATTGACCCCACTGCCGGCCTGAACCGTAAACGGGGTGATGCGGCTGCAGAATGGAACCGCATGGAACAAAAGGCATTGGCGTTCCACCAAACCGTGCGCCAGGGTTATCTACAGTTGGCGGCTGCCGAGCCGGCGCGTTGGCTGGTGATAGATGCAACCCAAACCGTGGATGCAATCCAAGCAACAATCCAGCAGCGTATAGAATTATTGTTAGAGCTAGGCGTAGGGAGTAGGCAGTAAGGATTATAGGAAAAAGCCGCTGCGCCCAATAGCGGGTGCTCCCTGGGCGCGTTTTGTGTAGCAGGCGGTGAATTATGAATTTTAACAAATAGACCGGTAATCAGGTTGTGGGGGGGGGGGGCAGCAAGTGGGGGGGTTTTGAAAATATTGGGCGAGAGATGGGTGGAG
>JBBREZ010000540.1:0-4548 GCA_038225095.1 Caldilineales bacterium
CGCACTCTCTAATGCCGCCTCCGCATTGTATGAGGTTTAAATGTTTCCTCTATAAGAACGGGTTCGGCGGCTTTCCTCCGCTCAATTCGTGCTCAGAATCTATTGACAGCGGCGGCTTAACTTGAATAATTATTATCCCGGAGGAACTGACGTGGTCCAAGCGAATGATACGCTTTTAGAAGTGCAAGGCTTAAAAAAATATTTCCCGATCCAACAGGGCTTTCTGCGTAAAACGGTTGGTTACATCAAGGCTGTTGATGACGTGAACTTGACCGTTAAAGCAGGCGAAACGTTGGGCGTCGTCGGCGAAAGCGGTTGCGGTAAAACCACGATGGGCCGCTGTCTGATCCGTTTGTATGAACCCAGTGACGGTAAGATTTTGCTACATGTTGAAAATCAAATTATTTCGGTGACTGAGTTAAACCGCCGCGAGATGCACCTCTTTCGGCGCAATGCCCAAATTATTTTTCAAGACCCCTATTCTTCGCTCAACCCGCGCATGAATTTGCTGGAAACTATCGGCGAACCGCTCTTGGTGAATGGGATTGCGCGTGGCCGTGATCTGGAAGAACGGGTTAAAGAAGTGGTTATCCAGGTGGGGCTGCGCGTCGAGCATCTACGTCGTTTTCCGCATAGCTTCAGCGGTGGGCAACGCCAACGGATTGGCATTGCGCGCGCCCTGGTCGTCCACCCTAAATTAATTGTCGCCGATGAACCGGTTTCAGCGTTGGATGTCTCGATTCAGGCGCAGATTCTCAACTTGTTGGAAGATTTACAGGCCAAATTCAACCTGACCTATATCTTTATCTCGCACAATATGGCCGTTGTCCGCTACATTAGCGACCGCATTGCCGTGATGTATGCTGGGAAGTTGGTGGAATTAGGCACAAAACACGAATTGCTCTCGCGCCCTAAACACCCGTACACAGAATTGCTATTGGCGGCCGTGCCGAGAACCGTGGATCGTTTGCGTGGTCAGCGCACGGTGACACCGGGTGAACCGCCCGATCTAGGCAATCTCCCCAGTGGTTGTGTCTTTCATCCCCGTTGTAAATATGCCAGAGACATTTGCAAAGTGGAAGAACCAAAGTTGCGCGCCTTACGCTCGGATTGTCATGTAAGCTGCCATTTTGCCGAAGAGCTGGATCTACAGGGCATCGATACGCCGGCGCGCGTTAGCCTGCCGATGGCCGGGGTACGATAGCGTGCAAGCCAAGTTTGCCCATTATATTCTGGCCTATCTGCTCTGGCTGATCAGTTGCGCATTGGCGGTGCTGGTTGCCGTGACGATACGCAGCACCTATCACATTTTGATTGCCTTTGACTTTTCACAACGCTATGCGGCACGTGCCATTGATGATTTCGCCATTTTGATCCTTGGCATTGGCATTTTGTTCGTCATCGTTCTGGCCGAACACTATTATCGCACCGGTGTGCAAACCGGACGCTTATTCATTCGTTTTTGCCTCTTTACCCTGAGCGAACTTGGTCTGCTTGCGCTGCTCCACCTGATCCAGTTTGGCATTGCCCGCGCTTATCAACAGTTTAATACCACAACCCTATTGCTGGGGGGCGGCGAACTTTTGGGCACCCTCGTCTTTGGCTGGCTCTACCGCAACTTACGCAGCCGTCCGCGCCCGGTTGCTTCAAAAATCGCGTAATCCAACTGTGGAGTAGCATCCTCAGATGCGGCCCGCTAGCAAAACAGCGCATCTGAGGATGCTCACTCCACGTTACTAAACCATCAATCGACTAGCTTGCCAGAATCCGCAATAACGAATTTAACTTACCCTTCTGACCTACGCCTCCGTACCACATACTTCGCAAATTGCGCAACGCGTGATACGATATTGTCCAAAATCTGGAGCACCATTTTCATTCATTAACTTTCAGGAGAATCCACATGTTAAAAGTTGCCGTGATCGGCCTGGGTAATATTGGCAACACGCATGCCCAGGTCTATCAAGCCGATCCACTCGCCGAACTGGTGGCCGTGTGTGACATCATCAAGGAAAAGGCGGATAAGGCCGCCGCGCACTATGGCGTGCGTGCCTATTACAGCGTGGAAGATTTGCTCAAACATGAGGAACTGGATGCGGTCAGCGTGTGCAGCGCCGGAGTGGAAAACGGCGGCGATCACTATGAGCCGATCATGCAATGTCTGGAAGCTGGCCTGAACGTGTTGGGGGAGAAGCCAATTTCCAACGACATTTTGAAGGCGCGCGCAATGGTGAAAAAGGCCGAGGAAAAAGGTGTCTATTTTGGCACCAATTTGAACCATCGCTTTGTACCACCTGCGGCCAAGGCCAAACAATGGATCACCGAAGGTAAGCTCGGTCATCTGCTGCTGATCAACATGACCATGTGGATCGGCAACCCGAACGAGACTTCACCCTGGTTCCATATGCGCGCCTTGCACCCACATTCGTTCGATATCATGCGCTTTATGTGTGGCGATATTAAACGCGTCCATGCCTTTATGAATCATGCACCGGGGCGCATCTGTTGGTCGAACGCGCAGATCAACGTGGAATTTACGAACGGCGTTGTCGGCCACCTGACCGGCAGCTACGATACCAATCCCGGCCATAATTTGGAGCGCTGCGAAGTGATGGGCACCGAAGGCCGCTTTGTGTTGGATAATCTTTACGAAGAGTTGACCTTTTACCCACGCCGCAGCAACGAATTGACCGTAATTCGCAACAGCATTATGGGCGGCTTGAGCGGCTTCGGCGCCACCTTCACCAACCGGATTCACCGCTGGCTCGAGCAGATTCATGCCGAAGTGCCACCCGAAGAACTGGAAGCGTCTGCGCGCGAAGGGTTAGCCGTCCAAGAAGTGATCGAAGCCGCCATTCGCTCCCACGAAAGCGGCAAGGCGGAAGAAGTGCCGGCATTTGCATAACCAATAGTAACACCATTGAAATGGGCTGCTAACAATGAGAAGTGCCCTCAGGCACTAAGTGCGTATCTGAATAATCGGCGTCGACCGACCTGTCAGGTATTGTTTTCCTGACAGGTCTCGATCCCTGCAACCTGCTGAAGAATATCCGCTAACGGGAGCATACAAAACGATGGCAGAGATTATTCTACGTCCGATGGAAGCCGCCGACTGGAGCGAAGTCGCCGACTTAATTTGTATTAGCACCAATTATTGGTATCAGACGCATGGCATGGGGAAGATTTTTAGCGCGGGTCCAGAAAGCGCCCGCCTTTTCTGTGAAGTGTACGAAGCGCTTGATCCTGGGTGCTGCATCTTGGCCGTAAATCCCGCGAACGGACGCATGATGGGTTCCTGCTTCTACCATCCGCGCGCGACGCATGTTTCTCTGGGCATTATGAATGTGCATCCGAACTATTTTGGGCACAGCGTCGCGCGTAAGTTGCTGAACTTTGTGATCCATTTTGCGGAGCAAGCCCAGCAACCACTGCGCCTTGTTTCCAGTGCGCTGAACCTTGATTCTTTTTCGCTTTATACGCGCGCCGGCTTTGTACCCCACCAGGCCTTTCAAGATATGCTGATTAAAGTGCCGGAGCGCGGGCTGATGCACATTGCCCCTGGCATGGAAAACGTGCGCCCGGCCACGCTAGCCGATGTTGACGCCATCGCCGCCCTAGAGCTTGAACTCAATCATATCTCACGCCGGCAGGATTATCAACACTTTATCGAGAACAAAGCTGGCATCTGGCATGTTTCCGTGTACGAAAATCCGCAAGGTAGTTTGGATGGGTTTCTCGCCTCGGTGCAACACCCCGGCAGCAACATGCTTGGCCCCGGTGTGATGCGCACGACGGCCCAAGCCGCAGCGCTGATCCAGGCCGAGTTGAATCAGAATCGCGGGCGTTCCCCAATTTTTCTCGTGCCGGTTGATCAGACTGAACTGGTCCAAGCCATGTACCGGTGGGGCGCGCAGAATTATGAAATTCACTTCGCCCAGGTACGCGGTGAGTACAGAACACCGACTGGTATCTTCATGCCCTCTTTTATGCCGGAGACGGCTTAAAGAGTGATATGGCGACGGTTGTTGCCGGCAGCCAGGATGTTGTCATCGTCCATCCGGCCGTGAACTTTGGTGGCCAGCACGATGCGGTTGCGTTTGCCGTTGCGTTGAAGGGCCTTGCCGACAATCTCCTCGCTGCGCCCGCGGTTGTAGACGTTGGCCGTGTCTAGGAAGTTGATGCCTCGGTCAGGCGCGGCGTCGAATCATCGTGAGCGATTCGTCCTCCGGCGTGAGGAAGCCAAAGTTCATACAGCCCAGACAAAGCGTGCTCACCTGCCCGCCCCAGGCTTCGGTATTCCATTGTGTTTGATCCTTTCTGTAGTCGTGGTAACTGCTTCGTTACACAGAGCTATTCGTAGATGATCGTGATCTGCGTGGGTAGTCTACAGCGGAGATGGCGTCAATAAGTCACCAGTTTTCCTATTCTTACTCTGATAGAGAGTAAGAGTAGGAACTGTCTAGCTATTTACGCCTGCCTTACTGTACTAGTGCAGTGACTATTTAATGTTTAGAAATCAAGCTAGCCGTAGAGCCACGAACTATCGTG
>JBBREZ010000541.1:0-4539 GCA_038225095.1 Caldilineales bacterium
GCCACTGTGTTACTGTTGGGGCTCACTTCCATTTCTAGTTCTAACAGGGCATCAATGTCGGCGCGGCCACCAAAGCTGAGAATTGTGGTGGTCTCACGCACACCTTCGACATTGCGGACAACGTCGAGCATGAAATCGTTAAATTCTTGCTGATCATGCACCAGACAGGCAAAGTGCAGATCGGCGCGGTGCCGTAGCCAGTTGACCCAGAGCGGCGACAAGCCGCGTGTACTATAATGGCGTAAGTTGCTAATTAATGTTTCACGGGCAATTTCATCCATGCCCGAAACAATATCGGTAGAGACAAAGACCAAGACCGGTTGGTCATCCGAGGATTGACCGGTGGTTTCGCTTTCAAGTTGACGGTTGATTGTCATAATTTATCCAATAATAAAAGAATAGACATTATCGGGAATAAGCCGCCATCCGCTCTGGTAAACAGTAGCTAGGTAAACAGGGAGGTGTCACTTGTCTATCTGTAGACGTGTTTACCTAGCTGCTGAACACTGTTAATCCCGATAAGGCCTAATAAGGTGCAACGATACGCCTCGCCCGTGCCCTAAAGGCGGTGTCCCACAGGTGTGGGCGCCTTCTAAGCGCGCCTCCCCTCGCAAGGGAAGGGACAGATGGCACTTTGTGCCCGCTGTGCGCTCAGGAACAGCCGAGATGATAAGTTCTGTCCCTTCACAACTCCCGCCCTGCAAGGGCGGGGGTGGGGTCTAAACAGTTACGAATAAGTGCAGACCCAGTAAATTTCACCTGTCATTTTATCTACTTTCGGCTGAATTGCAATATCAGGTAAAGCACTGCGGCAGAAAAATTCGATGGATAGCAGTCAATAAAGCGCTCATACCCATCCCTTATAGAGAAAACAGATAAACCTGGCACTTTAAAGTGGTTGCTCTATTAGGTTTACAAGCGCAGACTGAACCGATTATCAGCCGTAGATAGGAATTGACACTTTATGCCAATCCGTTGACAATAACTTAACGTGTTTTCTAAGCTAGCGCAGACGATCGTTACGCAGGCTTTGAACTAAGAAACTTATCCTTACGTTCCCCGTCGCAGCGCTGAAAAGCTATGTTCGTATAAGTTAAGCTAGAGTAGCAGAGGTGGATTTTGTTTGATTATGCCTTGACCGGCGGTTTGCCGGCAGGTAGCCGCACGGCCTGGAGCCAGCACCCGTTGCAGCCATTAGCCGCAATTCAGGCGTTGACCACACCGCCGTTGACACCCTTCAGTTATAGTTTGTTGGCTGAAGTGGCTGGGCGCGCCTGGTATCAATACTTTGACCGATTAGGCTTTGATCCAATGCCGCGGGCGCGCGTGTTGCGACCATATCAAGGCCGACCCTACCTGAATCTTAGCCTCTCTGCCCAACGCGATGCCGAGCGCGCGGGGCTGGAGCCGATCACGCTGCGGCTAGATGGTCAGTTGTTTCCACTTTGTCAATGGGAAAAACCAGGGTTACTGGCCGGTTTCAAGACGAGCCTCAGCCAGAAGAAAATTGACGATACCTTAAAAAACCTAGCTGGCGAACTAGACTCGATCACGCAGTTGGCTCAGCAATGGCAAGCGAAGACCCAAGACTTGCGTTGGACGCAGGCCGAAATTTTACAAATCATGGAAGAGATCGAACAGAGCGCCGTGCCCAGTTTTATCGCTTTTTTTGCGGCGCGCTACAATTTGGAAGTCGCCTGTAATCGGCTCATGCGCTTGACCGTGGCTACGCTGGACGATGCGGCGACGTTGACTTTGCTGCAAGCGGCCACGAGTGATGTGAGCCATCTGGTTGAACAGGCGATGGCGGCGCGGTTGCGCGCGCTTGGCGACTTGGCGGCCACCGATCCGGCGACGATGACATGGTTGAAAAGTGGCAATTTTGAAAACTGGTCAGCGACGTTGCCCAATCAAGGCGTGGCCGCTGCCCTAACCGAATTTCTGCATCTGTATGGGCATCGTTGTGTAGCCGAAGGCGAAATTCGGCGCCTACGTTGGCGCCAAGATCCCACGCCGATATTCCAGGCTGTCTTAGCGCATGCGCTCAAATTGGCGCCGTTGCCTTCAGCTTCCTCTGCTGCACCAAGCGAACAAAAATTATTAGGCGCGGTGGAAGCAGGCCGGCGCAAGGAAGCGCAGCAATTATTACAGAAAATTCGCCAATGCCTGGCGCTCCAGAGCCGAGCCTTGCAGGCTTTTGCCTATATTTTAGCTGGTACGCATGGCTGGGCTTTGGCGGCGGCCAAAGAAGCGATGATTGACCAGCGGCTGTTGCAGCTAGACGACGTCTTTTTCTTTGAACTGGAAGAGATGAAGCGGATGATGACTGGCGAATGGAATGTCAGCGATCAGCAGGGGATTCAGGCTACCTGCGCCCGCCGCAAAGCCGAGGTTGGGCAATGGCAACAGGCATCGCCTCCAGCCTCCTTGTTGATTGGCGACATAGAAGCCACGCCATGTCGCGCCACTGTTTCACCAGGTTTGGGCTACTTATGGTCAATCATCGGTGTTTGATCATCGACGATTGATGATTGACAACCCGCCATTGTCCATCGTTATTTGTCCATCATTATTTGTCCATCGTTATTTCGATCCATTCCTAATTTACGCAAAGCGAGTCCAAATTGTCACAGCATCTGCTTGCCGCAACGATTAATCAGGTTTCAGAATTAAATGGTGTCGCCATGGAGGCTGCGCGTGAGCGGCAGCAGCAGTTAACCAAACCGTTGGGCGCGCTTGGTATTTTAGAAGAATTGAGCGCCCAATTAGCGGGCATGACAGGCCAATTGCGGCCTGTACTCTCCCCGCGTACGGTGATTATCTGCGCCGGTGATCATGGCGTCACGGCCGAAGGGGTTAGCGCCTATCCTTCAGAAGTAACAGCCCAAATGGTGCTGAATATTTTGGCCGGTGGCGCAGCCATCAACGTGCTCGCGCGTCAATTTAACACTAAAGTGGTCGTCTTGGATGTGGGCGTGGCCGCTAGCCTGCCTACGCACTCGCAACTCTATTCGATGAAAATCCGGCCGGGCACCAATAATATGGTCCATGAACTAGCCATGAGTCGGCGTGAAGCGGTGCTCGCAGTGGAAGCTGGCATTACGCTTGCCAATGCAGAGATTGCTGCGGGCGCGCGCGTATTGCTCACGGGTGACATGGGCATAGGCAACACTACGCCAACCTCGGCCATTACGGCCGTGCTAACGGGGATGCCGGTATCGCAAGTGGTTGGCATGGGGACGGGTATTGGCTTGCCCGGTTGGCGGCGCAAATGTGACGCAATTGAGCGCGCCCTCGCCTTGCACTTGCCCGATCCGAACGATCCGATTGACATCTTGAGTAAAGTGGGGGGGCTGGAAATCGGCGCGATTGCCGGGATTGTACTGGCGGGCGCAGCGGCGCGTGTCCCGGTTATCATCGACGGCGCGATCGCAACGGCAGGCGCTGCCCTGGCGGCCAAGTTTTGCCCAGCCAGCAAGGCTTTTATGCTGATCGGCCATCGCAGCACTGAGCCAGGCCATACTGTTTTGCTCAACTATCTGGAACTTAGCCCAATCCTCGATCTTCATTTGCACCTGGGCGAAGGTAGCGGTGCGGTGTTAGCGTTGCCTATGTTGGATGCAGCAGTGGCAACGCTCAACGATATGGCAACCTTTAGTGAAGCCAATGTCAGCAACAAAGCGACCGGCCAAGGGAACGTGTGATCCGTTTGCCGCCTGGCTTGCATCTGGCGTTAAGCTTCCTCACCACGCTGCCCGTTGCCCCACTCTCCGACGTTGAATTTACGAAGCGCCCCAACCTGCCTGGTCAATCTTTTGCCTGGTATCCATTGGTTGGCGCGCTTTTGGGCGCGCTTTTAATTGCGCTGAGCTTTCTATTGCGTTTTTCGCCCTTGTCCGCACCGGTGCAGGCTGGTTGCCTGTTGACCGGCTGGATTTTGCTGAGCGGCGGCCTGCATCTCGACGGCCTGCTCGATACGTGCGACGCCCTCTTTGCGCCCGTATCCTTTGAACGACGACTGGTGATCTTGAAGGATGTGCATACGGGTGCTTTTGGCGTGATCGGGTTGGTGCTGCTGGTCGGACTGAAGTGGGTCTTGCTGGCCCAGTTGGTGGCGCAATCCCAGCCATCTCTGTGGAGCGGCTTATTGTTAGCGCCGGTGTGGGGACGCTGGATGCTGGTGTGGGCCGCGCAGCGTTATCCTTATGCCCGTGCCGGTGCGGCGGCATCCACCCTGGGTGGCACTATGCGGCAAGGGCTAGATTCGCGCCATTTGAACATCGCGACCGTCAGCACATTAATCATATTCAGCGTGGCCGCGATCTTAAAGCCTGCTGCGCTCTTAAGTCTGTTTGGTCCACTGGCTGGCCTGCTGATGGCGTGTTGGGCAGCGCGTCAACTGAATGGCGGCTTGACCGGCGATGTCTACGGCGCATTGTGCGAAGTGACGGAGTTGTTTGTCCTGTTTGGGCTGGCGTTGACGCGTTAGGATATTCTTAACCGAGTGACTGGTCACAATGTGCCCGGCACATGTCTAGC
>JBBREZ010000542.1:0-4515 GCA_038225095.1 Caldilineales bacterium
CGGTGATCGCGGCAGCGCTGACGATATCGTTACGCTGCATTCGCACTCGGGCACGCACATGGATGCCTTGTGTCATGTCTGGCATGACAATCAGCTTTACAACGGGTACAGCGCGGCGGAGCATATCACCAGCACCGGCGCCACGCGTAATTCGATTGATCAGATTGGTTTTATTGTTGGGCGCGGCTTGCTGTTGGACATTGCTGGTTGGAAAGGGGTTGACCATCTCCAGTTGGGCGAAGCGGTTACGGCAGAAGATCTCGATGCGTGCGCCGCGGCCCAAGGTGTGACAGTGCAACCCGGCGATTTATTGCTAATTCGCACCGGTTGGATCCGCGTCTTCGCCAGCAATCGCCCGCTCTATAACGAGGGCGAGCCGGGCATTGATGAATCGACCGTCCCGTGGCTGAAACAGCATGACATTGTCGCGATTGGCGCCGACAATCAAGCCGTCGAGGTGCTGCAAGAGATACCGCCGCCAGCCTTACCCATTCATGTCGCCGCCATTCGCGATCTGGGCATCTATCTGATTGAAAATCTCAATCTGGACGCATTGGCCGCCGACAAGGTGTACGAATGTCTCCTGGTGATTGCGCCGCTGCCACTGACCGGCGCCGTGGGCAGCCCGGTCAATCCGCTTGCAATAGCGTGATCGATACGAGATGAGGTATGAGTGAATGTATAATCTCACTCATCACTTATCACTCATCGCGTCTATCAGAATCCATAAAATCTCAGAGTTCAACCGCGAAGCATAAAATAGCGAGTAGCCATGACGCCCATTGTTCGTTTTCGAGAATGCCTGATGGCAGCGCGCAGCAAAAATGTACCGGCTTTGGTGCGCGTCACGGCAGCAGTACACCTTTATTAAATCCGTGTTAGATGCGGGCGCAGATGGTATTATTGTGCCGCAGGTGCGCACAGTAAGAGAAGTGCGCCAGATCGTGTGTGATTGCCGCTATCCACCCCTATGCCAACGCGGCTACGGGCCACGCGTTACCTCGAATTATGGCCGTAATGGCGGTGTGGATTACATTGCGCAGGCCAATCTCGAGGTATTTGTTTCGGTGCAGATCGAAACCACCGAAGCGCTGGCCGCTTTGGATAAGATTTTGGCCGTGTCTGGCGAAGTGGGGCGTGTAGTGGCTCCAGGTAGGCGACGATTTCGCTTATCTGGTCATAGCCATGGATCAGATTACGGCGTCGATTCATAGATAATTGCAGGTGTGAGAAAAACCTAAACTGCAGTTATTCTGAAAATGCCTGTTTTTGCATCTGCTTTTTCACATAAAGCAAAGTTCATATGGTTTCATTAGCTAGTAGCTACAAAATTTACCAATGGACGGAAGCATAAAATTCATAGTTGACAAACTAAAAATATAACCTTACAATCGCTGTATAGCTTTATTTGCCTGTAAAGACTATATTGCTCTCCAAATATATTCTCCAGTCACGTTAATATAAGAGTAACCTGCCCGACTAGTAAATTGTGACGCAGTTACTGTTATGAAAGCACAAACTACAATATTGATAGCTCCTGATGCTCTTCATATATTCATTCATACTCGGAGGAGTCTAACATGGCAGATTTGTCAACAATTGAAAGCCTTAAAGAGCTCATTGGCGGTCTGTTAAGAATAGGAAGCGCGCCAGAAATTGAACCTTTATTTGACCTAATTGTAAAAGTGGTGCCAACTTTAGTTGATGCACAGGCTGTGTCTATTTTCTGGAAAGACGGGCCATGGCGAGACCAGTGGCGGCGCGAAGGAGAAACAGGGTATCAAGACGCCTTCTATAGACGAGCAATTGACAACAACCTAAAATTAAGCTTTGTAGGCATCCAACACTATATATCAGTAGAAGGTTTAACAGGGTGGGTAATAAAGCATGGTTCTACTCTCAGGATAGACGACATCACAGATGAAGCAGAGTTAAAGAAGATCGCTGATGATCTTACTTGGAAAGATAAGCATAATAGTTTTAAAACTTCAAGCACCCAGGATTATCAACGAGCTTTCTTGGCCGTTCCCGTAAAAAACAAAGATGAAGTCCTAGGGATTATTCGTGTTACTAAGACTATTCAACGGTTCGGAAAATTTAACAAGAAGCATCAGGAACTTCTAGAGAGTTTCGCACCGCATACTCTAGCTATTATTGAACGAGTCGAGGAAACAAATCGAAAAGATCTTTGGGAAGAACTCTATCTTTCTGGTCTTAGTCTTGGTAGAGGAGAATTTCCTGGTTATCTTCAAAAGATCATTGATAAGGTTCCGAAATATTTAGGAGCGCAAGTCTGTTCGATTTTTCTCACAGAGGATATGGGTGGGAAACAAAGACTATTGCTTTCCGCTACTACAAGTGGCACACTATTATCAGACAAGGTGGGAAAAGCGATATACGAATGGGGTGAAGGGTTAACAGGTTGGGTTGCAAAGCATAACAAACCCTTGCGTCTAAATAATGTCACCGATGAAAGGGAGCGCCAACAATATGGTAGCGATTTAATTCATCTAGGGAAACATGGGGAATACGTTCGTGAACATCTTGCACCTTTGTTGGCTTGTCCGATTCAAAAGGAAGGAAAGGTGTTAGGAGTCATTAGAGTGCGTCGTGATGCACGGGGCAAAACGTTCTCACTATCAGAACAGAGATTTCTTGAAGGATTTTGTAGAAATCTAGCTGTAGTTGTAGAGAATGCCCAAAGTTATGAAGAAATTAAAAGAAAAAGTGCAGAAATTGAAGCACTTCAAAGTGTTACTGGAGAAATTTTATCCTCACACAATGTGAAAAACGTGTTTGATCTGATTCTTGATAAGGCATTGGAAGTTACTAAAGGCGAAATTGGTACTATACGAATTATAGATCCAACAACAAAAGATTTGGTTGCAAAGGCATACCGGACGCCTGTTGGGATAGAAATAAATCAAACTTGGACTAGTATTCCTTTCGGTAAAGGTGTTACTGGAATTTCTGCGGCAACAAAAGAAGCAATCATTGTGCATGACATTAAGCTTGAGCCAGAATATATACCCTATTTTGAAGGAATGCAGTCGGAGATAGCAATTCCGCTGTTAGCAGATAATGAAGTAATAGGGGTAATAAGCTAAGCGTCTGTAAAAAAATAACTTCGCGATTTTATCGACATAAAACTAAGGTTGTGGAAAGATAGTGTAGTTCCACAAAGGTAGTCGTTTGTGATAGCGATAAGAAAGGTTTTTCATCTGTTTGTCCGAGCTCTTAATGGCAGTTTTGTAGTCGATTTGATCAAGATGGGCTGCACAAGAAAATCCAGTCGTGGAAGTAGTATTGCGAATAAAGTTGAGCATAAGCCGGTGATCCATAAGCGGTTCACCGGCCCAATTCGCACTGATCAGACTAAACATCCGATGCTCAATGGGATTCCATTTCGATGCCCCCGTCGGGAAATGAGTGACGGTAATCGTCAAGTTAAATTCATTGGCAAAGCGCTGAAGACAAAGTTTCCAAAGCCGCTGTCGGCGGCCATTAGGGGGCCCAGCGTCTGCTTCAATCAAGAGATGTCGATGGTGCGGATAAATCGTTGAAGAAACCGAGCGCCACCAAAAGCGAATTGCTGCCACCGCAAACTCAGCCGTATGATGGGAGGTGCCAATCGAGACAAACCCACAATTGCGACCGATATCATAGATGCCGTAAGGAATGGCTTTTCCCCGTGCGAGCGTGGGAAAGTCATAGACGTTGACCTCAACCGGTTTCTGTCGCCAAGTCTGGCCGTTATTCTTAAAATTACCAATTTTCTCTGTTTTCTTGGCATCGACACTGATCACAGGCCAGCCACGCAGCAGATAAGCTTTACGCCAACGAATAATATAGGCAAATTGCCGATCACGACTTGGGTTTTGCTTCCCCCCAAGCCGCTTCCGATTAACCTTAAGCGAGTAATCCTCGGCTTGAAGCAATCGGCTAATGGTTGGTGAACTAATGACGAAACCTTGTCCAGCTAGCGCCTCTTTGAGCTTGCGCAAGGATTTGTGTGTCCATTTTAGACTTGACATCGGATCGCCCGCAGTCGCATCTTCCATGATCGCTTTGAGCACGGTCAGTAGCCTGGGCTCTTTTTTTCGCTGAGCTTGCGTCCGCCACCTCGACTGCGCACCCGACCGTCATCTTGCGCCGCACTTTCCAGCTCTTTCTGCCCGCGGGAGATGGTCGCTCGGTGAAGACCGCTTATCACAGCCATCTGTTCGATGCCACCGTGTCCATACTGCTTGGCTAAGAGACCGACAAATTGGCGACGTTGTTTTTCGTTCAACCGTTGCACTAACTGGTTGATCATTCGGTGCTCTTGGGCAATCTCACCAGTTGCTTTTGCCTGACAATAACTGCATCGACATTGATCGCCGTACTTGTCCATTTTAGCCATCCTTCTTCTATTTTGCGATGGCTCCTATTGTAGCTTGCTTGACGGATTTTCTCTAGATCAACACCTATATTATGTTAGCTAAATCGCGAAGTTATTTTTTTACAAGCCCTTAG
>JBBREZ010000543.1:0-4510 GCA_038225095.1 Caldilineales bacterium
TTCGGCTGAGACGTTCGACGCGACTTCGGCGTGAGCGCTCAGTCGAACGCTCAGTCGCGTCGCTCACGGTTCGGCTGAGGCTCACCTCGAAGCGTCGAAGCCTGTGTACTAGCGGTAATCGCTTATTCCCGATCATGTCTACGATGCTCGCATCAGGTTTACTTGCCTGATTAAATGGGTTTATAAAAAAGGCTTGCCAATGTAGCGTATACGCTGTATAATTGTCAAGTTAAGTGCCAATTTGCTAACAATCCCTCAGTCTACTTGAACTATCAATAAAGTTTCATGTATAATAGTTCTCTATTGCACAATCAAATAACAGTAAGCGAATTCTGTGCTAATCTGCAATTTATTTTGCATAATGCGGTTTGCAGAAGCTAAACTGTACAACTCAATCACGATAGTCATGAAGTAGATAGAGGGATATTGGATGACCACACCGGTTGCCAATGTCCCAACTGAGCCTGATGAGACAGCAACGCAATGATGCGCCGATGCGACATCCTCTTTTCGACCAGGTTCCTGAATTCTCGGTAAACTCGTAACGATCAGACAACGTTCATTCGCTTGAATCATAGCTAGACGAGTACCCTACACAGGGCAGGGTGGCCCGACTTTAATACGCTTATGTTGGTATAAGACAACTTTCTCTAGGAGAAAGATACTTTATACCATTCATAAACGTATTGCCAAAGTTGGCCACTTTTTTTTATCTTGTGCTCTGCTAAATTGTTTGATGGTGCAGCCATAAACCAATTTTTTACCATAACCAATTTTTTAACTGACGCTGTTGCCATCCAACTTCATTTTAAAATTTATCGTTCCGTCATTATTCCTGCGGTGAAAAGATGAATCTTGCAACCACCGTAGGCCTATGGGTATAGGAGAGTTCAAAATGAAAAGTGAACCTGGATATGCTATCACCGGCGTGCCGAAGAAGCAAGGCTTGTATGACCCAGCGTATGAGCATGATGCTTGTGGCGTAGGGTTTGTGGTGAATATAAAAGGCGAACGATCGCATGCCATCGTCCGTCAAGCCATGACCGTTTTGGTTAACCTGAATCACCGCGGCGCCTGTGGCGCAGAGGTCAATACCGGCGATGGCGCCGGGATCCTCTTTCAAATTCCCGATAAATTTTTTAGAAAACTCAGCGCTGAAAACAAGCTGCAATTTTCGGAAACCCTGCCTGAGTTCGGCGCCTATGGCGTCGGCATGATCTATTTGCCCCAAGATGAGACGGTCCGTACTGACTTTGAGCAACGCTTCGAAGCCATCATTCGCGAAGAAGGGCAGACGCTTTTGGGCTGGCGTACAGTGCCAACCGACAATGCTTTATTAGGCGAGACGGCGAAGCAGAGCGAACCTTTCATTCGTCAGGTTTTTATCAGCTGCAACACGGCTACGCTGACTGGTTCTGATGAGCTAGCTTTCGAGCGCAAACTTTACATTATCCGCAAACGCGCCGAACAGGCGATCCGATATGGCGGCCACGCGCACGCTGATCGATTTTTTATTGCCAGCCTTTCCAGCCGCACAATTGTTTATAAAGGGATGTTGCTCGCCGATCAGGTGGAAGCCTATTATCCGGATCTGCTCGATCCTGCCCTCGAATGCGCGCTGGCCGTTGTGCACTCTCGCTTCAGTACCAACACGTTCCCCAGTTGGGAGCGCGCCCACCCGTATCGCTACATCATTCATAACGGCGAAATCAACACTTTGCGCGGCAACGAGAACTGGATGTATGCGCGCCAGTCGGTGTTGCAGTCCGAACTTTTTGGTGATGATCTGAAGAAGATCACCAACCAGATTATCGACCCCGATGGCAGTGATAGCTCGAAATTCGACAACACGCTGGAATTTTTACATTTAGCCGGACGATCGTTGCCGCATGTTGTGATGATGATGATTCCGGAGCCGTGGTCCAATCACGAGAGCATGAGCGATGAGAAAAAAGCTTTCTATGAATATCACTCGGCTATGATGGAACCGTGGGATGGCCCCGCTTCAATCGCCTTTACCGATGGCACAATTGTGGGGGCGGTATTGGATCGCAATGGTCTGCGCCCCTCGCGCTATTATGTCACCAAAGATGACATGGTGGTGATGGCGTCGGAGGTGGGCGTACTTGACATTCCGGCCGATCGGATTCTGTACAAACGGCGGCTGGAACCGGGCCGCATGTTCCTGGTGGATACCAAACAGGGCCGCATTATTGCCGACGAAGAAGTAAAGCATAGCATCGCCCATGCCTATCCCTATCGTGAATGGCTCGATCAGAACTTGAAGACGCTCGACGATTTGGCTCAAGACACCATGCCCGATGTGCCAAAAATCGATGGGATAACGCTGTTACAACACCAACATGCCTTTGGTTATACCTTCGAGACTCAGCGGACGCTCCTGACGCCGATGGCAAAAAACGGCGTTGAAGCGTTGGGCGCGATGGGCGATGACACCCCGATTGCCGTGCTTTCCGACCAGTCACAACTGCTGTATAACTATTTTCGCCAGCTTTTTGCTCAGGTGACGAATCCACCGCTGGATGGCATTCGCGAAGAGTTAATTACCTCATCCGATGTGATGATGGGGACTGAGCAGAACATCCTCGACACGAAACCGGTCAATTGTCATCAGATCAAGCTGAAGAACCCGATTTTGTCGAACGAGCAACTGTTCAAAATTTGCCATATTCAGGAACCGGGCTACAAGGCACAGACGCTGTCGATGCTCTTCTCGGTTGCCGAAGGCAGCGCTGGATTGGAAAACGCGCTGGATGTGATGTTTAGCCAGGCTGATGAGGCGATCAAAAATGGCGTCAACATCTTCATCCTCTCTGATCGCGGCATGAGCAGTGAACTTGCGCCGATCCCAGCTCTGTTAGCCACGGCTGGCTTGCATCACCATTTGATCCGCGCCAAGACACGCACCCAGGTCGCCTTGATCGTCGAGTCGGGCGAGCCGCGTGAGGTGCATCACTTCTCACTTTTGATCGGCTACGGCGCTACCGCAATTAACCCGTACATGGCCTACGAAACCGTGCGCGGCTTAATCGAAGAGGGCTTGCTGACCGATACCACCTACGAAAAGGCCCAATATCAATACATGAAGGCCAGCCTCAAGGGTGTGCTCAAGGTCTGCTCCAAAATGGGCATCTCCACCTTGCAAAGTTATTGTGGCGCTCAAATTTTTGAGGCACTGGGCTTGAGCAAGGATCTCGTAAATAAATACTTCACCTGGACCCCAACGCGCATCGAGGGCATCGGCCTGGAACAAATCTACCGCGATATTAAAGTGCGCCACTTGCGCGCCTTCCCCGAGCGCGAAGAGCTGCCCGAAGTGTTGATTGCTGGCGGCAATTATCAATGGCGCGCCGAGAGTGAACGTCATCTCTTCAATCCGCAGACCATTCACAAATTGCAATACGCCACCCGGACCAACAACTATAAGGTTTTCAAGGAATATTCGGGGCTGATCAACGCCCAGGAAAAGGAATTCTGCACGTTGCGTGCGTTGCTCGACTTCAAATTTGCCGAGCATCCGATCCCGATTGAAGAGGTCGAGTCTGTCGATGACATTGTCAAGCGCTTCAAAACCGGCGCAATGTCCTACGGTTCGATCAGCCAAGAGGCGCACGAAACCCTGGCGATTGCCATGAACCGGATTGGCGGCCGCAGCAACACCGGCGAAGGCGGCGAAGACCCCGCACGCTATACCCTTGATCCCAACGGTGATTCACGCAACAGCGCGATCAAGCAGGTGGCCTCCGCTCGTTTTGGGGTGACCAGCCTCTACTTGGTCAAGGCGAAGGAACTACAAATTAAGATGGCCCAGGGCGCTAAGCCCGGTGAAGGGGGTCAGTTGCCTGGCGCCAAGGTGTATCCTTGGATTGCCAAAACCCGCCACTCAACGCCTGGTGTCGGGTTGATCTCGCCGCCGCCGCACCATGACATCTATTCGATTGAAGATCTGGCCGAATTGATCCATGATCTGAAAAATGCCAACCACCATGCGCGCATTAGCGTCAAATTAGTGTCGGAAGTGGGCGTGGGCACGATTGCTGCCGGGGTGGCGAAAGGCCATGCCGACGTGATCCTGATCAGCGGGCACGATGGCGGCACGGGCGCGTCACCGCAGACGAGCATCAAACATGCTGGCTTGCCGTGGGAACTGGGCTTGGCGGAAACCCACCAGACGTTGGTGCTCAACAATTTGCGCAGTCGCGTGGCTATAGAGACCGATGGTCAACTCAAGACTGGCCGCGATGTGGCGATTGCTGCGCTGCTCGGTGCCGAAGAATTTGGGTTTGCCACCGCGCCGCTTGTGACGTTGGGCTGCATTATGATGCGCGTCTGTCACCTAGACACTTGCCCCGTGGGTGTGGCCACTCAGAACCCGGAACTGCGCAAGAAATTTACCGGCGATCCGCAACATGCGGTCAACTTTATGTTTATGATCGCCCAGGAACTGCGCGAATATATGGCCCAGCTCGGCTTCCGCACGATCAACGAG
>JBBREZ010000544.1:0-4507 GCA_038225095.1 Caldilineales bacterium
CCAAAGATGCCCGTCACCTGATTGCATTAGATTTATCGCGGCGTGTCTTTCGCGGCGCGATCCTGAATTTGCGGGGCGAGGTCATTCAGCAGAAAGACATTGCCGTCGATGACCAGACAGGCGAGGTTGCCGTGGCTGCGGTTTACCAGCTCGTTGATGCGTTACTTCCAGCGGTCAGGCGTCCTTTGCTCGGGATTGGGATTGGCGCACCGGGCATTATCGATTATAATAGTGGCATCATCCGCCAGGCCGCCAATTTGGACTGGTATAATCTTCCTCTACGCGAACAACTGGCCAAGCATTACGATCTCGCCGTACACATTGTAAACGATAATCAGGCTGTCCTACTGGCTGAGTTTATCTTTGGACAGTATAAGAATAGCAGTGATTTAGTCGTTATTCGGGTGGGTCACGGCATCGGAGCAGGCATTATGGTCAATGGCCAATTGTTGCACGGATACGCCACCGGCGAAATTGGTCATGTAGTGGTGGTAGATAACGGCGAACGGTGCACGTGTGGCAATGTTGGTTGCCTGGAAACCGTTGCCAGCAATCGGGCGATTGTCAAGCGCGCGCGGACGATTGCCGAGCATCATCCAAAATCGCATTTGAATCAGTTGACAGCCACGCCAGAAGAGATTACGATCGATACCGTCATACAAGCATTTAATCAAGGTGATCCGCTACTAACTGGATTGATGGCCGATGTAGGCCATTACCTGGGCATTGTGATTGCCCATCTCGTTGGCGTCCTCGGCACCCCCCCGATCTTGCTTTGCGGGCGAGTCGCCCGCTTTGGCAAACCCTTATTAGATGTAATCGAATACGAAGTGTGTAAACGCTCGCTCACCGGGCGTTTGAACAAACCAAAGATCGACGTTGTAAGCCTGAAAGCCGATATCTCAGACATCGTCATTTTGGGGGCAGCCGCATCCTTATTGACGAACGAACTTGGGTTGTTTTAAAAACAAAGCCGTTCCGATCAAATGATCGTTGTCTGACAATTGTTGTCAGATAAACGACAGATAAGTAGCAAATTATGCTCAGCCACGCTTTAGACTAGACGCCGCTGCGGCTGCGGCATCCACAGGATTGAAATGATCTTAGTTTTAAGCTAGACAATAAAGGAGCACTGTTCACTGTGGCAACCACCCTAAACACTGTCCAAAGTCCAGCCTTTGCATTAGAACAAAAACAGAGTTGGGCACGCGGGTTCGTGAACTCCTATCTCGCCCGCAAAGTGCTCAAAACACTTTTCACGGTTTTTGTCGTCACCTCGTTCACCTTCTTTCTGGTTCATCTGCTGCCTGGCAATCCGATTGAGCAAATGGTCAATCAGCTCATCAATGTACAAGGCGTGGCGCCGAAAGATGCGCGCGATCAGGTGGCGGCGCTGTTTGCCATTGATATCAATAAACCACTCTACCTGCAATATTTCGAATACCTGAGCAAGACATTGCGCGGAGATTTTGGCAATTCCTTGCTCTCGCAAGGGACAACAGTGGCCTCGATTATTTTGAAGTTTTTGCCCTGGACGATCTTCAGTGTGGGCGTAGGGCTGCTGTTAAGCTTTACGATTGGCATGGGGCTAGGTATGTTGATGGCCTATCGCCGTGATAGCTGGATCGATCATATATTGACGGTTTTTGCATCGATTTTTAGCTCTATTCCTGACTATTTGATCGGGCTAATGATGATTGTCTGGTTGGGCATCCAATGGAAAATTGTGCCGATTGGGGCTATGCGCGGGTCGCTTTCGCCAGGTACAGTGCCTGGTTTCACCTGGCACTTTTTTTCTGATGCCTTTTTTCATGCCGCCCTACCGATTAGCACCTACTTTATTACCACGATTGGGCGTTGGATGCTGAGTATGAAAAGCAGCACGATTAGCACGCTGGGTGAAGATTATGTGACGGTGGCGAAGGCGCGTGGGCTGAAAGATTGGCGCATTACGACGGCCTATGTGGGACGCAATGCTTCCTTACCCTTGTTCACTCAATTAGCCATTAGCATTGGCTTTGTGGTCGGTGGTTCATTCCTGATCGAGACTATCTTTGTCTATCAAGGGATTGGCGCTTCGCTTGGCGGCGCCATTGCCCGTCGTGACTACACAGTGATGCAAGGTATCTTTCTCGTGATTACACTTTCTGTTGTTTTTGCGAACTTCTTTGCCGATATGCTCTACAGTTGGATTGATCCACGCATTAAGCTGGGCAACCAGGGCTAAGTCATGCTGAGTGTAACCCTTATCACTTATCACCAGCAAAGGAACCTATGAATATAATACGAAACATTTTGCGGTCGATTGGGACCTCACTCCGCCTGTTAACATACAACAAAGTTGGTTTTGTAGGATTTATGGGTGTAGCGCTTATCCTCTTGTTGTCGTTTTTGGGGCCTTACGTCTGGCCAGCCCAGGCTAGTGGCAACACTGGTGAAATTTTCGAGCCGCCTTCTGCTCAACACTGGTTAGGCACGGATGATGGCGGCAAAGATAATTGGGTGCAGATCGTCAATGGGGGGAAAAATGTCATCAATGCCGCCCTGATTGCCGCCCTCGTCTCTACCTTAATTGCCGTAACCTTCGGCGCGCTGGCCGGTTTTCTAGGCGGCTGGGTCGACAGCATCGTTGTCGCCATTACCGATGTCTTTCTGACCATTCCAACCATTCCACTCTTGGCTGTGCTAGCGAGCTTTATCACACTCAACAACTTTACCTTGCTCGGCATCTTGCTAGGGTTGTTAGGCTGGCCTTCTCTGCTGCGCGCCGTACGCGCCCAGACCTTTTCTCTGAAAGAGCGTGATTTTATTGAAGCGGCACGGGCATTAGATTTAGGCACGCGTCACATCATCTTTAATGAGATGCTACCGAATATGATGACGTATATTGTGATCAGCTTTGCGCTGGGTTTTACCGGTGCAATTTACGGCCAAATCGGCTTGATTTTGTTAGGCTTGGTGCCCTTTGACAGTAGCAATTGGGGGGTGATGATCTCCTGGGGCTGGACGCATGGCGCGCTGTTCTTTAAGGATAGCGTTTGGTACATCATGTCCCCCATTGTGGCGATCGTCTTATTGCAACTTTCGGTCATCACCATGACCCGTTCGTTAGAGATGGTCTTTAATCCACGTTTGCGTTCGGGTGGTTGATAGGTAGTAGGAAGTATGGAGTATGGAGTAAGGAGTATGGAGTCCAGCTGCTTACTTCCTATTAACAAGGATTTTTCATGAGCAAGTCGAATTTGGAATGGCAACAGGGTCCCAATCATGACCAGAAGCCGCCCTTAAGCCTGCAAAATGTCTATGTCAACTATGGCACGCGCAAGGGCAATGTGCAGGCGGTGCGTGGGGTGACGCTTGATTTATACGCCGGCGAAAGCCTGGCCCTGATCGGCGAGAGTGGCTCGGGTAAGACGACGCTGGGTTTGGCAATTGTGCGGTTGCTGGCGAGCACAGCCAAAGTGCAACCGGGCACGATCATCTATCGGCGCGATCAGCGCGAGGTGAATGTGCTGAAACTCAACGCGGCTGATTTGCGGCAATTTCGCTGGCGTGATTGTGCGATGGTCTTTCAGTCGGCGCTCAATGCGTTCAACCCGGTGTTGCGCGTGTGGGATCAAGTTTTAGATACCGCCCAAGCGCATGGCTGGGGGGATCGGCACGCCGTGCGCGAACGCTTTCTGGATCTGTTAAAATTTGTCCAGCTTGACCCCAGCCGCGTGATCAATGCTTATCCGCATGAGCTCAGCGGCGGTATGCGTCAGCGCACCTTACTTGCGATTGCCTTACTGCTAGAACCGCAGATTTTGATTTTGGATGAGCCGACCACTGCGCTGGATATTCTGACGCAGCGCACGATCATTGGGTTGTTGCGCCGGCTGAAGGAAGAGCAGCATTTTACGATGATCTTTATTTCGCACGATCTGGCGATTGCCGCCGAATTAGCCGACCGCGTGGCGACGATGTATGCCGGCCGTGTCGTGGAAATTGGCAAGACCCACGATCTTTTCTATCAACCGCGCCACCCCTATACGTTGGGCCTGATTCGAGCCGTGCCCACCGTGCTGGGTGGCTTTGAGGAACTGGCGTCGATTCCTGGTTCACCGCCCGACCTGGTGAATTTGCCCAGTGGTTGCAAATTTCATCCGCGCTGCTCGTTTGCCACCGAAAAATGCAAAGAACAGGAGCCAGAGTTAGAAGAGGTGGGCGAACGCCATTTTACCGCTTGCTGGCATTGGGAAAACGTGGCGGAGGAGTTGGAACGAACAACACTCCGCGGTAAAAAGATAGTGATAGAATGATAGGCAAATGAAAACACTCACTCAAGCACTAGAAGTGCCAGATTTTCAAAGTTAAGAAGAGGAAGCCGAATTTTGGGATAACCTGGATACAGCCGATTACATGGCTGACGATGATGAATGGCTCCACTTCGATACACCAAATCAGCGGGCGCTTCGGGAGACTTTGCTTGCGAAAAGGGAGACACATAAATGAACCAGATCATGTC
>JBBREZ010000545.1:0-4473 GCA_038225095.1 Caldilineales bacterium
AACATTTAAGCTTCATACAATGCGGAGGCAGCATGCTCTAATGCTGCTGAGTCGCATTAGAGCATGCGACCTCCTCGTTTATCTGTCTTTAATTTGTTTTCTCTATAACCTACAATTCAAGCGTGTGCAGGAGATTTCCAGCGGCGCGTACAAGCTAGTCACGGAGCGCTTTCTATGCGTGCACGTAAAATTGGACGCCTGTTTACGGGCATAGTGTTCATCCTGGCGGGGCTCAACCATTTTCGCCAACCCCAGCTCTATCGCGCTATCATGCCGCCTTATTTGCCGTGGCCTGGCTTTTTGGTCGCGCTTAGTGGCTACGCCGAGATCGCGCTGGGTGTGCTCGCCCTTGCGCCACGCATGCAGCGCCAAGCTGGCTGGGGTCTAAGTGCGTTATTGGTGGCCATCTTCCCCGCGAATCTGCACATGGCGCTGCATGCTGATGTTTATCCACAAATTCCCGCATGGCTGCTCTGGTCCCGCTTACCGCTGCAAGCGCTCTTAATCGCTTGGGTGCGTTGGTGCACTAACCATCAACGCAGCGCATCATAAGGCAGGCTTACAATGAAAGTTATTGAAACAGACCGACTAGTGTGTTGTCAAGGGATAATTGATGGATAGAGTTTGCGCAGTTTAAGGGGCGCATCGGCGTTCGAAAAGTGCCAGTTGACCGTGCCTGCTTGTTGATGGCGTTGCCCTGCCCAAGCCTGAACCTCGGCAGTCAGGAAAGGCTTGTTAGCGATGCGACGCGCCAGGTATGGGCGCTGGAAAACGCCAAGCTCAATGGCGGCCATGTGGAGCCAACGGCCGTGCTTGGGCGTGGGATGCAAGCCGTTGGGCAAGGCGACGGGCTTCGGCCGGTGCAACGGCTTTATAGAGCGCAGCCAGGGAATCGGTCGAGCGATTATCGAGCACAATCCGCAGCCAGGGAGCCGCAGGGCGATGGATGGCAACGAGATCGCATAGGCAATCGGCAAAATCAAGCATCGTGTGTTGATCCGTCACCGCCACATGGCGCCAAGCCGCCAACGGTTCAAACCGCATCAAGCACCCGTTTCTAGCCATCAAATGACGCTTGACGAAACACTAGTCAGCCATACAACATTTGATGAGTAGGGGTGAGGCATGCCTCACTCCTACTCATTCACCAGTTTCTTAATCCCGATATGCCTAATTTAACCGCGCAATTGTCCTACCTACTTCCCTCAACTTGTACCTTGCGGTCACTCAACTTTACCGGTACAATCAGCCCCATTGGCCTACCCTAACGTCTGAGCCACTAGCGCACTTATCCTACCTTTTTGCTATCCATCCGGTAAATGTCCTATGTCGCTTGCTATTCATCTGGAGCGTGGGGGTAACGTCGCCCTCTACCAGCAGATCATCGAACAAGTGAAAGACCGCATCAGCAGCCATCGGTTGCCGCCGGGCGCACGTTTGCCCACCATTCGTGAGCTTGCCCAGGAGCTTGGCGTTACACGCGTGACCATTCAGAATGCCTACAATGAGCTGCAAACCGGCGGTTGGGTTGAAGCCACGATTGGGCGTGGCACGTTTGTCAGCCAGACCATCCAGCCCCGCACTGCCATGCGCTTATCGCGCCAGCAGCTCACGCCCGACGCTGTGATTGGTGATATTCTTCAGATCAATGAAATTGTGGGCGTGCGTTCCATGGCAAGTGCTTCGCCCGATCCAACCTTATTTCCGGTCGACGAATTCTGGAACACGCTCAATGATCTGCGTCACCAGGCAACTTCGTTGGTTTCTTATGGTTCGTCGCAAGGTGACCCTTGCTTGCGCATTGAATTGGCGAATCAACTGGAAGAGCGCGGCATTGCCGTCTTGCCCGACGATATTTTAGTGACTTCCGGCGTGACGCAAAGCCTTTCGCTCGTTGCCCAAACCTTATGTCGGCCGGGCGATAGCGTGATTGTCGAACAGCCGACGTATCTGGGCGTGTTGCATGTCTTAAAAGCGCATGGTTTGCAGGTGTTCAGTGTATCGCTGGACGCAGAAGGGCCTGAACTTGATGTGTTGGAGCGCTTGGTTGTGCAACATCGCCCACGCTTCTTCTATACGATCCCAAGTTTTCAGAATCCAACTGGGCTCTGCATGTCACTGGCTCGGCGCCAGGCCCTGCTAGCATTGGCCGAACGCCAAAATTTCTTATTGGTGGAAGATGATATCTATGCGCCACTTGCCTACGATCAGCCCGCGCCGCGCGCGCTCAAAGCGCTGGATACCACCGGCACAGTGATCCATATTAGCAGCTTTTCTAAAACCTTCATGCCTGGGCTGCGGCTTGGCTATGTGGTTGCACCGCCGCCGCTCCACCAAAACCTGCTCACCATGCGGCGCGCCACGGATTTATGTAGCCCACCCATTTTACAACGCACGATGGCAGGCTTCTTGGCCACGCGCGGTTTGCAAAAACACTTGCGCCGTGTGCTGCCGATTTATCGGGAACGGCGCGATGCGATGCTGGCCGCCCTGCAACACCGTATGCCGCACACTGTATCGTGGACCAAGCCGGGCGGTGGTTATTGCTGTTGGCTTACGCTGCCGCGGCATCATGCACTCAGCAATTTACATCAACTAACCTTAGAGCAGGGTTGGGCCTTTGCCCCCGGTGATGTCTTTTTAGTCCAACCCAGCACAAATTATCATTTGCGCATCTGTTTCGGCAATCAGGGTGTTGAAACGATTCGGACCGGCATTGAAATTTTGGGCAACCTGATTCGCGAATGCCTTCAGCGCCCTGACCTGCGCAACGTCGAACCAAGCGATTGGACGCCTTTGGTATAAATTTAGCCTACAACAGTTTTGCCGATCGCTCCCCACCACGCCCAAAGGAGGAATTGTTATGCCAGCCAAGGAAACATCCAGGCGAACTTACCCATTTATGCAGGTCGATGCGTTTACAACCACACCGTTGGGCGGCAATCCCTGTGCGATTGTCTTTGATGCTGACGATCTAGATGCGTCAACGATGCAGGCGATTGCGCGAGAAAATAACTTATCTGAGACGGCGTTCGTTCTGCATTCACAGATCGCCGATGTGCGTGCCCGCTACTTTACGCCGGAATCAGAAATTCCGCTGGCTGGCCACCCAACCATCGCTACCATTTTTGCCTTGGTGACCACGAAGCGTTTGGCCTTGCAGGGTGATGTCACCACGATCAGTCTAGAATTGCGCGACGGTCCGATCCCCGTTGCGGTGTTCGCCCAAAACGGCATCGTCCAACAGGTGGTGATGAGCCAGCGTAAACCACAATTCCTGGCCCAGTATGATCCTGCAATTGTATTGCCAATCTGGGGCTTGGAGGCGGATGATTTGGTGCCCAACGTACCGTTGCAAACGGTGAGCACCGGCACGCCGCAGCTAATGATTCCGGTGCGCAATCTAGACGCGCTGCGCAAGATCGATTTTAATCTGGCTGCCTACCGAAAATTCCGCGATCAAGCTGATTTCTTTAGCACGCATGTCTTTTGTCGCGAAGGCGTTACCCCCACTGGGCACACCTTTGCGCGCCACATTGACGCCACGGAAGATCCCTTCACCGGCTCGGCAACGGGCGGGATGGCGGCCTATCTCTGGCATTACGGCTTGATCGATACACCAACATTTGTCGCCGAACAGGGCCATTGGATGCAGCGTCCCGGCCAGGCGCAGGTGGAAGTTGTCGGCCCACGCGATCAGATTGAAACCGTCAAAGTCGGTGGCAGTGCCGTGACGGTGATAAGTGGCGAGCTGCTGCTGTAACGTAGGTCACCGCTTGTAGCGTGACAAGTAGCGTATCAACGTCATTCAGAGAAGGGCTTAGAGATTCAGAGCTTGCTCGTGCTTACTCTCTAAGCTCTATTTTATACTTACCGTAATCACATTGAGTGGTGTGTACGGCTGAAATAACAGTATAAGAATCGATGTCACCCTGGAAGGGGTGACCTACGGTTAATCGGTCATTTGTGAAGCATGAAGCCAATCATGAACAGGATATTCTCATGAACTTTGAACATCTACTGGCCCCGCGCACCAATTTAATGGGCGTTAACGCGATTCGCGAGATCTTGAAGGTCGTGGCGCAACCGGGCATGGTTTCACTGGCCGGTGGCATTCCAGCGCCGCAAAGTTTCCCGATGGAAATTTTGCGCGAATTGACCACCATCGTGCAGGAGAAATATGGCTCCGGTGCGTTCCAATATGACGCCACCGAGGGCTTTGGTCCTCTGCGCGAGGCGCTCGTCGCGCATCTGGCCGTCAAAGGGGTTCAAACCACGGCCCAAGAGATTCTGATTGCCAGTGGTTCGCAAGGCGTGCTCGATGCAATGGGCAAGATTTTGATCGGCAAAGGTGATCGCGTCGCCGTCGAAGCGCCTACCTATGTCGGGGCGTTGCAGGCTTTCACGCCCTATGAGCCGCGCTATGTGCAGATGGCGACCGACGAAGATGGCTTGATCCCCGAGGCGCTGGAA
>JBBREZ010000546.1:0-4468 GCA_038225095.1 Caldilineales bacterium
AAGGCGATGACGACCACGCTGGCCGAGGCTGACCAACTGTTGGCGGCTCGCGATCAGGCTGGCATCAAACTGGCGGCTGCGCCGGGCTTTGAACTGTTCCCGACCACTGGGCAGATGCGCCAACTAATTGACGAAGGCGCACTGGGCCGCGTGAACATTGGTTTTACGTACACCTGGGGCTTTGGCCATGAACATGAGTCGATCCGCAGCGGCACAGGCGCACTGGCTGAGATCAATCCGGGCTGGTATTATCGCGCCGGCGCGGGTCCATTACCGGATGTGACGGTCTATTCGTTGCAATTGGCGACCAGCCTGCTAGGCGCCGTGCGGCGCGTGACGGCGCTCGGCAACAAAACCGCGGAGACGCTCAGCTGGAAAGGTCAGGCAATGCCAATCCAGGTGAATGACAATAATCTGGTCTTGATGGAATTTGTTTCTGGCGCACTGGTAACGGCCATCGGTTCTAACGGCGCTGGCAGCAGTCGCATTCCTTGGGGAGGGCTGGGCCTTTATGGCACAGGTGGTGCATTGGAAACGTTGGATGTCGATGGCGCCAGCGGTTATCCAACCCAGTTTGAAGTGCGCAACAAGGAAACCCGCACTTATACCGCCAAACTTGGCGATCAACCCTATCTAAAAGGGGAGCATCTGACCATCGAAGAGCCGCATGTCTATTGCGATATTATGGAACTGGTAGATGCGATTCATGAAGACCGCGCCCCCCGTAATTCTGGTGAACAGGCGCGCCATGTGGTCGAGATTATAGAGATGGCGCGACTGGCCATGCAGACCGGTAAGACGCAAACTTTGACGAGTACAATATAAAAAACAGTTGACAAAAAAGCGGCTGGAAGCCGAAAAGCTTCCAGCCGCTTTTTTAGTTAACTCATTTAACCATGCGCAGTGACGTTCAACGGTTGGCTCAGGTGAAGCTTGATAAATTCATTGTCGTCGGATTGGGTCTTGCGGCGGCCCGTACTGAACGGATAGTTGTTGTCATTGATCACAAGCAACGTGGACGGATCAACGATCAGCACATCTTCAATGGTGACAAATGGGAACGTGAATGGATTGCCCAAACCAATCGCATCGGCTTGCGGCTGGCCGGAAATGCCTTTCGGATCGGCGATATTGAGCAGGTCAACCACCATTTGTTTGGTGACGAAGCCATCACCATCGACTTTGCTGATGTCAATCTTGTAGATGCGCTTTACCTTGGCCTCAGCACCCTGGTTCTGGTCGCGTTCGATCACCAGGAACTCGTGGTCATTGATGGCGGTCATATCGCCGATCGAATTCTTGGCGTCTTCCAAGCGATAGTACCAATGTTGGTCGGTGTATTGCTGTTGGTCAAGCTCAAATTCGCTGATCAACAAGCGCGTGCGGACGGTGTCGGAGACCAAAGCGCCTTCGAGGAGTGGATAGAGTTTCTTGCCATCGGCGCTCAACGCCATGCCTTCAAAACCGCGACTGCTACCCAGATTGGCCGCGGCTTTGCGCGCATCCTGGTTGGGCAGGCTGACAAAGGCCGGATTATCGGGCGACATCACTGCTTTCTGACCCTTCCCGAATTGGGCCAAATCTTTCGGCAGGGGCAGCGGAATTGGTGCCGCGAGCACCTTGCCCTGCGCATCAACATGCAACAGATAGGGGCCAAGCTCTTCGCCAAACCAGAAGGTGCCGTCGGCCACTTTGCGGAAGGATTCAATATCAAAATCAGCGCCGGTCAGCACTCGGTCAGCGGTTGTCTGATTGGTGATCGTGAACGGCACTTTATGGTCGGGGTCATGCAACTGGGTGAAGCCAAGCACTTCGACGGCGCCGGCGCCACCGTCTGCGGTCTTCCAACTCGGGCGCAACTGGTAGAAGCGCAAATTGAAATCAGCCGAGTTGCCTTTGGCGCCGTAGCCATTATCTGCCATCACGAGATAGGCGCCGTTGCCGCCATCCAACACAGCAGAGAAACCTTGCACGGGTTGGCTCTTGAATGGCACGGTGCGGCTCAACGTCAGCTTGGGGTCGATCTGGCTGCCAGAAACCGGGCCCTCGGCAAACGTGTCGGCGGGCAGCACGGCGCGCGCCACCAGTTCGGCCAAGCCGGTTGTGGTGGTTGCAGCAGTTGTGGTCATAGCGCCGGTCTTGGTCATTTCACCCGTCGTGCTGACTGCGCCAGTCCTGGTCATAGCACCAGTTAGGGTAACTGCGCCGCTTGTGGTCATTTCACTGGTTGCTGTAACGGTGCTGGTCGGCGTAACCATCATTGTAGTCGTCTTCGGCGCCGTGTTCGTCATTGTTGCCGTTGACATATTGGTTGTGGTCGCCGCAACGGTTGCGGTGACGGCGCTGGTGGCGGTTGCTGGCGCTAGGGCCACGGTGGGCGTCGGCTGTCCACTACAAGCGATCAGCGCGAGCAGTGCAGAAAGCAAGGCAACAGGCAATAGCCATGCGCTTGCCCATACCCAACTTGTTTGGACGATCTTCATGAATTGATTCCTTTGGGTGGTCTTTAGTGATTTCGGCTTGCATAAACAAATTACTGCTAGATATTGATACAGCAGGCGCGTTAGGGTCTAATTAAGTTTGTTTCAAGGGTGGGTTAATGAACGGTTATGTTTTGGCGAGAGGTGTGGCAACGTTTTGTTGCGGTGCGCGATGACCAGTCATTTTGCCAATAAAAATTTTGTGCTAAAAAACCGGTTTGACATTCTTAACAAAAGTCTGCTATGATCGTTAACATCTTCTTGTTAGTCTATTACTCGCCTGAGTCATCGTGATCCTTGCGATGCTAGCGGCCAGCATAATTTGTGGTCGCTCGTGAATTCAAAAGTTAGAGGTCGGATATGTCAAACGCCGTCGAGAGTGTCAAGCTACCCGCGGTGAGTTCCCCAGCGGCACGCCGCAAGGGCCTCAGTTTACGCGCCCGCGAGGAGATGATTGCCTATCTGCTCATCTCGCCGTGGATCATTGGTTTCCTCATATTTACCCTGGGGGCACTGGTCTTTTCTTTAATCATCAGCTTTTACAACACCGATCTGATGTCGCCCTCTAAATTTATTGGCCTGGACAACTACAAAGAAATGTTGTTCGATGACGAACTCTTCTGGCAGGCGCTGAAGGTGACGACTTTGTATACGCTGGGCGTGGTGCCGGTGCAGGTGGGTTTGGGCCTGGCGGTTGCGCTTTTGCTTAACCAAAAAGTACGCGGCCTGGGCATATGGCGCACGGTCTTCTACGTGCCGTCGGTGGTCTCTGGTGTGGCCGTGGCGATGATCTGGATCTGGTTCTTTCATCCCGATTTTGGTCTGTTCAATGCCATTCTGGCTTCCTTTGGCATTAAGGGGCCGAGTTGGCTGTATAGCGAAACGTGGGCATTGCCTTCGCTGATTATCACCAGTATCTGGAACATTGGCCCTGGCATGTTGATCTTCCTGGCCGGTCTCCAGAGCATCCCCAAGGAAATGTACGAAGCCGCTCAGCTGGACGGCGCAACTTCCTGGCTCCAATTTACCCGTATTACGATCCCAATGCTCAGTCCACAGATTCTCTTTAATTCCATCATCGGCATTATCGGGTCGTATCAAGTCTTTACCGCCTCGTTTGTCATGACGGACGGTGGCCCCAACAATGCGACTTTAACGATGGTGTTATATCTGTACCGGCGCGGTTTCTTGTTGGCGCGCTTTGGCTATGCCTCTGCGTTGGCCTGGGTGTTGTTTCTGATCATCATGGTCTTTACGCTTTTTACGCTACGTTCCAGTCGTTCATCCGTTTTCTATGGAGGGTAAGGGCCAATGAGTATTTTAGCAAGCATCGATCGCGAAGCCGATCAGGCTGTCCGCACCCACAATTGGCTGTTGTTGATCTGGCGGATTTTCTTGTACGTGGCCTTGTTCGCCGGTGGTTTTGTATTTATGTTGCCTGCGCTTTGGATGTTGACCACGGCGTTCAAAACAATGGCGGAAGCACAAAGTTTTCCGCCAGTTTGGCTGCCCACGAAGTTTGAATTAAGCAACTTTACGCAACCATTTATCGACTTACCGTTCGGTCAGTTTTACCAAAATACGCTCTTTCTCACCTTTAGCAACTTGATCGGCGTCTTGCTTTCGTGTACACCCGTCGCCTATGCCTTTGCCCGTTTGCAATTTCGTGGCCGCGAGCCGCTTTTTATCCTCGTGCTGGCGACGATGATGTTGCCCGATCAGAGCACTTTGATCCCGCTTTACATTTTCTTCTCAAAGTTGCATTGGGTCAACAGCTACCTGCCGCTGATTGTCCCGCGCTTTTTCGCCACCGACGCTTTCATTATTTTCTTGATGCGTCAATTTTTTAGAACCATTCCCACCGATTTGGATGACGCCTGCAAAATTGACGGCAGCGGGCCGATCACCATTTTGTTGCGGATTATTCTGCCCCTCAGCGCACCGCTCATGGGTGTTGTGGTGATTTTTATCTTTGTCGGGGAATGGAA
>JBBREZ010000547.1:0-4464 GCA_038225095.1 Caldilineales bacterium
GGCAGGCTCGTGGCCATTGGTTTTTCACAGATTCTGGCAAGGAGTGTAGCACATTTTTCCGTGATTTAAAGGGGTTTTTCGTCATTTTGTCCCTTTAATTAGCTTACTTAATACTTAATATTACCCCGGCCTTTTACAAGGCTAGGGTTATCATTGTTCGTCACGCTGGAAGCGCTGACCTACCGCTTAAATTATCATAATTTCAATTACAGTGTCCTAGGGTGATAGATAGTTTTCTGACGCCTTAAAATCTCACAAATTCTCCGTTTGTTACCACTTTGTTACCAGTTTGTAACCATCCTCATCACCGCTGCGTGCTAACCTGTGCCGAAACGGTGACGCCCCAGCGCCTTTTGTTTTCTATCTTTGATTTAATAGCCCAGAGGCGAGTTATGTCGATTCTGCTTGAACAATTGACCAAACGCTATGACGGCCATCCCGTGGTGAACAATGTTTCACTCGAGGTCGCCGATGGCGAGTTTTTTGTTTTGCTCGGCTCCAGTGGCAGCGGCAAAACGACCGTGTTAAGCATGATCGCGGGTTTGACCGGGATCGACCAGGGACGGATCCTGTTGCATGGCCGTGATGTAACGCATTTGCCGACGCAAGAACGGCGCGTCGGCTATGTCTTCCAAAATTATGCCCTATTCCAGCACATGAGCGTGACTGATAACATTGAGTTTGGGCTGCGCGTGCGCAAAGTAGCCGCCAGCGAACGCCGCAAACGCCGCGATGAATTATTGGAACTCGTCGGTTTAGCCGGGTTGGGCAGTCGGATGCCACGGCAGATTTCCGGCGGACAGCAACAACGCGTGGCATTGGCGCGCGCGTTGGCGCATCAGCCGGAGGTGTTACTCTTGGACGAACCGTTGGGTGCATTGGATGCCAAAATTCGCATCGAACTGCGCCGCACCCTGAAAACAATTCAGCGTGAACTACGCATCGCCACGATCCTCGTGACGCACGACCAGGAAGAAGCCTTTGAACTGGCTGACCGCCTGGGCGTGATGAGCTTTGGCCGTTTGCTGGAAGTCGGTTTGTCCGAAGTGCTTTATCAACATCCGCAGACTGAGTTTGTGGCCACGTTTTTGGGCACGGCCAATCTGTTGGTCGGGCAGGCCACCCGCGAGGGCGTGCAGGTGGGTCCGCATCACTTCCCCATGCAACATGCGCCCGGCTCAGTCGATGGCACGCAGCGCGTCCAGGTCTTGTTTCGGCCAGAAGATGTGATCTTAGCCACGCAGGCGGATGGGCTGGGTTGCCCGCCGTTGGGCCAGGGTGAAGTCGAACAGACGACTTTTGGTGGCTCATTTGAGCGCTTACGGCTACGGTTGCCGCCGATTCCCGGCGTGCGCGCCATTTCGCCACCCGTTGCGTACGGCAGCAACGCGATTGTCGTCGAGGCGACGCGCACGCAAGATCAGGTCAGTCGGCTGCCGTTGCTAGCCGGACAAAAAGTCTGGGTCGGCATCAATCGGATTCATGCACTCACGCATCCGGGGCTACGTTTTTTGTTGCCCACCGATGGTTCACCACCAGCCCAGGCGGCGCTGGTCGTGGCGGGTCAGATCGCGCGTTTGGCGCATGCCCGCGTCACCTTGCTTGGCTATGGGCTGGCGGGCGAAGCGCTGCAACGGCATTTGCAAGAGGCGAAAGAACAGATGGGCAGTGGTTTGGCGGCGTTAGAGACGCGCAGCACAACACTGGCCCCAGCCGAGGCAGTTGTTCAGGAAGTAGAACGCCAGCCCTATGATCTAGTAGTCCTTGGGCTGGGTGCACCGGGCAGCGTGGCGTTGGCGGAAAGCATTTTGCAAAGTGGTGAGCATCATCTTTTGTTGGTCCCCTGCTCGCAGCCAGCGCCACAAAACGCGTTGATCTGTGCGGCCAGCGGTGAGCCGGGCAAGGAAGATGTGCTCTTTACGGGCCGCTTGGTGCGCCATTTAGGCGCAGAGGCGAAATTGCTGACCGTGCTTTCCGAAGCGCAGGATACGCCCGAAACCCAAGAACGTGTGCATCGCTTCCTCGGGCACGGCGTGCAAACGCTCGAATTGATCGGCGTGCCAGCCAAGAAAGTGGTGCGCGTGGGTCGCGCCCGCGAGGAGATCCTGGCTGAGATGAAAACCGGCGCGCATGATCTGCTGGTGTTGGGCGCACCGTTGCCCGATATTGACGGCAAAGTCGTACTCGAAGGTCTGGTCGGCCAGTTTGTCCGCACTCTGAACACTTGTCCCATCCTGATTGTGCGCTCATCCGCCCAATCGACCACTAGTTCCATGCTATCGCCTTTTAATGGGCGCATTAATGTCCGCAAAGAAGTTGCTTAAAGCGTTTATCAAAAACGGAGCGCTAGGCGTTTGTTACCTGTTGATCGATGCTTACGCGGCCATTTCTGGGCGTAAGCCATAGCAAAGGAGATTGTCTCATGTTTAAGCAGTTAATTCACTGGGTCGTCATTGCACTTGCGGTGAGTGGCCTGGTCGCTTGCGGTGGCTCGGTACCAGCCAACAATGGAGCGACCAACAGCAGCTCAAATAGTACAACCGTGACGAATACGACAGGGACCAAAGGCACAATCACGCTGACCTTGGGGGCGTATACCACCCCACGCGAGGCCTATGCGAAGATTATTCCGCTGTTCCAGGCCGCCTGGAAAGCCAAAGCCGGCCAAGATGTGAAGTTTGAAGAATCGTATCTGGGGTCCGGCGCGCAATCACGTGCGATTGTGCAGGGCTTTGAAGCCGATGTGGCCGCGCTCTCGCTAGAGGCCGACATCACCAACATTGCCAAGGCCAAACTGATCACGCATGATTGGAAAACCAGCCCACATCACGGCATCGTCAGTGACTCGGTCGTTGCCTTTGCCGTGCGTAAAGGCAATCCCAAAGGCATCAAAGATTGGGCGGACCTGGCCCAACCAGGCTTGGAAGTGTTGACGCCCAATCCCAAGACCAGCGGCGGCGCGATGTGGAACATCCTGGCTTTGTATGGCGCCGCCAAACAAGGCTTTGTGACCGGTGTGGCAAAAGACAATGAGGCCGCGACGCAGACATTTCTGCTCAGCGTGCTGAACAACGTTACGGCGATGGACAAAGGCGCGCGCGAAAGTATCACCAACTTTGAGCAAGGGGTGGGCGATGTGGCGATTACCTATGAAAACGAAGTCAAGGTCGGTCAGCAAAACGGCCAGGATTACGCGTTGGTCATCCCGCCATCCACGATTTTGATCGAGAATCCGGTGGCGGTGGTCGATGTGTATGCCGACAAACATGGCACACGTGCGGTCGCCGAAGCCTTTGTCAGCTTCTTGTTCACCAAGGAAGCGCAGGAAATCTTTGCCGATTACGGTCTACGTTCGCCCGACCCTGACGTAGCCAAGGCGACTGCCGCCCATTACCCCGCGGTCGCCCATCTTTTCGACATCACCTATTTTGGTGGTTGGGCCAAGGCCACGCCCGCATTCTTTGGCACGGATGGTCTCTATACCAAGACCGTAGCGCAAGTGCAGAATTTGTCGAAGTAAATGGTAAACAGTAGACGGTAGACGGTAGAAGGGAAATCCTACTGTCTACTGTCTACCGCCCATAACAAGCGAGTACATTATGACTTCCATTGCTTTGCCTAAATCCGAACCAAGCGCAAGTCGGCCGCGCAAGCCCTGGGGCGACTGGGGTTCACGCACGGTTGCGCTGACGTATCTAAGTGTGATGCTCATCATTCCCTTGATCGTGATCTTCCAAGACGGGTTGCGCGGAGGATTAGGTGAATTGTGGCGTCAGGTAACGATGCCGGTGGCCTGGAATGCGCTTGGCTTGACCTTGTGGACAGCCGCCGTGATGACCGTGATCAATGCGATCATGGGCACATTGACGGCTTATGTTCTGGTACGCTACACCTTTCCTGGTCATTCGCTGCTCAATGGTGTGGTCGATTTGCCGCTAGCCATTCCAACCCTGGTCACGGGCGTGATGCTCGTGGTCTTGTATGGGCCGCAACAGGCATTGGGCGCCTGGCTCAAAAACGAATGGGGCATCAAACTGATCTTTGCGCCGCCGGGGATTATCCTGGCGCTGCTCTTTATCACGTTTCCCTTTGTCGTGCGTGCCGTCGAGCCGGTGCTCCTGAGCCTGGATCGCAGCCAGGAAGATGCTGCGGCCAGTTTGGGCGCAGGCGATTGGACAATTTTCCGGCGCATTATTCTGCCGCCGTTGTTATTGCCGCTTGCCAGCGGGGCCTTATTGAGTTTTGCCCGCGCGATTGGCGAATTCGGTGCGATTGTGATTGTCGCGGGTAATATTCCGATGCGCACCCAGACGGCGGCGGTTTATGTATTGGGTGAAGTTGAATCCGAAAACCGTCTAGGCGCTAGCGCCATTTCGATTGTGATGCTCACGATTGCGTTCAGCTTACTCTTACTCGTAGACTGGCTCCAGAAACGCCGAGCCAAGGAGAGCGCATGACCACAGC
>JBBREZ010000548.1:0-4460 GCA_038225095.1 Caldilineales bacterium
AGCGAACAACGGTTGGGCAAGACCCTGTTACAACTGGCACGCAAACTCGGTCAGCAAGACCCGCGCAGTATCCGCATCGAACCCCGGATTACCCACGAAGAATTGGCTGCGATGGTGGGCACCACGCGCTCCCGCATTGGCACGTTTATGCACCACTTCCTGGAACTCGGACTGATCGAGTTCAGCACTGAGCGCTTTCTGATTGTCAAAGAGCATAAGCTGATGGCGTATCTGGCGCGGGTTGGCTAGCGCGGGGCGTGGAGGCGATGTTCAGGGATCAGATTTTCAAAAGTGCTCAATATTGAGCAGAAATTCATCTAACGTTGGTATATGCTTAAGCGGTAAGAACCGGAATTGGTTTTTACCCATTGCAATGAGGAGGGTGCTATGCCAACAAACCCGAATGTCTAGTGGTTTAATGGAGTAAAAGCAGGGACCATATAAACACGATGGTTCCAAAAGAGCCGCCGCTCCATGAAAAAGTGTCGGCTTTAAGAGGATGTTAATTTACGCAGTTTTTAAAGGAGAACCAAATGCTACTATCAGTTCCCGCAAACGTCCAAGAGTACCAACAGCATAAAGCAGCATGGGGTAAAATCCATCAGCAGATTTCGATCGATCCGACCCAAAGAGAAGAACTCAAGTCTGATCCTGTCAAGTTTCTGAGTCAAGCTGGAGTTAAGGTTCCGGATGGCGTCAAAATAAACGTCGTTGAATTCGATCCGAACAACCTCTACTTGATGCTGCCGCCCGTGATGTCTATTCAAAGCGGCAAGGGCCAATCGTGAAGTTAAGCAATCTACACATAGATGACGGAGATAGTGACGGTCGCGTTTTGTATAGAACATAAACTAGGGAGAGAATTATGGCTACTGTTTGTAGTACGTGGTGGGCATTGGTTATCACACTGTCCCACGATGAAGTAACACAGCTCGCGAATGCTGAGGACGTAATTGCTGCAGTACACGGCGTTGTCGGCGCGATAGGCGCGACGAATCCTTTTGTGGCGGGCATCACAGGCACAGTCGCGGCATGGATACAACTCGACAGCGCATTAATGGTCGCGAGTGACCACGGCTTCGGTGTCTACCTACTAGTACCTTATGCCACCAGCTTTCTTCTTTGGGCAGATATCTTCCCGCTATCAGTGTCGCCGCCTGCTTACACGATCACATCGGTCGCAAGTGGAATGGTGCTGGACGTAACAGGGGCTTCAACCGAGGACCACATCCTGATTGAACAATATACAGATAACGGCGGCTCAAATCAGCAATGGCAACTTGTACCAGTGGGTGATGGATTCGTCAAGATCGTCTCCCGGTCAAGTGGGAAGGTATTAGATATCCCTTATGCTTCAACCGCGGACCAAGTTCAGATTCAGCAATATCATGACAATGGCGGCTCAAATCAGCAATGGAGCGTCGTTCCTGTGAATCTCGGTAACCCTGATATCGTCAAAATTGTCTCTCGCTCAAGCGGGAAAGTATTAGATGTACGAGGGGCGTCACCCTATAACGGTGCTGCGATTCAGCAATATACAGATTATGGTGCGGCAAATCAGCAGTGGCAGTTGACTTCGCATGGGGATCCCTTCAGGCCCTGTTAGCGACTGTGGGGCACAAAAAAGGATAACGAATCAGTGTAGGCGACTGTTCGCTGGCGAAGCAGTCACTATTGATAAGGAACGCTCCTGAAGGGATGAAGCACCCAGCAGACTAATCCCACGCAGGAGCAGGCTTCTATCAACTTTGAACCACGGCGGCACGGAGAAAAACTCCCTGCCGCCGTGGCGAACAACTTTCGGTCCATCTAAGCCTATCTGTGCCAGTTTCTTCGAAAGATGTTCGCCGCTTCCCAACTTTCCTACCACCCGTGTGATGGTACATGTGGTAAACTACAACGCATAGCGACTGCTCGTCCATCCGCTGGTTGCTGAGATTGACAGAGATACGGAGAAGCCTATGCTCACTCTGCGCAACTTGCGCTGGCCAGACGAGCGCCAAGCCATACTTGCCCTCGACACCTCCTTCACCACCGAGCGTGTGCTTCAGGTTGTCGCCACCGCGCTGTCTGTAGCTCGAAGCCCAAGACATGAACTATGGCGCCGTTCAGCTCTACCAACGGGTCGGGTTTCAGTGCTGTGGTCTCGACTTGTCGTTGGACGATCGGACGGGATCGGCAACCCAGGGGACCGCGGTCTTCTTTATGCATACCCTGCGGTAAGCCGCGCTGAACCCGCCGTTGCAAGGGTAAAGTCACAGAGGGATATTAAATCTGCTGTTTTGTTGTTTCTCTGCGCTCTGTGTAATTGCTTTGCCTGCACAAGATGAACTGATCAGCTTGCCGTCCTATCATCAATCTACTCCACCCGTTCCGGCACCAAAAAACTAATCCCCAGCGCCGCAATCGGTAGCCACATGACGATGTTCATCGTGGTTTGCAGGCCATAGAGGTCGCCGACACGCCCCAGCGCAGCGATGCCTAGACCACTGGCGCCGTAGGCCAACCCCAGCGTCAGGCCAGATGCCAAACCGACGTTATTGGGCATGGCTTCCTGCACCATCACCACCGCAAGCGGCCAGGGCATGGAAAGAAAGAAGCCGGTGAGCGCCAGCATGAGCAGTTGCAGCCAGCCGTTGCTATGAAAAACGGCGAACAAGGTGCCCAGCACCAGCAGCGAGGCGATGATGATCACCATTTTCCGCCCGATGCGCTCGGCGGCAATGCCACTGACCAGGGTCCCGGCGGCGCCGGTGAGCGCAATCGTGGTGACCATCAGCGCGATCCAATCGGCTGGAAGCTGGCCGAATTTTTCGTAGTAGAGTGGGATGAAGGTCTTTAACCCGCTGAGAATGATCGTCTGCACCGTGATCAGAGTGAGCAGCAGGAGGATCAGCCACAGATTTTGATGCCGTTTTTGCGCACCGTGTTGCAGATGGGCGGCCAGTCGGACCACCGCAGGCTTGCGGATCATCTCCCGATTGGCCACCAAAAAGCCGAGCACCACTAGCGTAGGAACCATCATCCAGATCGCGGCATGGGCTCCCCAGTGATGCGTGAGCCAGGCGACGAGCAAGGGTCCGATCGCAAAGCCAAGATTGCCGCCAAAGAAGAAGACCGACGATGCAGTGGCCGACTTTTGTCCACTAATTGCGCGTACCACCGACAGCGCCTCAGGATGAAACATGGCCGACCCCAGCCCACTCAGCACGACGGCGGCGATGATCAACCAATAGCTGGGTAAAAACATCACAGCCACCATCCCCACGCCGGTGAGCAGGCAGCCAGCATAGATCAGCCAGCGCATCTGTTTTCGATCACCCAGGATGCCGAACAATGGCTGAGCCAGCGCGATGACAATATTGTTAAAGCTCATGATCGCCGCTGCGCCAGTGTAGTCAAGTGAAAAGGTCTTTAACAGCAGGGGCAGCAACACCGCTAACGAGCCAGTTTGCATATCGACGCTGAGATGACCGAGGACGATGGCGAGCAATGTACTGCGGTTGATCTCACTCGTCGCGGATGCGGTGGCAATTGGCCCAGAAAGGGTTGATTCAGAGAAAGTTGATTCGGGGAGGGTTGATGTTGTCATGCTTTGGGTTCCGTTCGCTGGCTGGCTATGCCCTATGCATAAAAAAATAGCGCCGGCAGTGGTCGGCGCAGGTTGACATTGCGCTCTGATTATAGCATAAAAGGGTGGGAATTAAGGCGAAATTCTTCTTTGAAGGGTGCATTCCCAATTTAGAATGCTACCGATCTTCCGGGAAGGGGTCAAAAACTAGTTCGTTAACCAACGGGCACCTGACCCCTTCCCGGAAGATTTTTTGCCTAGAATCTGGGGTACACCCTTCCTTAAAGGAGTAAGCTTATGCACTATACCATTCGTGAAGCCACCTACGACGATGCGGCTGCCTTGGCGGATATCATCATTCAAGCCAACCACACTACTTTTCGCGGGCTTGTCCCGGATCAATGCTTGACCGGGTTGACCTGGGAAGAAAGCAGAACAAACTGGCAACGCTTTTTGCAGACGACGCGGAAAGCAGACGAGGCGTTTCTCCACATTGCCACCACCGCAACCGGCTTGGTCGTCGGTGTGGGGATGGGTGGGCCACAGACAGACGAGTCATTGTTTGCTGGCGAACTTTACGTACTCAACGTGCTGCCCGCCTTTCAGGGTCAAGGCGTCGGGCGGCAGTTGGTGTACTCGGTTGCCGTGCGGTTAAGCGAGCGCAACATTGAGACAATCGGTGTGCGTGTGCTCATGATCAACCCGAATCGCCATTTCTACGAACATCTGAGCGCTCAATACTTGCGCGACGAACCGTATGAGTGGAGCGGTGTGAGCTTGCGCAGCGCCGTCTATTACTGGTCGGATACAACGCAGTTGCTCAATCAGGCGCAAGGGTAAAACCGCAAAGGGGTGCGGCAGACGTTGATTAGACAGGATCGGGAATAAG
>JBBREZ010000549.1:0-4457 GCA_038225095.1 Caldilineales bacterium
GTGGTAGGGCCACGCTAGTTCGTGGCTGTACGGACGAGCGTCTGCGGTACATCAGTAATTAATTAATGGCTTCTGTCCCCTGCCTTTCTAGGGGAGCCTTTGGGCGCGAGTGGGGTATCTGCATTATCAATGATTCCCTACTTACTTTTGACAGGAAGCTACCCTTACTTTCGTTAGCCTTTGGAAACTGACTTTAGACGTTTGAATTCCTATCCTGGGCTAGAAGTAAGATAGCTCTATTTCGGATATTCTATATACAGGTAGAGTAATGTAAATCAGACGAGCAGATGGCAATGCAAGCGACCCCGCAGCGAATTCTAATTATCGATGACGCGCCTGCCGTGCGCGAAGCATTGCGTTTGGTGTTCGACGAAGCGCCAGATTGGCTTGTGGTGGGCGAAGCAGGGGATGGCATCGAAGCGCTTGCCCTTGTGGTGAAATTGACGCCCGATATCGTGCTTCTGGACATTGAGTTGCCGGGAATGGATGGCTACACCGTTGCTCGTTCGCTCAAGGCTTTGCCTAATGCGCCGCTCGTGCTTTTTCTATCTGTGCATGGCGACTTTTATACGCGCCAGCGAGCGATTGTGGCCGGGGGCGACAGCTTCGTCGAAAAAGGTGCAGGTTGGCCGCCGCTCATCCAAGCCATGCGCCGCCTGATGGCGCAAAAAGGGACAGCAGGCAGCAAGTAGAAAGTAGACGGTAGTAGGTAAACGGTAGTTGTAAATGAGTAGCTGCGTCCTTTGCCGCCAGCCATGCCAAGGCCCGACAACGAGCATTACCGTCTACCTTCTACCTACTACCGTCTACTTGCAAAGGAGGTGATGACTTAAAACGCTATCGATCAACCCAACGCTTTCGTTTCAATTTTTACGATGTAATGCACACAGGAGAACGTTATGAGAAATATACCCTATAGCAAGCGTTACCGCGACTGGATTACCGGCGGGACGCTGATCTGCGGGCTGATTGTGACGCTGGTGTTGAATACTTCATCCAGCATGTTTGCGCAGGATAATGTATCCACCGCGCCGGACAGCGTCACCGTGTTCGATACGCCCACCAATTCAAGTCCCGTTGCCATGTCACAGGACAAAAGCCTGATCTGGTCGGTCAATCCCGACGATGGCAGCGTCGCGGTGCTCGGCGATCTGGACAGCAACCCACGCCAGATTGCAAAGATCGGCGGTGTGGGCCGCGAACCGCAAGGGGTGGCCCTCGACACGGGCAACCATGTCTATGTGGTTAGCCCACCCGACAACGGTGTGACAATCATCGAGATCACAAGCGCGAATATCAACAGCTTTAGCGCCAAGATTGAGAAAAAGTTGACCACCGGCGCCGAGCCATGGAACGTGGTCGCTTCGCCCGATGGCAAACGCATCTTCGTCGCCAACAGCGGCCAAGACACGCTAACCGTCATCCGCACGGATACCCGGACGGTGGTCGGCAATGTCGAGCTGAGCAACAGCGCGTGCAATGTTGGCGATCAGAACCGCCACTTCCAGCCGCGCGGCCTGGCCGTCACGCTGGACAACAGCCGGCTGTATGTGACGCGCTTCCTCTCCTTCACCAAGCCAGGCGGCGCCCAGGCGATTGATGAAGGCAAAGAAGGCGTGGTCTGCCAATTGAATATTCCTGTCGATCTGGCAACGCTGCCCACCGTGACGAATGTCGTCAAACTAGCGGCGCAGGATACGGGCTTTAAGATCGACAAGAATAAGGATACCATCCTTGATCCAACGTTCGCCTATCCCAACCAGTTGCAAAGCGTTGTGATCCGCGACAACCAGGCTTATCTGCCCAATATTGCTTCCTCGACGACTGGCCCGCTCAAGTTTAACGTCGATACGCAGGCCTTTGTCAACGTGATCGATAACGCAGCAAGTGGCACCCCAGCCGACAGCCCCAGCAAGTCGATCAATATGAATTTGGGCGCGCGCGTGCCTGAGGCAGGCAAAAAGAAGCTTTTCTTCGCCAACCCGTGGGCGATTGCCTTCACTAACCAGATCAATACCGGCAATGCCTATGCGGTTTCGGCGGGCAGTGATCTGTTGGTCAAGCTTGCGGTAGATGCAACGGGCGATTTGACCTTCACGGGCGGCGTCAGCACGACCCGCTATATCGATTTAAACGATCCCAATACACCCGCGACCGCCGGTGTAAACGGTGGCAAGAACCCACTGGGGCTTGTCATTCGCGCCAACAAAGCCTTCGTGATGAACTATGTTTCACGCAATGTCTCGGTGGTCAACCTGGACACGGATACCGTAGAAAAGGTGATCAAAACCACGGAACTGCCGACAGCCGGCAGCTTCGATGAACAATTGCTCGTGGGTAGGGAACAGTTCTTCTCATCGCGTGGCCATTACGACCGCCCCCCAGGTACGACTGTTTCCACCGATGGACGACTCGCCAGCGATGGCTGGCAGAACTGCGCCAGTTGCCACTTTGCCGGTCTAACCGATGGCAACATTTGGGACTTTACCACCGGCCCACGCAAATCGGTGCCGCTCAACGCCACCTGGAGCCCGCACAACCCGAACGATCAACGTTTGCTTAACTACTCGGCGATCTTTGATGAGGTGCAAGACTTCGAGATCAACGCACGCAACGTTTCCGGGCCTGGCCCATTGACGGCCCAATTGAAGCCGCCGGCGGCCTGTGCCTTCTTGCCTGCGCCCGCTGCGCCGAACACCGTGGGGACAACGCCGATCTTTGACCCTAATCACGGCCTGATCTTCGGCGACGACGGCAATATCAATAACGCACCCTGCACCGTAGTCGGCTTTGCCAAGCCCAATGCGAATCGTCCGCAGGTCACGGTGACCCTGCCAGGCAGCAGCAAAGCCTGGCCGGCGCTGGATTCTCTGAAAGAGTGGGTGCGCTTCTCGATCCGCACACCAGAAGGCGCGTTGACCACCGATCAATTGACTGCCGGTGCTGGTGATGCGACGGGTGGCCTCAACCCGGACACCGTTAAACAAGGGCGCAAGCTCTTCTTCCAAGCTGGCTGCCAAAAGTGCCACGGTGGCACCAAGTGGACGATCAGCAACAAGGATTTCGTCTCACCACCGGCGGCGGCGGAGATTAACACGGAAGCACCCGTCACCAGCACGATTGGTGCCCAATATCTCAACCGCTTCTTGTCCGACATTGGCTCGTTCAACCTCAACGTGGCCGGCGCGGGCAATACACTGCCCGGACAGCCGGAAATTGGCGGCGTCGAAAAGACCGACGTTGGCCTGGGCGCACTGGGCAAGGATGTCAACGGCGATGGTAAGGGCAACGGCTACAACATCCCCGCACTGCTTGGTATCTGGGCGTTGCCGCCTTACTATCACAACGGGGCCTGCGAGACGCTGAACTGCGTGTTGACCAATACGAAGCATCGCACATCGGGCTTACGCCAAGGTCAACCCGATCCATTCGCAATTCCTGCCAACCAGGCTGCCGTAGTAACCTGGCTGAAGACGTTGGATGCCGATACACCATTCCCGTTCAATTTGGCCGTGAATGCGCACGATATCTTCATCGATCCGCCGACCGTGTTCAAGGGTCAGCAGGTGACGGTGGGGGCAAATATCTCGCTCTTTGGCACCCGCGCCGATCTGAAGGATCTGATGACCGATTTAGGCATTACCGATCTGACCGTTCGCATTGCGCTCAGCCCGAGCGATGGTCCAGCCAGCGTGGATGTGAAAATTCCAGCAGCCAATATCCTAAGCGCTTTCAAACAGGATTTCGGCCAAGCGGTGATCACAACTACTTGGCAAGTTCCGGCAAATCCGGGCGTGGCCAAAGGCACCGTTACGGTGACGGTCGATCCAGATAATCTATTGACGGAGGATAACGAAACTGATAACAGCGCCAGTCGCCAGGTGCGCCTGCGCAATCTGCCAACCGACCGCACACCGCCAACCGTGAACGGCGTCTTTATCAGTGACGATCCGGATCCGTTCAACGAGGCCGATCCGATCACGCAGGCCAAGAACGTTCGCGTCAAGATCAAGGCCAGTGATGTGGCCGGTTCCAACGGCGCGGCGCCAAGTGGCGTTGATCAGTTCTGCATTGTGCGCTACTACTATGACAACGTAGCACGCCGCTGGGTAGAAACGAGTTGCCAGTTTGCGCCACTACCGGCGCTATCCGGCGATGGCTTTATCGTCAACACAGACCTGCCGGACATTGCCGGTACAGCTTATGCCTTTGTCTGGGTGAAGGATAAGGCGGGCAACATCTCGCGCACACCGGGCTTCGACTTTATCAGCTTCGTGCCGAGCGCGCCAATTGACCTAAATCGCAACGATGTGCGCATCTTCCGCATTCCGTTGCCAGCAGGTCAAGCGCTGAAGCTGACCTTTACGCCTCAGTTTGGTGATGTGGATGTCTCTGTCTTTGATGACTTCACCAATCCGGCCGCCCCGCGCATTGCGGTGAGCGCTAACAATGGTACG
>JBBREZ010000550.1:0-4450 GCA_038225095.1 Caldilineales bacterium
GATCCGGCTGCGTTGCACCGCTTCCTAGCACTGTGCGGGATGCCCAGTGTCCCGTAAGTGCGCGACAAAAACGCTCAATTTTGTCTCCAGCTTACCTATCCTGTCGCTAAATTCTACTGGGTCACGGCTAGCTCCCCACCATGCTATATAGTGCCTCCCCCAATCCTGTGTTGCCTGACTTATCAATCCTCGACTATAATAAGACAAAGCATCGCTCGGAATCGTTGATTTTTAGGGAGTGAACGATCCTGCGCTCACGACCCACTGCGTTCCCTACTGTATCCTCTAGGAGAAAATTATGCTACCTACGGCGACTGTTGTTAGCCAATCATTGACTGATTCAAACGGTTTTGCGACCTGTGAACAAGCCGTTGCGCCTACGAAATCCAAGCAAGCTTTTGCCCTCATTGATTGTGACGTACACCATCAGTTTGACAAACCGGAGACGCTCTTTCCCTATCTGCCGCGCCATTACATCGAATGGATCAAAGATTTCGGCACCATGATGCCTGGCATCGGTTATACCAACATGCCGGGCAGCGGAGCGCGGGTGGATCTATGGGATGGCAAAAATATTAACCCGGCCACCAGCCCCGAAGTCGCCATCAAAGATCATTTGGATAAATATGATATTGACATCGCTGTCTTGACCGGTGGACCGTACTCTGCTGCCGTGCATCCCGATGTTGACTATGCCGCCGCCTACTGTCGGGCGTTTAATCTGTGGACCGAACAGGAGTGGACGGCGAAGGATTCACGCTTTCGCGCCTCGATCCACATTGCACCGACTGATCCGGAACAAGCGGCGGCTGAAATTGACCGTCTGGGCGATAACCCGGCCTTTGTGCAGGTCTTGATGCCAGCGGGCGCGCGCATGCCGTTTGGCAATCGCTTCTATCATCCGATTTATGCGGCCTGTGAACGACACAATTTGCCGGTCTGCATCCATTTTGGCGCAGAAGGATCGGGTGTCTCAGCGCCACCGACTGCCGCCGGTTTCCCTTCTTATTACCTGGAAATGCGCATGGCGCGCCCGCAAATTGCCATGGCGCATACCACGAGCCTGATCTGTGAAGGGGTCTTTGAGAAATATCCTGGTTTACGTTTTCTCTTTATCGAACACGATGTTTTCTGGGTGCCGGGGTTGATGTGGCACATGGATAGCGACTGGAAGAGTTTGCGCGATTACACGCCGTGGGTCAAAAAATTGCCCAGCGAATATTTGCGCCAGCACATCCGCTTTGGTTCACAGCCCATGCCCAACGTGCCGACCCCAGCCGATCTCAAGACATTCTTAAAATGGATGTGGGCCGATGAGACGTTGGTTTTTGCCAGCGATTATCCGCACTGGGATTGGGACGAGCCGAGCACGTTTCTGGGCGGGATCGACAAGGATCTACGCCGCAAGATCATGGCCGAAAACGCCGAGCAACTCTATGGCCCGCGCCTGACTGGGCTTGGCCTGTAGGATGAGCTTTCGCTGAAGACCGCCTTCCGGGAGGTGGCCACACCATTTTGGGTTGACTAACCTGGGCTTGGCCACCTCCCGGAAGGCTCCTACACTAATTCTGAAATGCATCCTGGAAAAAATAACGTGTTGGCTAGCGGCTGGATCTTCGACTATAATGAGCGGAGTTAACGTGCCGGGGACGGACGGGGCGACCAAGCCTGCTCTATTCCTAATCTGTGCCCCGTCCGTCCCCGGCACGTTGCAGAATGAGCGCCGCGCCGATGAATACCGAATTGCGAGTTACAAAGATGGAAACTAGCTTATCACAAAATTCTGCTGGTGGTTATGTCGTCGCCCATGTCGCTGATTTCGCGAGGGGGCAACGGAAAATTGTGCTCGTTGAAAATCGTGAGATTGGCGTTTTCAACATCAGCGGCGAATTCTACGCCTTGCGCAATCTTTGCCCACACCGCAGTGGTCCCCTTTGCATGGGCCGCATACGTCCGCTGGTTGTCACCACCGGCGTCTATCAACGTGATTATGAACGCGAAGGCGAAATTCTCAAATGCCCCTGGCACCAATGGGAATTCGATATCAAGACCGGACGGGCGTTGTATGACGAAAAGCTGCGGGTGAAGACCTATCGTGTGGTGCAAGAAGGCGATGAAGTTATACTTTATGTATAAACAAGGGTGCGTGAAGCGTGATATTCAGTATGACCCGCCACTCAATGGCAGTAAGAAATTAGAGAGTAAGAGATTGCTTGTTCTTACTCTCTAATCTCTTACTCTCTATTACCTAATTCTCTGTTTTATACTTAACTTGATGAAATTGACTCATCACGCACCCTTTCTAACCGAAACTTATCAACTTGGAGAAGCCAGCATGACGACCCACCGCTTTGAACCCACCCACTACTACACCACGATTGGATCGCATGAACCGGTGTTGCGCATTGCGCCCGGCGATACCGTGATCACGACGACGGTTGATGCGCGCGGCCAAGATGTCAACAGCCAAGCGATCACGCCGCCGGGCAACCCGATGACCGGACCATTTTACATTGAAGGTGCAGAACCGGGGGATACGTTGGTTGTGCACCTGGACAAGCTGACCCCGAGCCGCACCTACGGGTGGACGGCCAAAATGCTGGCACCGAATGTCGTCGATCCAGAGTATGTACCGCAGTTGCCCTGGCATCCCGAAGAGCCGCGGGGACCGGCGAAGTGGCATGTCGATGCCGAGGCGTGGACCGCAACGTTGCTGGAACCAGAAACAAAGTTGGGTAAATTGAGCTTGCCACTGGATCCGATGGTGGGCTGCTTTGGCGTCGCGCCAGAAAAGGGGCAAGCCATTTCTACCGCAACTTCCGCCGAACATGGTGGCAACATGGATTACAACGGTTTTGTGCAAGGGGTGACGGTCTATTTCCCGGTCTTTGCGCCGGGTGCGCTCTTTCACATTGGCGACGGCCATGCGCGGCAAGGGGACGGCGAAATTGTCGGCACGGGGATTGAAATCTCGTTTGACGTGCAATTTACGGTTGAGTTGCGCAAGGGTAAACGGATTGGCTGGCCGCGCGGCGAGAATGAAGAATACATTTTCACCTGTGGCAATGCTCGCCCGTTGGATCAATGCGTGCAACATGCCACCACAGAAATGTCTAAATGGTTACAGGAGGAGTACGGGCTTGATGCGCGCGGCGCACACATTCTGATGGGCCAAACCGTGAAGTACGATTTGGGCAATATCTTCGACCCAGCATTTACAATGATTTGTAAGATGCCCAAAAACTTGCTGCCGTAACGCAAGTTGTTTTTATTTTGTAGGGGCGCTGTTTGCTACGCCTGCTGTACCCACAGGCGCAGCAAGCAGCGCCCCTACAACAATTGTCCATCCACTAGATATGCAAAGGAGCATGCTATGATGCAAGCATCCACAGACTTCAAAATTATCGCTGATCATAACAAGGTGACCGAAATCGAGCGCGATCTGCGCTTTCATCCGAGCACGGTGAAAAACCCCAAGGTATTGACACTGCAACAGATTGAAGCCTATAATCGGGATGGCTATCTTAAAGGGTTGCGCGTTTTTAGCGAAGTGGAGATTATCGAGCAGCGGCGCTATTTCGACGCGTTGCTGGCTAAGGTGATGGCGGCCGGCGGTGACAGTTATTCGATCAGCACCGCACACCGCAAATATGGCAAGGTCTATGACTTATTGACCCATCCGCGCATTGTTGCCTATGTCAAAGATCTATTGGGTGAAAATGTGATCGGGTGGGGTTCGCACTATTTCTGCAAGATGCCGCACGATGGCAAGCGCGTCGCTTGGCATCAGGATGCCAGTTTTTGGCCGATGACGCCTTCGAAGACAGTCACAGTTTGGCTGGCGATCGACGATGCCGATGTGGAAAACGCTTGCATGCATTTTCTGGCTGGCTCCCAAAATTTTGGTCATCTTACCTATCATCTGAGCGAACAAGATGAGCATAATGTGTTGAACCAGACGGTTGACAACGCCGATCAGTTTGGTCAACCCGTGAACGATATGCTCAAGGCCGGTGAAATTTCGTTGCACAGCGATTTACTGTTGCACGGTTCGGAAGCCAATCAGTCCGACCGCCGGCGCTGCGGCCTCACCTTGCGCTATTGTGCCGCCGAGGTGCGCGCGTACATGGATTGGAACCAGAAAGGTGTGATCGTGAATGGCGCCGACCCGACTGGCCACTGGGCCAATCAAGCGCGCCCGGAAGAAGATTGAATTGACAGGACTTGTGCACGCAAAGCCGCTAAGAACGCAAAGAAAATGCGGACAAATCGTAGGTGCGGTTTCTAACCGCACTTGGCTGGTTTACACAAATTGTGCGGTTAGAAACCGCACCTACGATTTGTCCGCATTTTTTTTGCGTGCACAAGTCCTGTCAATTCAATCTTCTTCCGGGCGCGCTTGATTGGCCCAGTGGCCAGTCGGGTCGGCGCCATTCACGATCACACCTAT
>JBBREZ010000551.1:0-4449 GCA_038225095.1 Caldilineales bacterium
AAATGGCGGGGAGCACGCGCACAAAAAGGAACAACAGGGTGATAAAAAGTCCAATCGTTCCCACAAAGGTAGATATATCCCAGAACGTCGGGTAATACATGCCCCAGGCTGCCGGTACAAAGTCGCGGTGCAAACTAGTCAAGACGATCACGAAGCGTTCGAGCCACATCCCGATGTTAACAACAATTGAAATGATAAAAAGCAATGGAACATTGAGCCGGACGCGCCGGAACCAGAGCGCCTGAATCATCACCATGTTGCAAAAGATCAGCGCCCAGTAGAAGGGGGCATACGGGCCGAAGATACGGTTTCGTACGACAAACCATTCATATTCGTTGCCGCTATACCAACTGATAAAAATTTCAAAAAGATAGCTATAGGCGACGATCATCCCGGTCACAAGGATCACTTTAGCCATATTGTTCAGGTGGCGCATGGTGATAAAGTCTTCCAGACCATACGCGTAGCGCAGTGGAATTGCCAGCGTCGTCACCATGGCAAAGCCAGAAAAAACGGCACCCGCCACGAAGTAGGGCGGAAAAATGGTCGAGTGCCAACCGGGCTCAATCCCAATCGTAAAGTCAAAACTGACGACTGTATGGACTGAAACCACGAGCGGCGTAGCCAGGGCGGCCATAAAATAATAGACCGTATGATAGCGTTGCCAATGTGAGGCCGCCCCCCGCCAACCCATAGCGAGGATGCCGTAAGCGACCTTGGCGAAGCGATTTTTAGACCGATCGCGCAGGGTTGCCAAATCTGGGATCAACCCGATGTACCAGAATAACAGCGAGACTGTGAAATAGGTGCCAACGGCAAAGACATCCCAGACCAGCGGACTGCGCCATTGCGGCCAAAGCCCCATTGTGTTGGGATAGGGGGTCAACCAGTAAAAATACCAAGGGCGACCTAGGTGGATCAATGGGAAAATCCCGGCGCAGGCCACGGCGAAGAGCGTCATTGCCTCAGCAAAACGGTTGATTGATGTCCGCCAGTCCTGGCGCAGCAGCAGTAAGACAGCTGAAATCAAGGTGCCAGCGTGCCCAATCCCGATCCACCAGACAAAGTTGATAATCGCAAAGCCCCAACCCACGGGAATGTCAACGCCCCAGATGCCAACGCCTTTTAACAAAAGATAAGTGACCGAATATAACAACAACATGACCAACGCAAAGCCAAAGCCAAGCCCCACCAGCCACCAGCGCGAGGTACGATTGGTCAGTACAATTGCGCTGATCTTATCCGTGACCGTCCCATAGGTATACCCTGGCGCGATGACGGCTAGCTGTGCCGAATGTTTACTTGGTTGTTGTACCCTTGTTTCCTCGGTAACATCAGGTGGCATAGCGAAACTCCGTGATTAGTACAGGAACTATGTGATGCGTGAAAGTTTTTCGTTCCGTCTGCTCGTTCCTCACGGGACAAAAGGGACGCCGGAGCGTTGGAACGAGTAGCTCCTCCCTCCTCCCTCATCACGCACGCTTCATCTCTGGATTCGGATTACGCACTTCGGCCAGATAAGTCGTGCGCGGTTGGGTGCCCAGTTCGGCCAACATGCCGTAATTAAGCGGCTTTGCCTTTAAGGTGGCAACCAGACTTTTGTTGTCATTGATATTGCCAAAGACAATCGCCCGCGTTGGGCAAGCTTCCTGACAAGCCGTCAAGATTTCGCCATCGCGGATCAGGCGGTTGTCTTCGCGCTCCGCCTCGTAGCGCGCTTGGTTGATCCGCTGTACACAATAAGTGCATTTTTCCATCACACCACGCCCGCGCACCGTGACATCGGGATTGTGCCACATCTCTAAAAGCGGGCTGTCGTTGGCCGTGTAATCATAAAAATTGAAGCGGCGAACTTTGTAAGGGCAGTTATTCGAACAATACCGAGTGCCGACACAGCGGTTGTAGACCATCTGGTTCAGCCCTTCGGAATCGTGCACCGTCGCCTCGACTGGGCAAACCAGTTCGCAAGGCGCGTTTTCGCAATGCATACAGGGTCGCGGTTGAAAGGAAGTTTCCGGGTTTTCTGGATCGCCTTCGTAATAGCGATCGACCTTGAGCCACTGCATCACACGCCCATTCTGTACGCCTTCTTTACCGACGACAGGCGTGTTGTTTTCGGCCTCGCAGGCAATCGTACAGGCATTGCACCCAATACAAGCGGTCATGTCGATGGCCATGCCCCAGGCATAACCATCATAGTTATAACCTGGATAGAGCGACGGCGCACTACTTTGGCCCGCCCCGGCGCCTAGTTGGTGATCAAACTTGTTCTGTAGAAAATCAGGCTTGGCTTGGAATTCGGCCAGCGTGCCTGAGCGCAAAATATCGCGCCCTTCCACCGAATTCTGGCTCTGCGTGGCGGCCAGCGTATACTTGCCACTCGCTTTGACCACTTCCAGCCCAGCCCCAAACCACGGGGCAGCTGCCGTGCGCAACGCGTACGCATTAAAGCCGCCACCGTCCTTACCATTGCTTGCCTGTTTTTGACCATAACCAAGATGCAGCGTGACGGCCTCGTCGGGATGGCCGGCCATAATCCATGCCGCAGCGTTTAAGGTGCGGCCCTGAAAACGCAGTTCTACCAAATCTTCATTGCTTACACCCAGCCGCGCGGCCGTGGCCGTACTGAGCAAGGCGGCATTGTCCCATGTGAGTGTGGTCAAATGGCGTGGCAATTCCTGTAGCCAGGGATTGCTGGCGAAACGTCCATCCCAGATCGAAGAATCAGGTCGAAAGTTGATTTCCATGCCCACTTGGTTGGCATTATTACTCGTACTCGCCGCGTTTGGCGCAAGTGTCAAATTAGCCGCTAACGTCACTGGAAGGGCTGGCAAAGTCGTGCCCGCAACGATCCCATCGTGTAAAGAAGTCTGCCAGAAAGCATCTTCCGTGGCCTGCGCCGGTTTCGTCAATTTGCTATAATATTGTGACCAAAACCCGCGCACAATTGTGTAACCTGACTGTTCGGATTGGGCGCCCAAGAACGCACCCAATACTTCGTGGCGCGATTTACTGTTGAACAAGGGCGCAATCAGCGGCTGCACAATCGTCGTTGTGCCGTCATACGCCCGCGTGTCACTCCAGCCCTCGAAGGCATGGGTGGCTGGGATATGCCACTGGCAAAGCGCCGACGTTTCATCCGCATATAGGCTGGTATGAATCGGCAATTTTACCTTAGCCATCTGCTCGGCGAAGGCCAGATCGGCAGGCGCAGTGAACACTGGATTGGCGTCGATGATGAGCAACGTATCGACTTTGCCGGCGACCATATCGCTCACCAATTGGCGCAACGAATCAATCTGGCTCGTCGGATTGATCTCCACTGGCTCGGTATAGGTGACAGTTGCGCCCACGTTGCCCAGGGCCACATTCATAGCATGGGCCAGCGCGTGAACGGCGGGCGGCTGGTGCTCACCGGCGATGATCAAGCTGGCGCCCCGATGTTGTTGCAAGTCGCGCACCAAAGCGGTAACCCAATTCTGTTGGGCCGTGGGTAAGGTGGCTGAGTTGCTGCCCGTAAACTTGACGCCTAAGGCTTGCGCCACCGCTTGAGCGAAATTTTCGATCTGACCTGCGCGCAAGGCCAGCCGGTGATCCGCCTTGGCCCCAGTGATCGTCGGTGTACTCTCGACCGCATAGAGCCGGTTCATCTGCGCATCTTTTGGATCGCCATCCCACAAGCGCCGTCGCCGAGTGAATTCACGCGCAAAGCGCAAACTGCCCGGATGGGCAAAGAGAAAATCGGCATCCAGGGTTAGCACACGTGCGGCTTTATCAAAGTGATAAACGGGGTTGACCGAGCGACCAAAGGCCAAGCTTGTCCCGGCGCGCACATTATCCAAATTGACCGGTTCATAGTGATGCAAGTGAACCTGCGGAAAGGCAGTTCGCAAACTTTGAAGCTGAGCATTAAGCGTAGGCGAAGTGACCGTTTCGGTCAAAATGTAGAGCCCCTGCCCCTGTTTGCTGCGCAATTCATTTAATTTCGGCCGCAACACGTTTAAGAATTCATTCCAGGTGCTAATCTGACTACGGTTACTCACCACCTGGGCGCGGTCTGGGTCGTAGAGCGTGAAGATCGCGCCTTGCACGATGCCACTGGTGCCGCCTAGGCTGGCAGGATGTTGCGGGTTGCCTTCCACTTTGGTTGGGCGGCCTTCATGGTTTTCGACCAAGACACCCGTGGCAAAACCACCCAGTTCCAGCGCCGTGGCATAAAACAGCGGTTTGCCCAATACCATCTCTTCGGGCATTTTGACATAGGGTACAATCCGTTCAGTTGGCGGCTGGGCGCCACAACCGCTAACGCCGGCCATCACCAAACTCAGGCCCATCAATTTCATGAAGTTGCGGCGACTGCTGCTGTACGTGCCGGCGCGCAGTTGATGGGGGAATTCGTGGCGCAGCGCTTCTACGAATTCCGGCAGATCCATCAACTCTTCCAGACTC
>JBBREZ010000552.1:0-4445 GCA_038225095.1 Caldilineales bacterium
GCTGAGGCACCGTTTGATTGACGGGTTTTGCTGCTGGTGCCGCCCAGGTTGGTATACCCGTCAACAGAACAAGCGCAATTAGCAGCAACGTTACGCCGCCAATCCAGTAGTGACGCACTGCATTCGCTATTTTGCCACGAAGATTAGATTGATTTGTCATGGGTTATCATCCATTCATAAAATAAACTATTAAGGCAAGGATAGAATCGAAAAAGCATATTTTGTGCTTGTCTGGGCAGCCAGATCCTACCCCTGTTTGTAGACACTAGGCTGGCTGATCAATAAGCGCCATGCCCGCGCAAGATCGCGGGCACTGTACGCAGGAGAATCTGAATATCGCGTAGCAAGCTGTAATGGTCAATGTACTCTAACTCCAGCGTCAGGCGCTCGGCCAATTTTAGATCGCCGCGCCCACTGACTTGCATCGGACCCGTCAAGCCTGGTTTAACTGCCAAGCGCCGTCGCTCCTGGTCGCGATACAAAGCGACAATTTGGGCCTCCTCTGGCCTTGGCCCCACCAAACTCATTTCGCCAATCAACACATTATAAAATTGGGGCGCTTCATCCAGACTGGTGCGCCGCAACATTTTGCCTACCCGCGTGATCCGTGGATCGTTGGCAATTTTGTAAACCGGCTCGGGTAATTCATCCAATTTGATCAGCTCCGTCAGCCACTCTTCGGCATTATTGACCATACTCCGCAATTTTACGATCCGAAACGGTCGCCCATTTTCGCCAATGCGCACTTGCCAATAAAAAATCGGCCCAGGTGAATCCAGCTTAATCGCCAGGGCGGCAACGGCCACCAGTGGAATTGACAACCCAAGACCCATTAAGGCCCCGCCAATGTCGAGCAGGCGTTTGACCAGACGTTTCCAGCCGGGAATCACTGGTTGCCGTGCACCAGGTAAGACACCCGCAAAGTGAATCGTGCCAAAAAGAAAGCCACTCCCCAACGTAAGCGCCCGTACAGCCAGCATAACGGGTCCAAGCAGGGCTAATGCCCAAGATTTTTGGGCCAACTTGCCCAAAAAAGGTAAGGTGGTGATCACAAAACCAAGCAGCAACAGCCCGATCAACAACCATACCCAATCAAGTGGACTCCAGAACAGACCGGCCACGGCGAACGGCAGGCCGCCAATCAGCAGGGCTAACAAGACAATCTGCACCTTAAGCACCTGCGGCGTATGACTGTCTTGCACCATGCGCTCTGGATGCCAACGCGTTAGCAAAGCCTTCCAGTAACCGATATAATACTTGCGTCGCCCATATTCCCACAGGCTGCTATCATGCAAATGCAACACCTGGGCCTGGGGCGCAAACACTAAACGATAGCCTTTTTGCGCTAGCCGGAAACTCAGCTCCTGGTCTTCTACGGAAGCTGTAGTAAAAATGACATCAAAGCCCCCATTTTCCAGGAAGACCGCCCGCCGATAGGCCGCTGAATAAGTGTCGATAAAATCGATCTGCACTTGGTTGCGCATGCGATCATAACGGTCTTCATATTCCGCTTGCACAAAACGCGGCACCAGCGCCGATTGCGTCGTTAAATAGGCGCCTTTGGCCCCTATCACATTGGCATCCTGAAAGACTGCCGTGAGCGCCTCGATCCAATTCGGGAGTGGTGCACAATCGGCATCGGTAAAGAGCAGCAGGGGCGCCTGGGCTACCTGTGCGCCATGATTGCGCGCGGCGGCTGGGCCGGCGTTGGCCTGTTGTACAAGGTGAACATAATGCTGCGGATGATCGGTCATCCATTGCTTGACAATCGTCGCCGTCGCATCGTGTGAACCATCATCGACGACAATCATTTCATAGGCAGCTTCGATATTTTGCTTGGCCAGCGCATCCAGACAGCGTGTAATCGTGGTTGCCCCGTTATAGACAGGTACAATAACGGAACAGAGCAACTCGTCATTCACCGGCTGGCTATCCATAAAGCTTACTTTACTGATTCACAAGATCGGCTACAGCAAAGATGCGATGCGTCGTGGTGAAGTCGGGCCAGCCAGTGATCAAAGTTAATTTAGGCGTAGTGCTAGGGGCGATATAACTGGCTGCACGGGCCGTTTCTGCAGCAGAAGCGCCAGTCAGCGCAATCGGATCGGTTACTTCTTTGACCCGATAGGTAAAGGTTTGGCCCTTGGCATCGGTTAAGATAATTTCTTGGCCAACCACAATTTCTCCAGTCGCCAATGGGGCGAAAAGTGCTTCGCCTTGTGCCTGATGACCCGAAAGGATTGTATTACCGGCAGCACCAGCGCCTGCGCTATTGACATGCCAACCGATGGCGTTTTTGGGCACAACCCACTTGGTGGCGCGTTGACCATTCGCCTCGACTACTTCCCAACCCATAGGAACAATCGGCATTTCCAGTTTAAGCGCTGGAATTGACAACTTTACCGGTGATGCCGCGTGATCGGATGACGCGCTGCTTTGTGTGGTAGCCGCTTTTGCCGTTGCGGTCGGTGGCGCAAGCACCACTGGCACTGGCGTCGGCACTTGACAGGCCGCTAACAGCAGCAGTGATAAGGCAAGCAGCATAGTGTACGATGAATAATGATCGATCGACAACCCTTGTTGACGCATAAAATATTCCTTGTGGTTTGAACTCTAACCCGTGATATCAGATTTAGATATCTCGATTCTACTCCTCATCCCAAAAAGTTCAGCGCTTGCTATTGTAGTAGATTCGTGTGTATTTCGCAAAAAATAAGTTTGGATATGGCTTGCGGCAAAATGAACTTGGCGTAATTAATGGCTAATAGCAATAAATGGGTGTGGGATTGAAGGCTTTATTGCGCGTATAACAATAGACTTTATGCGGAATAAACATGGGGAAGGGAAATAGGTATACAGGTAGACACGGCTTTTCCCCTATCTCCCTGTATACTTGTTTCCCTATCTACGTTATTCCAGATAATCGCTAATGAGTATACGTCAAGTGCTGTAAGATGGTTACGCTCGGCTTTGCAGTTGTAGAAAATTAAGTTTAGGATGAATGCCAATCAAACAAAATTACGGGCGTTGCAAATTGTTTCTAAAAGTCTTTATGTAAAGAAAGGATGTCATCATGGTAAATTATCGGGCAATGTTTGAATTAGCGGGCAAAACAGCTTTGGTCGTCGGCGCAGGCAGTGGCATTGGTCAGGCATCGGCGCTTGGATTGGCGGCTTTCGGCGCCCAAGTTGTCTGCGCTGATCTAAAACTGAATGATGCCCAGGCGACGGTTGATCTGATCCAGCAGGCCGATGGTAAGGCCAGCCCTTTGCTGCTCGACATGCGCGATGGTGCGGCGATCCGTGCCGGATTGGCGCAGATTGGTGCGGTGGACGTGTTGATCTGTACACCCAGCATCAACGTCCGCAAGCCTTTGTTGCAGATTAGTGATGACGAATTCGACCGTGTGGTCAATTTGAATTTGCGCGGCACTTTTTTGCTGCTTCGCGAAGTGGGTAAGGTGATGGCATCACAAAACCGGGGTAGCATGATTGTCTTCTCCAGCATCCGGGGTCAGGTAGTGGAGCCGGGCCAAAGTGTGTATGCGGCGACCAAGGCGGGCGTCGTGCAGATGGTGCGGGCGCTAGCGGCTGAACTGGGGCCGCAAGGCGTGCGCGCCAACGCGATTGCCCCTGGCGTTGTGGAAACACCGCTGACGGTACAGATTAAAAGCAACCCAGCCTGGTATCAAGCCTATGCCGAAAAGAGTATTTTGAAGCGTTGGGCGCAACCCAGCGAAATGGTCGGCGCGGTCATCTACTTGGCCTCGGATGCCAGTTCCTTTGTGACTGGCTCCGTTTTCTATGTAGATGGTGGCTGGACCGCCGCCGATGGCCGGTTTGATCCGCCATTGTAATGTTATAGCTTATATTGTTGAAACAGTTCGCTTGCCGCGCGATGCACAATACAATGGCGGCGCGCCAGGCGGTCTACATCTTTTTGATAGCCGCCGCCAATTACAGACGCCACGGGAATTCCCCGCTCGATACAGGCACTTAATATCAGGTGGTCCCGTGCATAAAGTCCCTCGTCTGTCAGGCCAAGTTTGCCCAGTAAATCTTCGACATGGGGATCGACGCCGCTGTCGTAGAAAACGAAATCCGGCTTGAACTGACTGAACAGATCGGTCAGGTGGGTGGCCAACGTTTTCAGATAGGCCGCATCTTCCAACCCGGCGGGCAGGGCCACGTCGAGATCGCTTTGTTGCTTGTGAAACGGAAAATTGTTGTCGCAATGCATAGAAAAAGTAAAGACGCTAGCATCAGCTTGGAAGATCGCCGCGGTGCCATCGCCCTGGTGTACATCTAAATCGACGATCAAAATGCGCTGCGCCAAACCCTGCTGTTGTAGCACGCGGGCAGCCACGGCCAAATCGTTGAAGATACAAAAGCCGGAGCCAAAGTCACGAAAGGCATGATGTGTGCCGCCCGCGGTGTTGCAGGCCA
>JBBREZ010000553.1:0-4420 GCA_038225095.1 Caldilineales bacterium
TACCCACCCTATACTTCTAAATACAACCCCATCGAGCATCGCCTCTTCCCCCATGTGACACGTGCTTGTCAGGGTGTTGTTTTCAAGTCTATTGCTATCGTCCAAGAGTTTATGTCCAAGACATCTACAAAAACCGGATTAAAAGTCTTTACTTCGATTCTCGACAAAGTATTTAAAACCAAGCGCTCTGTGGAAGACAATTTTAAGCAAAATATGACCATTTGCTTTGATACACTTCTGCCTCAATGGAATTATGTTGCTATTCCCCTTCAATCACAAGTTATTGGCTTTATTTAATCCACGTTCCTTAGCCATTCATGTTGCTTTTTGCTCGTTCCGCACGCTCCGCGTGGGAATGCCGTTTGGACGCTCCGCGTCCTTCCCTGTTGTTGTGTGAGGAACGAGCAAAAACAGAGAAGTATACCCCCGCCTAACCTCCCCTATCTAGGGGAGGAACTGATCTCTCGTCTACGAAAATACGGTTCCCACCCGCGCCCAGGGGGCGGATGGAGTAAAACGCCGCGCTTCCTGGCAACGGCGTAGCAGTTGACAGCGAAGGCAAGCAGTGCTAAAATCCGCCCAGCTTACTTACTGATGTTACGCAAGGCAACCCCACCCCCGCCCTCCCCTGGTAAGGGTGGGGGTGGGGTTGCGGTAGCTCTGCGTAACATGAGTTACTTAGTAGTTTGTTGCTAAATCGCAGTAAAGGCAGAACTTTTCTTCCTATCAACCACCCAGATTATTGCCTCACTTCCTCACACGCGCAACACGCCATCACACAGATCGTAGAGACCTTATGCTCAAAGCAGAAATCCGGCCCGGCGCCTATTACGATTCGGTTATCCTTATGCAATTACAACGGGCGCTGGCGGCGTTGCCCGGCGTCCAAGAAGCCGGCGTGGTGATGGGCACCGCGGCCAATAAAGAATTGCTGGCGCAAAGTGATCTGCTTGCACCCGAGGTTCAAGCTGCGGCCGCCGACGATCTGATCATTGTGGTGCGCACTGAAAATACAGAACAGGCAGTCGCGGCGCTGGCTCAGGTCAATGGCCTATTAACACGCCGCCGCAGCGACGCAGCGGATGATGAATATCGCCCCAAGACGTTGGAATCCGCTGGCCCCATGCTGCCCGACGCACGCTGGGTATTAATCTCCGTGCCCGGCCGTTATGCCGCAGGCGTCGCCAAAGAAGCCCTGCGGCTGAATAAAAATATCTTTTTATACAGCGATAATGTGGCGCTTGAAGACGAAGTCGCGATCAAGCGCGCCGCCACTGCTAAAGGTCTATTGGTAATGGGGCCCGACTGCGGCACGGCGATTGTCAACGGCGTCGGTCTGGGCTTTGCCAACCGGGTGCGCCGCGGCGCGATTGGTGTGGTCGGCGCATCCGGCACCGGCTTGCAACAGGTGACAGCGCGCATTCACCAACTGGGCGGTGGCATCACACATGCGTTCGGCACCGGTGGGCGCGATTTGTCCGAAGCAGTCGGCGCGATCACAGCGCGCCAGGCCCTGGATTTGCTCAGCCGCGATGTGGAAACTAAAGTCATCGTCCTGATTTCTAAACCACCCGCCGCGAAAGTGGCGGAGGAACTGCTCAGCGTCGCCCGTGCCACCGGCAAACCTGTAATCGTAGACTTTATTGGCTATAAACCCGTTGAAAGTCAACAAGATAATCTCTACTTTGCCCATACATTGGATGCTACGGCTGCCCTCGCCGTCGAAATAGCTGCGTTCGAAGCGAGCAACTCGCCGGTAGAATTCCGCACGCCACACTCTGCATTTCGCACCAGTCAACGTTACCTGCGCGGGCTCTTTTCGGGTGGCACGCTCGCCTATGAAGCGATGTTGCTGCTGCAAGAATATTTGCCAGCCGTTTATTCCAATGCACCGCTCGACAAACATTTTAAGCTAGAAAAATCCACCGTAAGCCACGCGCACACGATTGTCGATTTGGGCGAAGATCAATTCACAGTGGGCCGCCTTCATCCCATGCTCGACCATGAATTGCGCATCAAGCGCTTGCACCAAGAAGCGGCCGATCCAGAAACCGCGATCATTCTGCTCGATGTGGTGCTAGGCGATGGCGCGCACCCAGATCCAGCCAGTGAACTGGCCCCGGCGATTGCAGAAGCGCTAGCCAGTGCCGAGCAAGCGGGTCGCCATTTACACATTGTCGCCGTCGTCGTGGGTACGGACGCCGATCCCCAAGGATTTGATCGCCAGGTGGAACAGTTGAAGGCAGCGGGCGCGCAAGTCGAATTCAACAATGAAACGGCGGTGCGCGCGATTGGCCTGCAACTGCTGTCGCTGAACCGACCCACTGATTTAACACCCGTCGATCTCGCCATCCTCCACGCGCCACTGGCGGCCCTCAACGTCGGCTTGGAATCATTTACGGCTAGCCTGACGGCCCAAAATGTACCCGTGCTGCAGGTCGATTGGCGGCCGCCAGGGGGCGGCAACGAACGTTTGGCAGGGATTCTGGCGCGGATGAAACGCACCTAGGAGGTTCCGATGAATACAACGCTGGTCGTCAAAGAGCAAAAAAAAGCAATCATCTACCCTGAAAGAGATGGTAAGCCCATGGGTGAAACTGACACCCACCGCCACTGGATCATGTGGCTCATTATGATGTTCAAACAATATTTTGCTCACGAGCAGACCTATGTTTCTGGTGATTTGCTCTTGTATTACGAAGAAGGCAACCCGCGCCGCTTTGTGGTTCCCGATGTCTTCGTGGTCAAAGATCATCCAAACCATGACCGGCGCGTTTACAAACTTTGGGAAGAAAAACGGATACCGGATATCGTTTTTGAAATTACGTCGCCTGGCACCAAAAAGATTGATTTAGGGTCAAAAGTAGAGTTATATGCGCGCCTGGGTGTTCAAGAGTATTTTCTCTATGATCCCTTGAACGAGTATTTGAAACCCTCGCTACAGGGCTACACGTTGGTAAATGGTCTCTATGTTGAATTGCGGCCGGTTGAATCAGGTGTGTTTGATAGTCAGGTGCTTGGCTTGCGCCTGCGGTTGAACCAACGCGCGCTCGAACTATATTTACCAAATGGTGAGCGACTACTTACACCGGAAGAGCAGATCGAAATCGAAATCGAGCGCGCCCAAGCAGAAGCACAGCGGGCAGAAGAAGAGGCGCAGCGTGCAAACGAAGCCGAAGTTCGCTTAGTCAAATTAGAAGAAGAATTGAGAGAATTGCGGCGACAGCTTGGGCAGGTGTAAGGGTAAATTTTGCTATTTAAAACATCCCAAAACGGAGTAAAAGCATGGTTGACATTGATCAAGCCAACACCGAAGCCACCACGCGCATGATGGAAGCGCGCCCCGTTCTAACGGGTCTGGGCCTCGCCCGCGATGTGATCCCTGGCATGCGCGAAAATTTAATCTTACACGCGGGTCCGCCCATCACTTGGGATCGCATGTCCGGCCCGCTCAAAGGCGCGATCATCGGTGCGTTGATCTTTGAGGGCAAGGCCCAAGATGCCGTTGAGGCTGAGGCGCTGGCTACGTCAGGCCAGATCGACTTTGAACCGTGTCACCATTATAACGCGGTCGGGCCAATGGCGGGCGTCACGTCAGCGTCGATGGCCGTGTATATTATCGAAAACCAGACACACGGCAACTGCGCCTTTTCAAACCTGAACGAAGGGTACGGCAAAGTGTTGCGCTACGGCGCCTATAGCCAGGACGTGCAAGATCGGCTGCACTGGATGCACGATGTGATGGCGCCTGTGCTCAAAGCCGCGATTGAAGCGAACGGCGGCATCGACATTCGCGCGCTGCTAGCTGAAGCGTTGCACATGGGCGATGAAGGCCATAATCGCAACAAAGCTGGCTCGATTCTCTACACAAAAATTCTAGCCCCGCACATTGCGCGTTTAGCCCCGAATGGCAACATGGCCGGTGACATCATCAAGGGCCTGGGCGATAACGCTTTGAGTGTGCTCAACCCCGTGATGGCAGCGTGCAAGGCGATGAGCGATGCCGCACATGGCATCGAAGGTAGCACGATTGTAACGATTATGGCGCGCAACGGCACCGATTTTGGCATCCGCGTCAGTGGCTTAGGTGACCGGTGGTTCACGGGGCCATCGCAGGTGCCAGATGGGCTTTATTTTCCAAGTTATTCATCAGCCGACGCCAACCGCGATATCGGCGACAGCACGATCACAGAGACCGCCGGGATTGGTGGTTTTGCGATGGCCGCCGCGCCGGCGATTGTCACGTTCGTCAGCGGCAAGCCCAAAGACGCGATCACAGCCACGATGGAGATGTACGAGATCACATTTACCGAACACAAGACATTTACAATTCCAGCGCTCGATTTCCGTGGCACGCCCACTGGCATTGACTTGCGCAAGGTGGTCGAAACCGGCATCACGCCGCGCATTAACACCGGGA
>JBBREZ010000554.1:0-4405 GCA_038225095.1 Caldilineales bacterium
CGTGTTGAAGGCCGTGTTTATGGGGCTGGCGATTACACCGGACAACCGCACGCTTTATGCGGCGGGCGGCAACGAAGGCAACATCCTGATCTTTGACTTGCAAACGATGACGCGCACCGCTACGCTCGATTTGAACGTTGCCGCTGGCGGGCGTAACTGGAAAGACAGTTACATTGGCGATTTAAAACTTTCCCCCGATGGCAAAATGCTTTGGGCGGTGGATCAGGCCAACTTCCGCTTGGTGGGTGTCGATCTCGCCACGAAAAGTGTCACCAAAGTTGCGCCGACCGGGCGTTATCCGTTTGGCGTGGCATTGACGCCCGATGGCAAGACAGCTTATGTGGCGAACGTCGGTATGTATCAGTACGCCTTTGTTGAAGGCTACAACAAGGAGAAGGTCAAAGAAACTGAACTGGCCTTTCCGCCTTTCGGCCAGGGCAGCAAGGAAGCTCAAGAAGGGACAACCGTCGATGGCAAGCGTGTGCCGGGCTTGGGCGATCCGAATGCCCCTGAAAGTTTCTCGGTTTGGGCGATTGACTTGGCGAGCGCCGAACCTGTGGCAAAGCTGAAAACTGGCCCTCTGGTTGGCGAGGTCGTCGAAGCCATCCCTGCGGTCGGCGGCTCCAGCCCGAACTCGGTCGTCACGGATGGCAAGCGGGTCTATGTCGCCAACAATCACAGTGATACGATTGCTGTCATTGATGTGGCAACCAACAGTCTGATTGGGCAGATTCCGCTGCGCATTCCAGATGCGCGCCTCGGCAAGTTACGTGGGATCATGCCTTTTGGCGTTGCGCTGAGCCCCGACAATCGTTTTCTCTATGTCGCCGAATCTGGGATTAACGCGGTCGCTGTGATCGACACCAAACAGCAAACGGTGCTGGGGCATCTGCCGGTCGGCTGGTTCCCGTCCAAAGTCGCTGTTGCGCCGGATGGCAAGCGTTTGTACGTCACCAATGCCAAAGGTTACGGCTCCGGTCCAAACGGCGGGCCGCAATTTGTGCCTGGGCCAGAAGGCACTTATGTTGGCTCGATTCAGAAGGGTGTCGTTTCGCTCATCGATTTGCCTGACTTTACCACCGACGTTGCTCAGCGCCAGTTGCAAACCTGGAGCCGCCAGGTGTTAGAAAACAATGGCTTTATCGCTCGCCCAACCACAGCCCAGATGCCCGTCTGCAATGCTCAGATCAAACATGTGATCTTTATCACCAAAGAAAACCGCACCTATGACGAAGTCTTTGGCGACCTTGGCAAGATGAGCAACCGTGCAGCAAACGGCGTCCCAGCGCTGGCGCGTTACGGTGAAAAGGTGACACCAAACCATCACGCTTTGGCCCACCGTTTTGCGCTTAGTGACAACTTCTATGTCGATTCCGATGTCTCTGCGGATGGGCATCGTTGGTTGGTGGGCGTTGCGCCAGATGAGTTTGTGGAAACCAGTTGGGCGGCTTCATACGGCGATCAACGTAATTTCCGCTATGAGTCGGATACCGCGCCGGGACGCCTGGGCTTCACCGAATCCAACTTAGCATTGGCGCCGGAAGATTACCCGGAAGCCGGCTCGATCTGGGAACATCTCTACCGCAACAAGGTCGAATTTTACAATTATGGCGAAGGCTTCGAGTTTGCCGGTATCTCTGAAGATGCCGACATGGAGCCGACCGGTGCGCGTCTCCCGGTCAATGTCCCGATGCCGGGACCATTGTTTGAACGCACGCACCGCAGCTTCCCGACCTACAACATGAATATTAGCGATCAATATCGGGCGGACGTGTTCGCCCAGGATTTTACCACGCGTTATGTGGATGGTGGCGAGGAATTGCCCCCCTTTATCAATCTCTACCTGCCCGACGATCACACGGCTGGCCCCAAGCCAGAGCAAGGCTGGCCCACCAGGGAATCTTACGTGGCGGACAATGACCTGGCGCTCGGTCGTGTGGTGGAATTGATCAGCCACTCCAAGTACTGGGCATCCACCGCCATCTTCGTCACCGAGGATGATGCCCAAGACGGCGTGGATCATGTCGATGCGCACCGCTCATTGTTGCTCGTGATCAGCCCGTGGGCGAAGCGCAACTATGTCTCCGGCAACCACACGTCGATGATGTCGATCATCAAGACGATCAATCTGCTCGTTGGCGCGCCGGCGCTGAATCTGTACGACGCAGCCGCCACCAATCTGTTTGACATGTTCACCAACACGCCGGACATGACGCCCTACATGGCTCAACCCAGCGACCCGGCGCTCTTTGATCCGGCCAAAGTCAAACGGGGTAACTTCACTGCCGAAGAACTGCATGGCGGCGACAAAATCGACGACCCCGCCGATTTGCTCAAACATCATCGCGAGGCACTCGAAAAGGAAAAATCAGCAGAAGTTCATTAAGCTTCTGTCTGAAAAAGGACCAGCAGCCCGAAGGCTGTGTGCTTTCGGGCTGCTGGTTGGGACGGCTACTTGCTGCGCCAGCAGTGATTGCTCCGACAACAGGAATTAGATTACTCGATTGGTATGGCTTCTTTGTCTAGCTTAAAAATTTCGATGGTGCCGGCTGGTTCTTTTTTCTCGGCAAACTTTACAGCGCCAGCATAGAATACTTTTGCTGACGCCAGATATGTACGGGCCTGGGCAATTACTGCCGATCTGTTAGCGGTGATGGAGTTGCACATGGCTTGCTGGTGGCGACGATAAAATATAAACAGCCACGATCACGGTAGGTTGTAGCGTGTCACCAGCGCCAACAGAAACAACTGAAGCTGTGTTACCTCCCGTCGAATTGTTCCATGTCTTATTATATTCCTGCTGAAGCCGAGGACCCGTATGCCAAATCCTAATATGGGCACGAAGGTAAAACAGTGAAGTTGTTGAGCTAGAGGTTCCTACAGAACCACTTGATGGATTTCCTACAGTTTTAGCCGTACCCACATTACCGATGCAGTCACATTGACATTTTTTGTCTCAGCAGAACTTGTTGGATGCCAATTCCTGCTCCGATCAATGCCATGATCAAAGTAACTACCACATATTTCATCCACAAAAACTTGGTGGTTTGCCATTGTATTGCGCGCATAGTTTGCTCCTGTTATTTACTTTCGCCGGCCGATTCTTTCACGGCTTGTGCATAGTCAACTCGCATTTGATAAGTAGCCACAATCTGCGATTTTAGGTCAAGAAAAAAAACATTTACCCCTTGCTCGGATGACAATTCACCGCGCGCTTTGCCGTTCGCTGTCTGCATATAGCCCTCAATCCCTGTTGGGGCTGCATTTTCACCACTGAGCATGCGTGCTAGTATATTCTGACGCTGCCAGCGCTGAGCATCTTCTGATTTTCCAACAGCGTAGGCATAGAACAGGAGATAGCCATCATCGCCAAGCGGAATGTCTGCCTCACCTGGGGCACGAAGGGTTGGTACACCCACCATCGTTGCCAACTGTTTGAGGTCAACGCCTACCCCACCAACCACCGTGCCTTCCTTCATTTGAGCTTGGACCCAAGCACGCTCAGCATCACCGGCACTGGCTAAAGCGGTGGGATCGAACAGTAACGCATCTAATGGCTTTGCTGTCCCTGCAACTTGTACCGTTTTCCAGTCATGGTACAGCGTTACACCCTTGCTTTGCCAGGTAGCTTCCGTGAATAATCCATGCTGCGCACCAGGCGCGGCCAAGAACACAATCTGAGGTTGATCAGGCATAATCGTAGACCGTGCCTCAACTGGCTGGTTCCAACTGGCTGGACCAATTGCCCCGATATAGCCGCCGAGCAAACTAAGCATGGCTACAATGAGCAACCACATTTTTTGAGGCATAGAGATTCTCCTTTAGTTCTGGGGAGTTAAAATCCACCGCTACCACTACTAGTTGATAGTGGTGGTAATTCACAAAAACCTGAACTTGGGAAGCTAGAAATGGGTACATAAACCCAGGCACACATCAATTATAGCATAGGACTTACGCAAACTAGAGCGAATTGCGCCCGGTGGCGGGTGCCCCTAGGGCTCGAAAGCCGCAAAGGACGCAAAGAAAAACAAGGGGCACTGGATTACCTTTGCAGCTTTGCGTGCGTAAGTCCTGAGCATTAAAATATCGTAAAGTCAACCATTTTTTTAATTACTGTTTTTTGCTCGATTCCGTATGCTTGCGCAGAATTTCTGCATAGGCGGCGGTCGTCTGGCGTCCAAAACTAGCCGTTTGATCGGCGGATGAGGAATCCAAGGCGATCGAATAGATATTTTGTTGCGAATGGATGATTTTATGCTGCACCCAGGGGTGTGCCAACGTGGGATTGGCGAATAAGAAGCCATCAACTGGTTGCAAGCCCCAGCGCTGACTTGGCTGGAACAGTGCTGACCAAGGGCGTTCGCCTCGATGTTGGACAGCCAGCGCACAAGCCGAGGGTAGCAGG
>JBBREZ010000555.1:0-4403 GCA_038225095.1 Caldilineales bacterium
TAGAAGAAGCATAACCGTCAAAGTAACTTCGTCAATCAAAAATCGTAAATCGTAAATTATTTATCCTATTTTAACTTACAAGAGAAAGAATAACATGAGTAAACTTGCAATGAATGGTGGCACGCCCGTCCGTACAGAAGCCTGGCCGAGTTGGCCGCAATGGGATGGCCGCGAACGTGAAGGGCTGCTGAAAGTGCTGGAATCCGGGGTGTGGGGTGGTTTTAACGAAGTCGTCAATGAATTTGAGCAAGCTTTTGGCAAGCGCCATCAGGCCAAACATTGCCTGGCCGCCGCCAATGGCTCGCTCTCACTCGAAGCAGCGTTGCGGGTGCTAGGTGTGGGGTACGGTGATGAAGTGATCGTGCCACCCTATACCTTTATTGCGACGGCCAACGCCGTGCGCTTGGTCGGGGCGACGCCGGTCTTTGTGGACATCGAACCGGACACCTACAACCTTGACGCGACAAAAATCGAGGAAGCGCTCAGTCCGCAGACGAAGGCGATCATTCCCGTCCACTTCGGCGGTTTGCCCGCCGATATGGATGCGATTATGGCGCTGGCCCAAAAACACAACTTATTTGTGGTTGAAGATGCCGCCCATGCGCATGGCAGCACCTGGCGCGGCCAGCCAATGGGCACGATTGGTCACATCGGCTCGTTTAGCCTGCAAGCCAGTAAAAATCTGACCGCTGGTGAAGGCGGGCTCTTGCTGACCAACCATGACGATCTGGGTGAAAAACTGCGCAGCTTTATCAACCAGGGGCGTTCGCTCACGGGTGCTTGGTATGAACATGATATGTTGGGTAGCAATATGCGCTTGAGTGCCTGGCAGGCGGCGATCCTGCTGGCGCAGTTGGAACGTTTCGATGATCAATTGGCGCGTCGTCAGCAAAACGCACGCCAACTGCACGCCATCCTGGAAGAGATCGATGGTCTGCGACCGATGCGCTGGGATGAACGCGCGGATAACCATGCGCATCACGTCTTTATGATGCGTTACGATCCGGCTGGCTTTAACGGCCTGGCACGCGAGCAGTTTGTCGAGGCACTGAAGGCGGAAGGCGTCCCGTGTTCCACCGGTTATGCCCGGCCCCTTTACAAACAACCGCCGCTCAGTGCCCAATACAGCCGCATCATGCCCTGTCCTGTTTCCGAGCAAGCCTGCCATGAAGTCATTTATATGGGACAAAACCTGCTTCTGGCCGAGCCAGCGGAAATGGATGACATCGCGCAGGCGATTGTGAAGGTCCGTGAGAATATCAACGAATTGAGGTAACCTATGCTGATTCATGATCTCGACACGCCCGCCGTTGTGGTTGACCTGGACAAATTGGAACGTCACATTCATGATATCCATGCCCGTTGTCGTGAGGTTGGCATCCCGTTGCGCAGCCACACGAAATCGAATAAAATTCCCGAAATCGCCCGCATGCAGATCAAGGCCGGTTCGATTGGCATCTGTTCGCAAAAAGTGGGCGAGGCCGAAGTGATGGTCGCAGGCGGCATCGAGGATATCCTGATCCCTTTCAACATTGTTGGGGCACAGAAAGTGGAGCGTCTGCTCCGTCTGGCCCGGCGCGCCACGATCACAGTGGCCGTGGATTCCGTTGCCACGGCGCAAGGGATTTCGGAAGGCGCCCAAAAATATGGTGGCTCCGTGCGTGTGCTGATTGAAATGGACACTGGCGGAAAACGGTGTGGTGTGCAGTCGCCCCAGGCCGCTCAAACGCTGGCGCGTGAGATCGTGGAACTGCCTGGGGTCGATTTGCAAGGCATTATGACCTATCCCAGCCGTCCCGAGGCGAAACCGTTCTTGAACGAAACCGTGGCCTTATTCGAACAGGATGGCCTGCCAATCCACGCGATTAGCCTGGGCGGCACAGGCGTCGAAGCGCTTTCCAAAGAACTGGGCGCTACCGAACATCGCGCCGGTTCCTATCTCTGGGAAGGGCCTACGCGGGTGAACAGCAGCGCCGATCTGAGCGATGAACGCTGCCCGTTGCGTGTGATCACCACCGTGGTCAGCACGCCCGCGCCGGGCCGGGTGATCATTGATGGCGGCATGAAAACCTTTGCTAGCTACCCACCGACGCCTTACGGTTATTGCGTGGAGCACCCCGAAATCAAGATTTACGGCATGTCGGTCGAGCACGGTCATGTCGATACGGGCGCGTCCACCCATCAGTTCAAAGTGGGCGAGCGGCTCACCTTTATTCCGCTGCACCAGGAGATGTGCCTCAACTTACACGATGAACTGGTCGGCTATCGCGGTGAACAGATCGAGGTAATTTGGCCGGTGGCAGGGCGCGGGAAGGTCAAGTAAAAAGCAAATGAATTAAATAGAGATTATCTGGAAACAGGGAAACAGGTAGACAGGGAAACAGGGAGGCAGGGAGAAAACACGTGTCTACCTGTTTCCCTGTCTATACTTATTCCGCATAAAGTCTAGTCATTGTTGGATTAGGTTTGCTTGCGCAACCGGGGAACGGGTAGGAATCGTACGCTTGATTTCCTCCCCTTTCTCTTGTTGCGCCAGGCGCAATTCATAATTTTTTTGCAGGTTGAGCCAAAGCTCTGCTCCCGTGCCTAGCCATTGTCCCAGCCGCAAGGCCGTGTCTGCTGTGATGCTACGTTTTCCTAATAGAGCAAACAAGTAGAAGTAGCACAAACGTGGAGAGCGCACGCGCTTGTGCGACCGGACCGGCATTAGAGAATGCCTCCTCCGCGTTTGTGCCAAGTTGATTTGGTTTGTCTATAAGAGACGGTGTGCAAAGTTCGATTGGTGGCTTTGACGCAATGGGGTAGGTGCGGTTTGTAACCGCACACGACTCATTTAACCAAGACCGTGCGGTTACAAACCGCACCTACACGGACTTTTTAAACGGTTTCTAAATAAACCGCGGTCGCACTACCTCACCGTAATTCTCCCCAGGGATCGCTAAGTCATACGCCTTAAGCACTAGGTCACGAATTGCCAGCAGTTCGTCGCGGCCTTGGGGTGCGAGCGAGCCGAGCAACAATTTGGGCAAATGGTTGGTCAGCCATTGCGCCACAAAGTGACCAGGGACGCCCAGCCGTTTGCACGGCCAGATGATCATGTTGGCCGCCAGCACACTGCGGTCCAGCCGGGCAAAGATCGAGAGCGGTTGTTCGTCGAATGTGCGCCGATTGACCGTTGCCAGCAGCGCGCCACTTTGTATGGCTTCCACCGTCATCACCGCTTCGCAGGCGTGGCGGTAATAGGCCGTTTCATCACAGCCAGCCAGGTCTGGTTCGCTGAGAAAAACCGCTTCGGCTGTGCGTCGGCTGAAAAATTTATAACCCGAATGAAAATCTGGTAAATGATCAACTGTGTTGGCAAATTGCAAGGGCAGCGGCTGCTGGCTGACGACGGCGGCGTAGTGCAGCGCGTCGAGCAGCATGTAGTTCGCCAACTCCTCTTGTTCGCCGCGCAAGAAACCCAACGGGCGATGGCGGGAGAGTCGATTGCCCAGTACAAGCACCTGATCCGTCGCCATTGTCTGCGCAACATGTTCGGCACAGCGCACGAAGTTGAGCAACTCATTCGCAAAATGGTCGCCATCCTGGTCAATCGCGGCCAGATAGCGCGCGTCGGTCTTTTGTAATAATTCCGCCATGCCGTTGCGCACCGCCGCTAGTTTACCCTGATTACGTTCGCCATGCACAAGACGCGCGCCAAATTCTGTGGCCACGCGCTTGGCAAGCGTGAGCGGCACACCTTGCCCGTCCACGCTCAGACAAATCAGGCTGGGATCGGCAAGTTCGCGGGCAAACATGTGGACGGTGTCACGCAACAGGGCCGTACCAAAGTCGGCATCGGTGTCAGCATGAAAGTAAACCGGAATGACGACGCCGGTTGTTTGTTCGAGCAGCGTTAGCGCGGCCTGAACGGTGGATGAAATCAACATAAATGGCTTTCTATGTGGGTAAAAAAAGGGCTTTGACGAGTAACGAAAATCAGGCTATGATGCTGCTATACTAACACGTAACAAAAGCGGTTACACAGAGAGCACGGAGTATTCACAGAGTACACAGAGAAAAAACAAATTATTGTTGAGCTTTCTTTGTGTACTTTGCGTCTCCTCGATAAGCGTAGCGACGCCCTCTATGTAACCGCTTTTTACGATAAATGCATAATAGACCTGATTCGGCATCAGCATTCACCACTAGTAGACAAGGAGACGCCCATCAGTAGATGGGACGGAAATAGGTAGGCATCATCTGTATACCTGTCTACCCATCTTTGTTAATCCAGATCATGCATACTATAAGCTTCATAATGGCCGTCTCCATTGTAGCAGGAGCAAGAACAACCATGAAAATTACTCAGATCGAGTTGATTTACCTTGATGTACCTTTTACGGCGCCCACCAATCAGCATA
>JBBREZ010000556.1:0-4401 GCA_038225095.1 Caldilineales bacterium
CCTTCTCCTTGTCTCCCCTTCTCCTTGTCTCCCCTTCTCCTTGTCTCCCCTTCTCCTTGTCTCCCCTTCTCCTTGTCTCCCTATTTTTTGCCAAAAGGAGTTTCTCTTTTGCGACTCAACTATATCATCCAGCGTGTCTTCTTCTTCCTCGTCATTGTCTGGCTGGCCGCCTCCGTGAACTTTTTTCTGCCGCGTCTGACCGGTCAGGACCCGATTCGCGAGAAATTGATGCGCGAGGCGATGATCGGCGGTGCGACGCAGGCGGGCATGGAACAGATTATCAAGACCTACGAAGTGAAATTTGGTCTGAATCGCCCGCTCTATCTGCAATACTTCAGCTACCTGGGCGATATTGCGCGCTTTGATTTCAACTACTCGATTGCCCACTATCCCAGCCGCGTGATCGACCTGTTGATGGATGCAATGCCGTGGACGGTGGGGCTGTTGAGCGTCTCGTTTCTGCTCTCGTTTTTTATTGGCACTTTTCTAGGCGCGCTTTTTGGCTGGCCGCGCGCGCCCCGCTATATCCAGTGGCTCTTTGGCCCACTGCTTTCACTCAATGCCATCCCCTATTTCCTATTAGGGCTGGTGATGCTCTATCTTTTTGCCTTTGCCGTCAAGTTATTACCTTCCGGTGGTGGTTATGAACCGGGTACGCTCCCCGCTTGGAATTGGAATTTTGTGCTCGATCTGGTCTATCATGCCATTTTGCCGGCGCTATCGATTTTGCTGGTGCAAATCGGCGGCTGGGCGCTTGGAATGCGCGCCATGATGGTGACGACACAAGGTGAAGATTACATGATCTTTGCCGATGCCAAGGGGTTGAGCGAACGCACCCTTTTTCTGCGCTATGCCATGCGCAACGCCATTTTGCCCCAGGTGACCGGCATGGCGTTGGTGTTGGGGCAGCTGATCTCTGGCGCGGTGTTGGTCGAAGTGGTCTTTCAATACCCCGGCATCGGCTCGTTGTTGTGGCGCGCGATCCGCGAGACCGATTATTTTGTGGTGCAAGGCGTCGTCTTCTTCTCGATTGTCACGATTGGTCTCGCCACCTTGCTCTTAGATTTACTCTACCCTGTGCTTGATCCACGGATTTCTTATGAAAAGTGAGGCGAAGCGCCCATGAATTCGAGTCAGATTATGTCCAATGCGCCGATGGGGATGGCGGTGCCGGTTGCCGAGGCCGTGTGGCGGATGCGCTTGCGCGACGTGGGGCGTTTTCTGCGCCGCAATCCTGCTTTGGTGCTCGGCTTAGTGCTGCTAGTAACGCTCTTTTTATTCGCGGTGATTGGCTCCTACATCACTGATCCCAAAGATGCCCAACCGCTGGCGGCGCGTCCTTTGTTAAAACCTTCGGCCGCCTATCCCTTTGGCACCGACAAACTAGGCCGCGATCTCTTTGCCACCATCATTGCTGGCATCCCGCTCACCCTGCGCATTGGCTTGCTGGCGGGTCTGATTGGGTTGGGCACGGGGACAGTGCTTGGCTTTGTCTCGGCCTATTATGGCGGCTGGATTGATACCATCATCCGCGGCGTAGTCGATGTTGGGCTGACAGTGCCGGGGTTAATGGTGCTGATTATCCTCGCCATCTCGTTTAGCGGGCGGCTCAACGTCAATAACATGGCGCTGATCGTCGGCCTCCTCGCCTGGCTCTACCCGACGCGGGTCATCCGTTCGCAAGTATTGACTCTGAAGCAACGACCGTATATCGAAGTAGCGCGGCTCACCGGTATGAGCGGGCTGGAAATTATTTTCCTCGAACTGATGCCCAATTTGCTGCCCTATCTCGCCGCGTCGCTGGTTGGCGCCATTTCGTCGGCCATCCTTGCCTCAATCGGGTTAGAAGCCCTCGGCCTCGGCCCGGTTGACTCCCCCACCCTGGGCATGACCATCTACTGGGCAATTTTGAATGGCGCGGTCATCAACCGTTGGTGGTGGTGGTGGGCGCCGCCTATCGTTGTCATCTCGATTCTTTTTAATGGGCTTTATCTGTTATCCATGGGACTGGACGAAATTGCTAATCCACGGGCGAGGCGCAGTCTATGAGTGATGTTGTGTTGCAAGTGCGTAAGCTTCAGGTGCAATATGAAACCGCGCGCGGTCCCGTCAAGGCGGTCAACGATGTCAGCTTTGATTTGCACAAGGGTGAAATTTTGGGCTTAGTCGGCGAATCTGGTTCGGGCAAGACAACGCTGGGCATGGCGCTGGTCGGGCTGATCCGTTCGCCTGGGCGCGTGGCCAGCGGTGAAATCCTGCTCAATGGGCGTAATCTAGTCGGGATCGGGGAAGAAGCGTACAAAAAAGTGCGCCTGGCCGAAATTGCCTTGATCCCGCAAGGCGCCATGAATTCGCTCAACCCGGTGACGCGCATCCGCGAGCAGATTCTGGATGGCCCGCGCGACCACGGCCTGGTCCGGTCGCGCGCAGAGGCGGATCAGCATGTCGTAAATTTGCTGGAACGGGTCGGGTTGCGCGCCGAAGTGGCGAACATGCACGCGCATGAACTGAGCGGCGGTATGAAACAGCGCGTGGCAATGGCGATTGCCATTAGCCTGAAACCCAAAATTATCATCGCCGATGAGCCCACCAGTGCCTTGGATGTAGTGGTGCAAAAGCGGGTGATCGAAACGTTGCAAGATGTGCAAGCCGAGTTGGGCGCGTCGATCATCTTGGTGGGCCACGACATGGGCTTGATGGCGCAGACGGTGGACCGCCTGGGTGTGATGTATGCCGGGCGGTTGGCGGAAATCGCGCCAATTCGCGAAACACTCATGGCACCCCAACATCCCTACACCCGCCTGTTGATTGAAAGCTTGCCTTCAGTCACCGAGAAGCTACCTTTGCGTGGCATCCCTGGGTTGGCGCCGCAGTTGTTAAATTTACCGTCGGGTTGCGCCTTTCATCCCCGTTGCCCGCATGCCTTTGACCGTTGCGTTGCCGAAGCACCGCTTCTGCAAGAAGTGACGCCAAAGCATTGGGCAGCGTGTCATTTGATATAAAGAGATTAGAGACTGGAGATTAGGATGACAGCGCAAGGTTGCGCGCAAGGGCGGAGCAAGCACGGCCGCGTGCGCAGGGTCCGGCCCGTAGGCGTGCCGGCTCCGCTGTGGTCTACCGATTAACAACCTGGCGCTGTCATAGTAGGCAGTAGGCATCAATCTCTAATCTCCAGTCTCTAATCTCTTCTAACTAACTGAATGGCTAATTCTAAGGAAACGTCATGACGCCGTTGATTGAGTTTCGCAACGTCACCAAGATTTTTGGCGGTGGCGTGTTCGACAAAAAGCGCACTGTCGCGCTGGAAGATTTCTCGATGACCCTGAACGACACGCCGCCACTGATCACAGCGGTGGTGGGCGAGAGCGGCAGCGGCAAAACAACGCTGGCGCGCCTGTTGCTGGCCTTGGAAAAGCCGACGCAGGGCGAGGTGCTCTACCGCGGACACAACGTCCACACGATGAACAAAACCGAACGGCGGCAATTTCTGCATGACGTGCAATTTGTCTTTCAAGACCCGTACGGCGTCTATAACCCCTTTTACAAAGTAGATCATGTCCTGACCAAGCCAATTGCCAAGTTTAAGCTGGCTAACTCCCGGCGTGCCGCCCGCAAGCTGATGGAGGAGGTGTTGGAAACCGTGGGTTTGCAACCGGAAGAGACGCTCGGTCGCTATCCGCACCAGATGAGCGGCGGACAACGCCAGCGTATTATGGTGGCGCGGGCGCTGCTGCTCAAACCCCGGCTGATCGTGGCGGACGAACCGGTCTCAATGGTGGATGCTTCACTGCGCGCCACCATCTTGGGCAACCTGCAAAAGCTCAATCAGGAGTTTGGCATCTCGATCATCTACATCACGCATGATTTGGCGACGGGCTATCAAATCAGCCACAATATGATCGTGCTTTATCATGGGGCGGTGGTGGAGGCCGGTGATGTGACCAAAGTGGTGCAAACGGCCCAACATCCCTACACCCAATTATTAATGGGTTCTATCCCCCTGGCCGTTCCCGAACGCCTGTGGCGTCGCGATGAGGCGGCCCCGGCCGTGATCAAGCCCGCTGCCAGCCAGCTTGGCTGTAAGTTTGCCGATCGCTGCCCGCACGTCATGGAGGTGTGCGCTACAAAGCAGCCAACCCTCTATCGCACCGATGCGCACCGTGCGGTCGCCTGCTACCTCTACCAAGATGCACCGCCGCTGCAAAATGTTGGCGTGGAGACGGTCTTTACGACCTGATTGTCTTAAACCGTTGCCTATCTATATTTGACAAGTAAAACTAGTTTGGGTTAGCATGCATATCTAATGGTACCGATACCATGAGCCCTTAGGCCATTTCAATGAAATAAGTATCCAGTGTTTGCCGAACAAAATCATTCGTAGGTGCGTGCTTTTAGCCGCAC
>JBBREZ010000557.1:0-4394 GCA_038225095.1 Caldilineales bacterium
GAGAGCGCATGACCACAGCGACGCTACGGGGAAACCCACGCGCCGGCAACACGCCCCCGATGATCACACCCGTTGTCCGTCCGCTTTCGCGCCGGAGCACTTGGGGGCGACGGCTGGTGATTGGCCTTGTCGTAGGGTATGTCACCATTTTGATTGTGGCGCCATTGATCCGGCTGGTGATCAGCGCTTTCTCCAGTGGCATCCTGCCCATTTTCACCGCGTTGAGCGATCCAGACGTGCTTTCAGCCTTCTGGCGGACGCTGTTGATCAGTTTATTAACCGTAGTCGTGCATGCCAGCTTTGGCACGCTCACCGCCTGGGTGATCGTACGGCATCGCTTCCCTGGGCGCAAGCTGCTCAACGGTTTGATCGATATGCCCTTCGCCGTTTCACCCGTCGTCGTGGGCTACATGCTCTTGTTGCTCTTTGGCCGCAACGGGCTGTTGGCACCGTTGCTTGCCAGCTTGAACATCAAAATTGCCTTTGCGCTGCCAGGCATGATTTTAGCCACCCTCTTCGTCACCTTACCCTTTATGGTGCGCGAGTTGATCCCAGTGCTCGAAGCGTTTGGCATTCAACAAGAACAAGCGGCGGCCACCTTGGGTGCCAACGGCTGGCAAACGTTTTGGTATGTCACGTTGCCGGCGATCCGTTGGGGCTTTATCTATGGCATCACCCTGACCTTTGCACGTGCACTTGGTGAATTTGGCGCGGTGCTGGTCATCGGCGGCGGCATACAGGGACGAACCGAGACAGCCACCCTCTATATCTACCGTGCGCTAGATGATCGCCAATACATTGGCGCTTACAGTGCGGCACTGGTTCTAGGTCTCTTTTCACTGCTCCTGATCATGGGCACCGATTTTTTGCGGCGGCGCGAAAAGTTGTAAACAAAATGGCGCGCCTGCTGATGAAGAAAGGTTGATACATCCTCAGGGCTATCTACCCTTTGGTGTTGGTTAGGCGTAGTGATTCAATAACTTGGCGCGTAGAGATTAGCGATCGTTGCCCTGTACTCTCCAATCTCTACGCTTTAATCTCCGCAATGGACAACTTATAGACAAACCAAATAGACTCTGCACAATCCAACTGGACGGGCACGGTATACCGTGCCTCTACCAATGTGCAACCTTTATTTGGTTTGTCTATTATTTATTTGTCTATTATTTATTCGTCATTCCTTATCAGCTAAACTCGGCGATGGAAAGGGGCACAAGCATTGAACGCTGCTTCGGTGAGAGCACTGTGATATAATAAGGGCAGGCGGCGAACGTATTGATAGCAAGGAGTTGATAATATGGCGACAATGTCATTAGAGGAACTGGTTAAACAAACAGAGCAATTGACGCTGGAAGAACAACTAGCGTTAGTAGCGCAAATTGCCGAACGCGCCCGAAGTGGCATAAAAGCTGGAGCACAACCATCCAAACCAGCGCGGCGAAAGTGGCGTGAAATTCGTGGTATGGCAACTTATCCGATGCTGGGTGAAGACGCACAAGCGTGGGTTTCACGGACTCGGCGAGAGGGCGATGAAGCACGCGAACGGCAGTGGAGACGGACTCCATGAAAATCAGTGACGCACTAACCGGCATTTTGCGATTGTTTCTGGATACCGCCCCAGTTGTTACTATGTAGAACAAAACCCTAATTATATTTCACTGGTCGACATTGTATTTAACCAAATCGATGCAGGCTCCTTGACGGCTATTACCTCGCCGGTGACGCTAGCTGACTGTCTTGTTGTACCATACCACACTGGGAATGTCTCACTGCAACGAGCGTTTATCGAGTTGATAACAACTGGCAGAAACACCATATTTCAGACAATGAATGCTCAAACGGCTATACGTGCGGCGGATCTGCGCGCCCGCTATAACATTCGCCTGCCTGACGCGCTACAACTAGCAAGGGATATCGACGCAGGCTGTGATGCTTTTCTCACCAATGATACACAATTCAAACGGATAACCGAGTTGAAGGTGCTTGTACTGGATGAATTAACTGTTTCGTGAACAAAGAAACTCCCCGACAAACCCTTTGCTAATTGCGTCACCCTAGAATTTGAACGAACGTTGAAAATAAGGTACAAATAGCGCTAGCTATCATCTTGCTCGCAACCACGGCGGCAGAAAAGCGCAACCATCATCTACTATTCACAAGCAATCAGTACGCCATTAGTCAATCAAGGATTTTATGAATCGCAACCCAATCTTACGCCCCAGCCGTCTTTCGCCCCTATTGATTGTTGGCGTCATCTGGATCGTACTCGCTATTGCCAAGAGCTGCGACACACCGGGACAACTGCCGTGGGAAACCCAAGCGGCCATCATTGCTGCTAGCTCCCCCATCAGCATAACGGCTACGACGACGGGAACCCAAACGCTCACGGGCACCCACACTTTAACTGTTGTCACGCCAGTCACTACAACCCAGGTCTTAACCAATACGCAAAACCTCACCGGCACGCAGGCGGAAACAAACACCCAAGCGATCACGACCACCCAGAGTGTAACGACTGTTCAAGTGTTGACGCTGACGCAGCCAACCACGAAGACGCAACCGGTTAGCGCCACCCAGACAACCACCAAGTAAGCTACAGTTGCCTTGAAAACAATACTGGACTAAGCCCCTAGCCAACACTGAAGCTAAGCAAAACTAGGCCAGGCACAGTGGTGCCTGGCCTAGTTTTGCTGATGGATAAATCATATAAAAGTCGCTCATCAAATGGTAGAGGTCAGGCATGCCTGATTTCTACCATTTGATGAGCGAACAGGCGCAGATGAAATTTGGGGCTAATTGACGCGCCAACGGGTCGCTTGTATACTGCTCGGCGTTAGCCCTAGATAAATTTATCCATCAGAAAGAGCAAGGTAGCTACAGAATGAAGACAATGCATAAGGTTCCATTTGAGCGGCATGAAACTGTCAGCGTGGGCTTAATCGGCGCTGGTGGGCGTGGCCTTAGCCAGTTGAGTGAACTATTGGCCTGCGAAGGTGTGGCGGTTACAGCGGTGGCGGATACGCTGCCCGCCGCAACAAACCGTGCCACCGCCGCCGTGATTGCGGCTGGCCAAGCGCCGCCCACAGTTTTTACGGGCGACACAGCCTGGCGACAGTTGATCGACTCACCGCTCGATCTGGTCTATATTGCCACGGCTTGGGCAACCCATACGCCCTACGCGGTGGCAGCGATGCAAGCGGGCAAACATGTCGCGGTGGAGGTGCCGGCAGCGGTTACCCTGGAAGAATGTTGGCAACTAATCGAAACCTCCGAGCAGACGCGCCGCCACTGCGTGATGCTGGAAAACTGTTGTTACGACTACTGGGAAATGTTGACCAAACGCATGGTGGAGGGTGGCCTGTTGGGCGAATTAGTCCACGCCGAGTGCGCCTACATCCATGATTTGCGCTCAGAATTGCTGCGCGATCAGGCAGAAGGGCTCTGGCGGCGACAACCACACGTTGAACGCAATGGCAATCTATACCCCACGCATGGGTTAGGCCCGGTGGCGCAATGTTTGCAAATTGGCAACGGTGACACGTTTGATTATATGGTTTCCATGAGCAGTCGCGAGGCTGGCTTGTCGGCCTATCGCGACCGAACCGTGTCTACGGACAGTGCGAAACGGCAGGAAATCTATCAATGTGGCGACATGAACATCAGTTTGTTGCGCACGAAACAGGGCAAAACGATTGTCCTGCAACACGATGTCTTCACGCCGCGCCCCTATGAGCGCCTCTTTCTGATCGCCGGCACCAAAGGCACTTTTCGTGATTACCCGCCGCGCCTCTTCTTGGATGGCGTTGGTCAGCATGCAGAATGGCTATCGCTTGACAGTTATCGGGCAGCATGGGAAGATCCGCTCTGGACCAATCTGGGCGAAATTGCGCGCAAGCGCGGTGGCCACGGCGGCATGGACTTCGTCATGAACTATCGGTTGATCCAGACCATGCGCGAAGGTCTCCCGCCGGACATGGATGTCTACGACGCCGCCGATTGGTCTGCGCCCGGCCCGCTCTCCGAGCAATCGGTGGCCCAGCGCAGTTCGGCGGTAGATTTCCCCAATTTCCGCCGCCCGTAAGCGCTCTACACAGCAACCACGGAACACAGAGCGCGCCGAGGTGGCACAGAGCAGCACGGAGAAAAGCTAGACCGTTAAATCAGTAGGGGCATGCGGTTGGCGGCGCACCCAGCAATTGGCTAATCCCTCAACGATTTTCGCCGCCAACTGTGCCCGCCATTACATTGTACTAAGGAATACGGATTAAATAAAGCCTGTGAGTTGCGGTTTTGAGTAAAAAGAATAAACTATTGAGACAATGCAAAAACTAGAACCTTATAAGGAAGAGATTGAAGCCCAGATGAAAAATCTGTATCAATCTTTGTCCGAGAAA
>JBBREZ010000558.1:0-4355 GCA_038225095.1 Caldilineales bacterium
AGATATTTTGCTCGTCACCCAGAGTTTTAGTCTCGTTAGCAACGGCAACTGACAATTATGTTCGTCACAGGCATCATGTCGCAGGAAGGCAGATGCTCGCAGACCAGGATGAAAGACATTTTGAGCATCCTGTTTAGTATCACTAGGCAGAGAATGAAACTTTTGGTATGATACAAGAATGAAATCCAAAGTTTATGTGGAAACCAGCGTCATTAGCTATCTGACTTCACGGCCTAATCGGGATCTAATCATTGCTGGTAATCAACAAGTTACTCAGGAATGGTGGCAACAGCGACGCCTAGAATTTGAACTTTACATTTCGCAGCTTGTTGTCCAAGAAGCAAGGTTTGGGGATGAAAAAGCAGCCACAGATCGTTTACAGATCTTGCGAGAAATTCCGCTCTTGCAGTTGACAGAGGAAGGAGACCGATTGGCAGAACGATTGGTCAACAAGGGCGCCGTTCCAAAGAATGTAGTGGAAGATGCGCTGCATATTGCGATTGCAACCAGTCATGGCATGGAGTACTTGTTGATTTGGAATTTCAAACACATTGCCAATGCTGTGATGAAGGGTACGAACCACCAATCATCTGTACACCACAGGAGTTGTTAGGAAGGTATTACGATGGGTGACGATCCGATCGTTGAGGAAAGTGCGCCAGGCACGCCAACAACATGCGGCCAAGTTCAACTTTGATTTGCAGGCAATTGTTCAAGATTTGCAACAGCAAGAAGCGGCAAGCGGCTGGCAAGTGGTTGCTTTGCCACCACGCAAGCGACGACAGAGCCATACAACGAGCAAAACAAGGCAACGCTTGTTGAAATCAAATGGGTAAGCTATTTTGGCGTGATGTAATCATAACTCACGCTTATTTTGGGATCAATACGAACGTTCAGTCCCTGACGCCTGTATCGGCATAGTGTGTGAAAGTGAAAGATGTTTGGTTAGCCCGCTTAAATTTCTACTCGTGCCCACGCTCTGGCGTGGGCACGCAGTCTGGACGCTGCGGATGGCTGCATCCGACCGCGTCCCTTCCTTCCGATAAGACCACCAGACGCAAAGCGTCATCACGGCGTTCCCACGCAGAGCATGGGTACGAGGAATCAATAACATGCCAACCGAACGCTTTCTCGCCCATCTTGCCTGGCCACAAATTCGCGATTTGCCCAAAGATCCTGGTGTCGTGATCCTGCCCGTGGGGGCCGTTGAGCAACATGGCCCCCACCTACCCACGTTGACCGACACACTGCTCGTCACCCAGATTTTGATGCACACCCTGGCCCAGTTGCCCGAAGATGTTCAGGCTTGGGCCTTGCCCGCGGTCAATTATGGCAAGAGCAATGAGCACCTGGGTTTTCCTGGTACAATGTCACTGTCGGCGGCGACCCTGACGGCCGTATTACACGACGTTGCCGCCAGTGTGCAACAAGCGGGGTTTCGGCGGCTGGCTTTTTTTAATGGACATGGCGGCAACGTCGCCGTGTTGGATGCCGCCGCGCGCGATATTCGGGCAAACACAGGTTTGCTCACCTTTTGTCTGCATCCGGCGCTCTACTGCGATCCACCGTTTCCCACCACGCCCGAAGAACAACGTTTTGGCATTCATGCCGGTGAGATCGAAACGTCGCTCGTGTTGGCGCTCGCGCCCGAACTGGTGCAGATGGAACAGGCGGTGCGCCATTATCCGAATTTTCCAGCCGACGTTGCGCCGCTCTTTTTGTTCGGCCAAGCGAGTGCGGCTTGGTTGACGCGCGATTGGAGCCCAACCGGCGTTTTTGGGGACGCCACGGCGGCCAGCGCAGAAAAAGGCACGGCCTTATTAGCCACGGCCACGGCTAAACTGGGACGCATGATCGCGGCGATTAGTCATTTTGAGGTGGCGCATGGCTGAAACGGTGGATTGGATCTTGCGCAATGCCCAGATTGCTGACGATGGCCCAACGGTAGACATTGCGCTGGATCAAGGACGAATCAAGGCTATCAGCGAACATTTGCCCTTGATGGGACGCCAGGAATGGGATCTCACGGGGCGGGTGGTGTTGTCCGGCTTCGTGGATGCCCATGTTCACTTGGACAAGACCCTGTTCCCGTTGCCCAACCAGAGCGGGACGCTACTTGAGGCGATTGACATTTGGCAAGCCTCACGGCAAACGCTATCCGCTGCCAGTTTCCAAATGCGCGCCAACCAGGCCATTCAAATGGCGGTGCAAATGGGTACGACCGCCATCCGCACCCATATAGATGTGGTTGAAATGCGCGATCTGGTGGCGCTCGAAACCATCCTGACGGTGCGCGAGCAGTGGCGGAATCGGGTGGAGATCCAGATCGTAGCCTTGGGCTGGCCAGGAGAAACCGCCGCCTATGATAGTGTCCTGCATGAGGCGCTGCGGCTTGGTGCAGACTTTGTGGGCGGTGCGCCCGCCTTGCTGCCAGATCCGCACAACGCCATCCGCACGGTCTTTGCCCTAGCTGAGCAAACGGGCAAACCAATTGACCTCCATATTGATGAAACCGAAGATCCGGCGATGAATGCGCTGGAATTTCTAGCCGAACAGACGCTAGCCCACGGTATGCAAGGTCAGGTGACGGCTGGTCATTGTTGTTCGCTTGCGTTTATGGAGGAATCAACAGCCAGCCGAGTGCTCGACAAAGTAGCGCAGGCACAATTGAATATTATCACCTTGCCGTCGTGTAATCTAGTGTTGATGGGACGCACGCATAAACCCTGTCCACGCGGCATCACCCTGATCAAGCAAATGTTGACCCGCGGCATCAATGTCTGCGCGGCATCGGATAATGTGGGCGATCCCTTCAACCCTTTCGGCGCCTATGACTTACTCCACACGGCCAATCTAGCCGCCCATGTGGCCCATCTCTCCGGGGATGCCGAAATTTTGAGCAGTCTCCAGATGGTGACCCAAAATCCAGCTCAGGCGCTTGGGCTTGCGGACTACGGTCTGCACGTCGGCGCCATGGCCGACCTGGTGGTCGTTGATTCCGCGACTTTGCACACAGCAGTCACCATGATCCCACCGCGCCTGGCGACGTTCAAAAGCGGGCAGTTGGTCGTGCGCACGGAAATCAGTCGGCAGTGGGCAGTCGGACAATAGGACAGTGGAACAGACCTAGTTGCTGAGGCAACTTGCTACTGTCAGCCGCGGAATTCATTCCTGCAAAAACGGGCAACAAAGGAAGCATATGGACATCATCATTCGACAGGCCAGGCTCATGGATGGGCGCGTCGTGGACGTTGGCATTCAGGCCGGACACATTATCGCGCTAGGCCCAACAATGGCGGAGCAGGCGACAAGCGAAATCCAGGCAGATGGTCGCTTAGTATTACCGGCCTTCGTCAATGGTCAATTGCACGCGTGCAAGGTCTTCTGGCGGCGTAAATTGGCGACTTTACCCGCAGCAGTGCAAGCGCTGCCACGCTTCCAGGCCGCGCAATTTGTCAAACAGACCTATACTGTCGAAGATGTGGCCGAGCGCGTGCGTGAAGTGGTACACTTAGCCATTCTCAACGGCACTTGCGCCCTGCGGCTTTTCGCCGATGTGGATGAAGATGCCGGCTTGACTGCGCTCCAGGGTTTGTTGCAAATAAAACAGGAATTTGCCCATCTCCTGACGATCCAGGTGGTCGCCTTTCCGCAAGCCGGGGTGCTGAACGCCCAAACCCAAACATTCATGCAAGAAGCGTTGTGGCTAGGCGCGGATATCGTAGGCGGCATTCCGTGGATTGAGCCGACCGTAGCGGCGCAACAGGCCCACACGCGCATGTGCTTTGACCTGGCGCGCCAGTTTAACAAGGATCTCCATTTCGTCTGCGATGATGCGCTTGATCCCAAGCTGCGCACGCTGGAAGACGTTGCGCGTCAGACGATTGCCACCGGCTATCAAGGTCGCGTCTGCGCCACCCAATGTGCGGCGCTGGCGGTGTATGCCGATGACTATGCCGCAGAGGTAATTGCTTTGGTCAAAGCAGCCGGCATCACCGTTTTTAGCAACAGCCATGTCTCGCTGATTACGGCTGAAGCGACCGGCGAGCCCATGCTGCGCGGCATCACGCGTATTCGTGAGTTGCTCAACGCCGGTGTGCCAATTGCCTGTGGGCAGGACGATATTGACAACTGGTATTATCCCTTTGGCCGCAACGACATGCTAGAAGTGGCGAACTTTATGGCGCACAACGGACAGTTTGCTTGGCAGGGTGAGGTGAATCAAGTCTTACCGATGGTAACGGAGACTCCCGCACGGGTGATGAATTTGGCTGATTATGGTTTGGCGGTGGGCGCAGCGGCCAACCTGGTGGTGCTTGATGCGCTGGATTGGCATCAGGCCTTGCAATTTCAAG